>NZ_CP097269.1:4030000-4330000 GCF_028473645.1 Acidovorax sp. GBBC 1281
GCGGCATGCTGCAAGGCCTTGTCGAGGAAGGCGATGCGCTTGAGCTCGATCGATGCGCTTTGCATCAGCGGGCCGGAGTGCCGCGCATCGGCTTGCGGCCAGCGAGCGACCCGGTGGGCATCGTGGCGCTGCACCAGCGTTTGCCCCTTGCGGTTCAAGGGATCCGATGGGTTCATCGGGCTCCGGGCCAAATAGGCCAGCACCTCGTTGCGGGACTGGGCGTGCTTCATGAATGGCAGACCGACCCAGGCCGCTGCGTCCAGGGCATAGTGCCCCAACAGGCCTGTCCGCGGCCCCTTCGGAGGCACGGCAGGGTCGGCTGACGCAAGGTGCCGGTCTTGCGCAACGGCGCTCGCACCGCGCTTGCCGGCGTCCCGCCGCAGCCGCGAGGAAGAATCGGCATCGGATTCTGCATCCGAGGATGCCACGCTGTCACCATCGCTTTCTCTGCCGAAGCTCTCGTCGTCGCTGGAGTATTCGGCCGGCTGCAGCAACTCGGCCTCGACCGGCACCGCGTCGAACGGCAGCGCCGCGCCGCGCAGGCGCTGGTCATGCAGGGCATCCATGGAAGCATCCTGGTGGCACTTCAGGGCCATCGACAGCGCAAAGATCCTGCAGGAGCGCAGGCTCTTCTGGGCTGGCACGTCCAGCAGCACCAGCGGCCAATCGTCCGGCAGGTGCAGATGGCTCGCCATCTCGGCGGCCGTGATGAGCGGCTCGGCGTTCCCCGCCAAGGACGGGCTCAGGTGCACGATCGAGCCACGGCGGCCGGGCTGACCCGGCAACCCGTCGATCCGCACGTCCAGCGCAAGGTCGTGGGCCGAGTTGTCCAGGACGGCCCGCCAGCGCCCCGGCGGCGCAGCCTTCAGGAACTGCGTCCATTCCGCGGAGCCGAAGCCTTCGTTGTCGGGCACCACGCCCCGGTCGTTGGGCTCGTTGACGTGCGCATAGACCAGGCGCAGTTGCGGGTCCTCCGCATTGAGCGCGGCCACCACCGCCGGCATGGCCAGCTTGCGGATGGCATCGGGCTCGTCGTCCGGGCTGGCACCTTCCCCGTGCAGGCCGGCAACCACCCCACGCAGTTCGCTTAACCAATCGACCACCTGCCGCCGCTGCACGGCCGCCGCATCGCCCTCTGGCAGGGCGACACGGGGAGCCGCGGGGAGGGGCAACCCCATGGGCAGGCACAGGGCACCGGGCAGGACCGAGGGCGTGGGCGCGCCGGGGCGATCGGGCGCGGGCGCCAGCAGGCGGGCGGGCTCGATGCCCAGGCGCGACAGCGCGGGCGCATTGTTCAGCAACGGCGCATCCGCATGGGCTCGCGCCCAGCGCCACAGCGCAGTGCGGGCGGGCGTCATCGGCAGCGCGGGCCCGGAACGCCGCGGCGGCAGAGGCGGACCGGCCTGCCTCGGCAGGGACGAGGGACCGGTCAGGCGCGGTCGTTGCGCGGGGCGTTGATCCACGGAAGTCGCGGCTTCCTGCGCAGTGGCGGGACGGGGCCGGCGGGACGACGAAGGAACAGAAGGAACGGGGCTGGGCATGGGGTCGGGGGAGGAGGGACGCCCCCCAGCCATCGGCGGGCACAGGGCAAGATGGCACGCCCCGGGCGCCATCGCCCCCACCCGCGCGAACCGGCTGCGCGCCAAGCGAAGCGGGGGTGCGCCGTCTCTGCCAGCCACCCGGCCCCGCAACGCCCTCCATCAGCCCCTTCCGTCGCCCCTACGGAACCCGCGGCGCCTCGGCCGCGCGGGCCGCTGCCGCATGGGCAGCGATGCGATCCGCGGGGGCGAGGCCCTCGGGTCGGCGGGCGTAGCGCTGGGCGAGCACGGCGCACACCATGAGCTGCAACTGGTGGAACACCATCAGCGGCAGCACGATGGCCCCCACCGCGTGCGATGCGAACAGCACCTTGGCCATGGGCACGCCGCTGGCCAGGCTTTTCTTGGAGCCGCAGAACACCACGGTGATCTCGTCCTCTTTCGAAAACCCGAACCGCCGGCTGATCCACGTCGTGGCCGCCAGGGCGATGGCCAGAATCACCGCGCACACGACCAGCAGACCGGCCAGCGCCGGCAGTGGAATCTGCCGCCACAGCCCCTCGATCACGGCCGCGCTGAAGGCCGTATAGACCACCAGCAGGATCGAGCCCTGGTCCACGAACTTGAGCACCGCGGCACGGCGCTGCACGAAGCCGCTGATCCACGGACGCAGCAGATGGCCCGACAGGAAGGGAACGAACAATTGCAGCGTGATGCGCCCAATGCTGGCCAGCAGATCGTGCGTGCCCCCACCCGCTGCGCCGCCCGCGCCATGCGCCATGGGAACGCCCGGCAGCAGCCAGCCCACCAGCAGCGGCGTGATCACGATGCCCAGCAGCGTCGAGCCCGATGCCGCGCACACGGCGGCAGGCATGTTGCCGCGCGCCATGGCGGTGAAGGCGATGGCCGACTGCACGGTCGCCGGCAGCACGCACAGGAAGAGCACGCCCAGGTACAGCTCGGGCGTGACCAGCGGCTGCAGCACCGGCCGCAGGGCCCAGCCGATGAGCGGAAAGAGCACGAAGGTGGAGGCCACCACCACGAGGTGCAGGCGCCAGTGCGACAGGCCGGCCACGATGGCCTGGCGCGACAGCTTGGCACCGTGCAGGAAGAACAGCAGTGCCACCGCGGCCAGCGTGGCCTGCTCGAAGCCCTGGGCCACCCGCCCCGAGGCAGGCAGCAGGCTGGCCAGCGCCACGGTGGCGAGCAGCGCGAGGGTGAAATTGTCGGGAAGGAAACGGGAGCGGGCCATGGAACACTGAACCTTTGCAATCGGATGGCCGCCATTAGGCCCGGGGCGCGATCCAAAGAGAAATGGATTTATCTGATGGTTTTATGATGGGAAATCATGAATGTCACGCTGCGCCAGCTTTATGTCTTTCGCGCGGTCGCCGCCACACGCCATTTCAGCCGCGCGGGCGAACAGATCGGCCTCACACAACCCGCGGTGAGCCGCTGCATCACCGAACTGGAGGCGCAACTGGGCCTGCAGCTGCTCAACCGCACCACGCGCGAGGTCGAGCTGACCGAGGCGGGCCGCAGCCTCGCCGCCCGCCTGGAGCGCGTGCTGGAAGACCTGGACGCGGTGCTGCTGGACGTGCGCGGCATGGCGTCCGAACGGCGGGGCCGGGTGCGTGTGGCCAGCAGCCCCACACTTTCGGCCCACCTGATGCCCGACTGCATCGCCCGCTGCCAGCGCGAGATTCCGGGCCTGCAGATCGTGCTGCTGGACCGCATCCAGAACGACGTGCTGGCGAGCGTGCTGTCGGGCGAAGTGGATTTCGGCGTGGTGATCGACCCTGGCGAGCGCGAGGCACTCACCTGCGAGGCCATCCTCACCGAGCCCTTTTGCGTGGCCTGCCCGCCCAGCCACCCGCTGGCGCGCCGGCGCAGCGTGCGCTGGACCGATCTGGCGGGCGAGCCGCTGGTTTTGCTCGACCATGCCTCGGGCAGCCGCCGCCTTATCGATCAGGCGTTTTCTGCCCAGGGCGTGGCCGCCACCGTGGCGCAGGAGGTCGGCCACCCGACCACGATCTTTCGCATGCTGGCCGCGGGCCTGGGCATCACCGTGGTGCCCACGCTGGCCTTGCCGCCAGAGGGCCTGCCCGGGGTGGCCGTGCGCCCGCTGCGCCCGCGCGTGGACCGCGAAATCGTGCTCGTCCACCGCCGCAACCGGGCGCTGGCGCCGGTGGCCCAGGCCGCGTGGGACTTGGTACGGACGGTGGCCCGGGAGCGGCAGACAAGAAGTCCGCCCCGTGCAGAGCCAAGGCACTCGACCGAAGCGACGTCATAAGACTTGCATCGCCAAGCCTTCGAAACCCGCTCCCAGCGGCTTGCGCCAGCGCCCTAACGCTGAGGCGCCGGCCCAGCGTTGTAATCGCGGTTCTGGATCGGCCCGCTGCGTCCAAGAACACGACCGCTCGGTGGCGCGGCAGCGTCGGCAGACGCACTGCTTTGGGCTTGCGCGCCAGGGTTCACCATGTGCTGATAAAACTCCTTCGCATCGGGCGTGTTGAACATCATGGTTTGCATGTCGGGGTCGAAAGACTCCTGACGCGTGAAGCTCGAGGACGGAGAAGGCACAGAGGCTGGCGGTTTTTCAGTTTTCGGTCTGGGCGTGTGGCTGGTCTGCGCATAGAGCCCCCCCACCATGGCCGCATCCGCCATCAATTGCTGATGCCGTTGCTCCTTGACGCTGAGTGGGCGGCCCGAAGACGAGTCCCCACCGATCTGCGTGCGGCGGCGAGCGCCCTGCTCAGACGCAGCGGCTCCCGATTGGGCACGAGAAGAAGGCATTCCGGGTGGAGCGTCATGCGAATGGCGCGATGTCTTTCCTGACGAACTCCCCGAGGATTTGCCTGAACCCATCTTTCGGATGGGCCTGCGTGTCGCTGGACTTGCTGCGACCTATGCCTAATTTATGGGTGATGCCGTTGAACATGGGAATCCTTGCGTGCAGTGTGGAACATGGCTCCACTTTAGGCATGCGCCAGATGGGCGCCGAAACCATCCGAAGCAGTGCGTTGCAAAACGCAATCGACTGGCCTTGGCCTTCACTTCTGCGGCCAGTAAACCGCACCAGCACCAGCGCCGCCTCCGCCGTGAACCGGCTGCGCACCAACCGGAGGCATGAAGAGCCTAAAAGGCCTCCGCCGCAATAAATACTAGGGCATATCGCTATAAAAACAATAGCATTAGAAAATTGATGCGCAGCATGTTCCTCTTGGCAACCGAGTCTTCCACGTTGTCCAGCGCCAACGATTCGGTCAGTGCCAGCAAGTGGTGGCGGATGCCGGTCTGCTGGATCGCCTCGACCACGCCCGCCACGAGGCCGGGGGGCGAACCTGCCGCACGCTCCCGTTCACCGAGACGTGCTTGTTACAGCGGCGTGATTCACTCAGCAATGCACGGGGCATCGCATCGGCAATCAGCGTCCTACGCCCGGCCGGGTGAACATGCGGACCCCCATCGATCCAATCGTCGCCCGGTCTTCTTCGCTGACCTCCATGGCTTCTTCGTCTGCCAGACCGTGGTTGGAGATGGTGTCCGAATCGCTGTCCTGCTCCAGCGAAAAACCGAAACTTTCCAGCGTCAGGGGTTCGGATGTGCGGCGACTGTCCGCTTCTGACGATGCGGATGTCTCTGCATCGTCTTCGTCATCGGGCGGGAGCATGCCCTGGCTTTCCATGAACTTATTTCTGTGGATCTGCTGATTGATTTCCAAGAGACTGCCGTCCCGAAGCTCACCGGGCAGCGGTGCGGGCTTTCCTTTCGTGCCATCCGTTTTCTCAGCGATCCCTTCCCTCACCGCGTACTCGGCAAACTGGACCTTCCGGCGAGCGCCGGCGACCGTAGCGGCCGGCTCGGCGCCACCTTGCGGCCGGACCGCTGCGTACTCCGCGTTGAAGCGCCGGCCTTGGAACTGGGTGCTGCGGCTGAGCTTCGGCCCCTCCCCTGCCGTCACGGACGGGCCGGTCGCGTCGGATGGCGCGCCGGCGCTGGCAGGCGAGGCAGGAACCGGGGCGGCAACGGATTCCGGGGGCGGCGGTGATGCAGGCCGTGTCCTTCGGGACGTCGCGGCCCGCCAGCCGGTCGCCGAAGGCGAATTCGGACTGGAGGATTCCAAAGGGGCCTCGGGCTGCACGGGTTCTTTGCCCGGCCGGCGAATGGCTTCCTGTGGGCGCGAGGGCCCAGCCCCTTCGCTCGACGTCCCGGGCCGGGGCGCCGGACTTTCATCGCGCTGCCTGCGCAGGCGCTGCGATTGGTATGCGGGAGTGCTGGCGGTCGGCTGGTGAGCGCCTCCTTGCAGGTTTTGCCGCTGCCCCGCCCGCTGGCGGGCCGCGAGATTCTCAGCGGCAATGTGCAGCATTTCAAATCGATGGAAACTGATCCCCTGGTTGTTGATGGTGCTCATCTTTGCGCACACTGCCTCGTATTCCGCTTTGAGATGCGGGTCGGCCGCCGTGCGTCGGAAAACCTCTTCGGTCGAGCAGTTGCTCGCATTGGCGCGCGCCGTCAGGTTCTCCTTGACCGCTCTATCAAGGGCCGCGCGATCTGGAACGAATGTCTCGCTGCCAGTCGCCTGCGCGAACATTTGGCTCCCGATCTTGTTCCTCTCGGCTGAAATGACGCGGTGATCGTAGAGTTGGGAAGCCACGCTCCAATCCAGGCGTGCAGTCCTGTTGCGCTGTGCCTGGAGGTCGATCCGCGGCTGCCCCATTTGCCCGGCCACAGGCCCCGCCCCCGTCTGCCGCGATGGCGGCATTCCGTGGGGAGATGCGTGCCGATGGGGCGACGTGCGCGGCGGCGAAGCGGGGGGCGATGCCGGCCGCTCCAAAGACGAAGAGCCGCCGGTGAGTTTGCGCTTGATGTGACCGAGACCGAGCATGGTGATTTCCTTGGAAAACGGGGCTGGGCCCGTGTTTCCGATCTGACCAGCGGATGGCCTCAATCCCCCACCCCAGCCCGAAACGCCTTGCGGCGCACCGAAGCGAGACCTGCCAGGGCCCTCGCGCGCTACCAGCCGTAGAACCCCGCCAGCACCAGCGCCGCCTCCGGCGTGAACTCGCCGCGCTCCAGCCGTGCGTGCACTTCGGCCGTCTCCAGCAGTTCGAACCGTTCCACCTCGCCGTCCTGGTTCTCGGGCACCAGGCCCTCGGGCACGGTGGCGTGGAACCAATCGATGCGCTCGACCATGTAGCCCACGCCTTCGCCGTCGCTGCTGGGCCGGGCGAAGTCCACGTGGCCGCCGTGCACCATGCCGTGCAGCGCGCTGGTGCGCAGGCCCGCCTCTTCCCAGGTTTCCCGCTCCAGGGCCGCGTCCAGCGTGTCGGCGGCGCTGACCATGCCGCCCATGAGCGTGTCCCACTTTCCAGGGTGGGTGGGTTTGTCGAAGGCGCGTTGCTGCACCCACAGGCAGCCCCCCGGCGCGCTGCCCACCAGGTGCACGGCCTGGGTGGCGAGCCCCAAGGGGCGCACGGCGCCGCGCTCCACGGTGCCGATGCGCTCGCCGGCGGCGTTGCGCACGGCGAGTTGCTCGTCGCGCCAGGCCCCGCAGCGGCCGGCCTGGCGCAGCGCCTGCGCCAGGGCCGCCAGGGCGGCGGTCGCGTCGCCCGCCGGGGCATCGAGGTGCCATGCAGGCGCACCGAGATGCTCCTTTTTTAATAGCAACCAAGGCAAAGAATCTCCCGGCGTGAGGGCGATTTCATCCAGAACGCCCTCGGCCACCGAGCCCACGGCATGCCCGGCCACCAGGAACGGCAGGCGCGGCGCGGCGGGGGGCTGCTGCGCCTGGCGGCGCGCGGCGGGCACCCAGCCCGGCACGGGTTGCCCGCTCATTCGAGGGTGAGGATGGTGCAGCCCGTGGTCTTGCGGGCCTCCAGGTCGCGGTGCGCCTGCTGCACGTCGCGCAGGGGGTAGCGCTGCTCGATGTGGATCTTGACTGCGCCGCTTTGCACCACCGCGAACAGGTCGTCCGCCATGGCCTGCGTGGCCTCACGCGTGGCGATGTGGGTGAAGAGCGTCTGCCGCGTGACGTACAGCGAACCCTTGGCGCCCAGCACACCGGGCGGGAATGCCGGCGCCGGGCCCGAGGCATTGCCGAAGGTGGCCATGAGGCCGAAGGGACGCAGGCATTCGAGCGACTTCTCCCAGGTGTCCTTGCCCACGGAGTCGTACACCACCTTCACGCCCTTGCCGCCGGTGATGTCCTTCACGCGCGCGGCGAAGTCCTCGGTGCGGTAGTTGATGGCGTGCGCCGCGCCGTTGGCGAGCGCGAGGCGGCATTTTTCGTCGCTGCCGGCCGTGCCGATGAGCTGCAGGCCCAGGGCCTTGGCCCACTGGCAGGCGATCAGGCCCACGCCGCCGGCGGCCGCGTGAAAGAGCACGTGGTCGCCGGACTGCAGGCCCTCGGCGGGCAGCGTCTTCTTGAGCAGGTACTGCGCCGTGAGGCCCTTGAGCATCATGGCCGCGCCGGTCTCGAAGCCGATGGCGTCGGGGAGCTTGCAAACGGTCTTGGCGGGCATCACGCGCACTTCGGAGTAGCTGCCGGGCGGGTTGCTGGCGTAGGCCGCGCGGTCGCCGGCCTTCAGGTGCGTGACTCCCTCGCCCACGGCTTCGACGATGCCTGCGCCCTCCATGCCGATGGTGGCCGGCATGGGCAGCGGGTACAGGCCCGTGCGGTGGTACACGTCGATGAAGTTCAGGCCCACCGCATGGTGGCGGATGCGGATCTCGCCCGGGCCGGGGTCGCCGACGGCCACATCGACGACATGGAGTTCTTCGGGGCCGCCATGCTGGCGGATCTGGACGGCAAGGCTCATGGGAAACACTCCTGCAAGCTGAGAAGGGGGAAGGAACGAGAGAACGAAAAGCGGGCGACCGGCTGACGGAAAGCGGGTGAATCCTGCCATGTTTTGCCGCGGCCTGCCGGAGCGAGGCGCTACAGTCCTCGCCCATGACGCAACGACTCACCCCGGGCACGATCGCCCTGCTGGCCACCGCGCCGCTGCTGTGGGCCGGCAACGCGGTGGTGGGCCGGCTGGTCCACACGCTGGTGCCGCCCGTCACGCTGAACTTCATGCGCTGGGCGCTGGCGTTCCTGGTGCTGCTGCCGCTGGCGTTCCGCGTGCTGGGGCCGCAAAGCCCGCTGTGGCCGCACTGGCGGCGCTATGCGGCGCTCGGGCTGCTGGGCATCGGCTGCTACAACGCGCTGCAGTACATGGCGCTGCAGACCTCCACGCCGCTGAACGTGACGCTCGTGGGCTCCAGCCTGCCGCTGTGGATGCTGACAGTGGGCGCACTGTGCTTCGGCGCGCCCGTGCGGCGCCCGCAGCTGATCGGCGCGGTGCTGTCCATGGCCGGGGTGCTGCTGGTGCTGAGCCGGGGCGAGTGGGGCCAGTTGCTCGCGCTGCGCCTGGTGCCCGGCGATCTGTTCATGGTGCTGGCGACGATCTCCTGGGCGTTCTACAGCTGGCTGCTGTCGCGCACGCACGAGCCGGCCACGGTGCGCTCGGACTGGGCAGCGTTCCTGATGGCGCAGATGGTGTTCGGCCTGGCCTGGTCGGGCGCCTTCGCCAGCGGCGAATGGGCGCTGGGCCACACGCACATCGAATGGGGCTGGCCGCTGGCCGCGGCGCTGGCCTTCATCGCGCTCGGGCCGGCCATCCTGGCCTACCGGTGCTGGGGCGTGGGCGTGCAGCGCGCGGGCCCGGCGGTGGCAGGGTTCTTCATCAACCTCACGCCGCTCTTCGCCGCCGTGATGTCGGCGATATTCCTGGGCGAGACGCCGCGCCCCTACCACGCGGCGGCGTTCCTGCTGATCGTGGGCGGCATCGTCGCCTCGTCCCGGCCCCACAAGGCCTAACCGGCCCTCTGAGGCAAAACGGCCTCCAGCGCAATCGATACTAGGGCATGTCGCTATTAAAAATATAGCAAACCAACAATCCGCCCGTGGACTGGTTCGCTGACGCGGCCGGCCCGAAGCACAGGCGCCGCCGGTCAGAGCGGCTCAGAGCGGCCCGGGCTGGGGCGCGCTCGGCGCGGCGGTGCCGGCAAAGCGCTCCACCAGTTCCTCGACCGGCAGGGGGCGTGCGAAGAGGTAGCCCTGGTACAGGTCGCAGCCGTGCAGCGCCAGGAAGTCCTTTTGCTCGGCGGTCTCCACGCCTTCCGCGATCACCTGCAGCTCCAGGTTGCGCGCCATGCCGATGATGGTCTGCACGATCACGTCGTCGGTGGGACGCACGCCCAGGTTGCGCACGAACGACTGGTCGATCTTGAGCTGGTGCAGCGGCAGCCGCGTGAGGTAGGCCAGCGACGAATAGCCGGTGCCGAAATCGTCCACCGAGAACCGCACGCCCTTGGTGCGCAGCAGGTGCATCTTGGCGACCGAGTCTTCCACGTTGTCCAGCACCAGCGATTCGGTCAGTTCCAGTTCCAGCAGGTGCGGGCGGATGCCGGTCTCCTGGATCACCTCGACCACGCCCGCCACGAAGTCGGGGTGGCGGAACTGCCGTGCGCTCACGTTCACCGACACGTGCACGTTGCGCAGGCGCGGATCGCGCTGCCATTCGGCCAGCTGCTCGCAGGCCGTGCGCAGCACCCACATGCCGATGGGCACGATCAGCTCGCTCTCCTCGGCCACCGCGATGAAGTGGCCGGGGGCCACCAGGCCGCGCTCGGGGTGCTGCCAGCGCAGTAGCGCCTCCACGCCCACCATGGTGCCGGGCAAGGTGAACTGCGGCTGGTAGTGCAGCACGAACTGGCCCTGCTGGATGGCGACCTGCAGGTCCACTTCGAGCTGCGCGCGCTGGGTGATGACCACCTGCATCTGCGGATCGAAAAAGCACAGGCCGTGGCCGCGCCGGGCCTTGACCTGGTACATGGCGATGTCGGCCTGCTTGAGCAGCTCGGCCGCCGACTGCCGCGAGTCGCCGAACACGGTGGCGCCAATGCTGCAATTGCTGTGGTGCGTCTGCGCCCGCAACTGGTAGGGCTTGCTGAGCGCCAGCAGGATCTTTTCGCCGATGCGCCGCGCCAGCGTGGCGGCCTCCTGCGGGTCGCGCGCCAGGTCGCACAGCATGACCACGAACTCGTCGCCGCCCAGCCGCGCCACGGTGTCGGTGGTGCGCACGCAATCCTTCAGGCGCACCGCCACCTGCTGCAGCAGCAGGTCGCCCACTTCGTGGCCCTGCGTGTCGTTGAGGGTCTTGAAATGGTCCAGGTCGAGGAACAGCAGCGCCCCCAGCTCCCGCGAGCGCGCCGCCGTGGCGGCGGCCTGGTTGAGCCGGTCCAGCAGCAGGCGCCGGTTGGGCAGGCCGGTCAGCAGGTCGTAGAAGGCGAGGTTCTCGATCTCGGCGCTGGCCAGGCGCAGGTCGGTCACGTCGTGGTAGGAGATCATCAGACCGCCCTCGGGCGTGGCGCGCTCGGTGATCTGGATGAAGTGGCCGTTGGGCAGCATCTGCTCGTGCGTGCCGTGCGGGTGGCGCTGCAGCGCCAGGCGCTGGTCGACCCATTCGCGGCGCTGCCGCTCGCTGGCCTCGGGCAGGTGGTGCAGCACCGTCGCCTCCAGCAGCGCGCGGAACGGCAGGCCATTGGTCATCACGCCGCGCAGCCAGGGAAACATGTCCTCGAAGCGGCGGTTCCACTGCAGCACTTCCAGGTCGCGGCCCAGCAGCACGAAGCCGGTGACCATGGAACCCAGCGCCTGGTCGAGCGTGGACTTGGAACTGGCCAGCGCCATGCGCGCGCGGTTCATGCGCGTGAGGTAGGCGATGGTGAACAGGCCCGCCACGGCCACGGTCACGCCAAAGAACAGCGCCACGAGCACGATGGCCGTGCGCTCGCTGCGCCAGGCCGACAGCGCCGCCGCTTCGGGCAGGCTGGCCGAGATCCAGAAATCCGGGTACAGGATGGGCCGCGCCACCACCAGCGACGACACGCCGGTGATGCGCGCGCCCTGGCCCCAGGCGCTGATGGGCACGCCGACCTCGCTGAGGGGATGCACCCGCGTACGGTGGCGCGCATCGCCCCGGCCCGAGAACCCCAGCAGCATCTGCCCCTGCCCGCGCTCCAGCGTGACCTCCAGCCCGGAAATGTCCACCGCCTGCGTGAGCACCGACACCAGCATGCTGGTGGGCACCTGGGCCACGGCGATCAAACGCTCGCCGTTCAGCGCGCGCATGTGGCGGGCCACGTACAGCACGCGCTCGGAACTGGCGAAGCTGATGGTCGGCACGCTGATCGCCAGCGTGGGCACAGGCTGGCCCATGACCTCTTCGAAGAAACCCGAGGGCAGCTCCATCCCCACGCGCCCGCCGGCCGTATCCGAGGAGGCGACCACCTTGCGCTGCCCGTCCAGCAGGGCCACGTAGCGCACCATGAGGTTCTGGCGCGCGGCCGCGCGCAGCAGCTGGCTCACCGCGCCGGGATCGCGGGATTCGTGCACCTGCTCGCGCATCGCCATCAGGTCGGCGGTGCTGGCCAGCAGCACATCCAGGCCGAGCAGCGACCGGTTGACCGCAGCCTCGGCGCCGGTGGCAAAGCGCGTGACCTGCGCCTCGCTCTCGGCCAGCGCGGAGTGCCGCGTGCTCCACACCAGCCATGCCGCCGCCCCGGCCAGGGCCAGCAGAAACACGGCCACGACACTGCCGACGGCGATGCGGATGCGCCTGGAAATGGACGGCATCACGGGGCCCGGGGGGCGGTGATGCCGCGCGCAGGGCCGACGGTGCGGTTCCAGAGATCCACGCAGGCGGGGCCGCAGCGCCGCTGCCAGTTCGCCAGCACGGTGGTGCGCAGGATCTCCACGCGCCGCGCATCGTCGGCCGCCGACACCGGCACCACCACCATGGCCCCCTTGGCGCCCTTCACGCAGGTGGGCCGGCCCGTGTTGCACGCGAGCCCCTCGGTCGTCTCGCGCTCGGCATCGGCCCAGATGGCGGCCTCCAGGCGGGGCACCTCGCGCTGCAGCAGGGTGCGCAGGTCGGGGGGCAGCGAGTTCCACACATCGCGGTTGGCCCCGAAGATCGACAGGCCCCAGGTGAGCGGCATGGGATAGACGTACTGGGTCACCTCGTACAACCCCATGGTGTTGCCCGACATGGTGCCGGTCACGGCGCATTCGCTGTCGCCGGCCTTGAGGCTGGCCACCATCTGGCCGAAGCCCGTGTGCACCGGAATACCGCCCACCGCGCTGATGAAGTCCGCCTGCGAGGCCGAGGCCACGCGGATGCGCCGGCCGGACAGGTCGGCCAGGCCCGTCATGGCGTTCTTGCAGAAGATCACCTGGGCCGGATAGACGTAGATGGCCAGCATCTCCATGTTGCGCTCCTGGCGCAGCGACGCCTCCAGATAGGGGCGAAACGCGGCGACCGTGGTGCGCAGGCTGGCGATGTCGGGACTGAGGCCCGGCAGATCGGGCGCCGTGTACTGCGGGTACTGCGCGGTCAGGGAGCTCATCAGCACGGTGCCGAAGGGCACCACGCCCAGCTCGACCAGTCGCAGCATCTCCATGCCCGGCACGCCCGCGCGATCGAACGGCACGATGGTGGAAGAGAACCGGCCGTTGCTGAGCCGGGCGAGTTCCTGCGTCCAGAACGGCGCCTCGCGCTGCGTGTACTGCGACAGGGCGCCCAGGCTGCCGACCACGCGCAGCATGAACGGCGCGGGGGTCGGGGCCGGGGCCGATGCGCCCGGTCCGCCGGCGGCCGGGGGGCTCTGGGCGTGCCCTGCCAGGGGAGCGCAGCAGAGCCAGGCCAGTGCCAGTCGGCACAGTGCGCGGGTCAGGAAAAGGTGTTGCATGAAGGAACGCCGTGGTTCTTGTTGCCGTGTCGCCGCCAGAGATTTCTCCCTCCCCGGCTTTTGTACCATCTTGCTGCGATTTGACCAATGGGCAGCGACCCAGGAGCGATCCGTTTGACAACACCCGCGCGTCCGGCACGGCGCGCCACCGGATGCCCCGCGGCCGGCCGCCGCCGGCACGCGTTCACCAACCCGCGGCTCAGAGCCAGCCCGCCCGCCGGAAGCGGTAGTACAGGTAGCCGCACACGCTCAGGATGAGCACCAGCGCCGCCGGGTAGCCGTAGGTCCACTTCAGCTCGGGCATGCCCTCGAAGTTCATGCCCCAGATGCCGGCGAACGCGGTGCAGACCGCGAAGATGCTGGCCCAGGCCGCCAGGCGCTTGGTGATCTCGTTCTCCTCGATCGTCACCATGGACAGGTTCACCTGGATGGCCGTGCCGATGGTGTCGCGCATGGCGTCGATCGAGCCGTTGATGCGGCTCAGGTGGTCGAGCACGTCCCGGAAATAATCCTGCGAGCCCATGCACACCTGGGGCACGCGCCCGCCGTGCAGCTTGCCCACCCCCTCCATCAGCGGCGCCACCGCCCGCTTGAGCACCATGGCGTGGCGCTTGAGTTCGTAAAGGCGCTGGATGTTGTTGTGCGGCGCGCCCTTGGTGAAGATCTGCTGCTCGATCTGCTCCAGCTCCACCTCCAGCGCGTCGATCACCGGAAAGTAGCGATCCACCACCGCGTCCAGCAGGGCATACAGCACGAAGCCCGACCCGGTGCGCAGCAGTTCGGGCTGGCGCTCGCAGCGCTCGCGCACGCCCAGGAACCCGAGCTTGCTGCGGTTGCGCACCGACAGCACGTAGTTGCTGCCCACGAAGACATCGACCTCGCCCACGTTGATGCCGCCCTGCTCCGGGTCGGGCTCGACCAGGTGCAGCACGGCGAACAGCGAATTGCCGTATTCCTCGATCTTGGGGCGCTGGTGGCCGTGCTGGGCGTCCTCCACGGCGAGTTCGTGCAGGCCGAACTCCTGCTGCATCTCTTCAAGTTCCTGCGGCGTGGCATCGGCCAGGGCCACCCAGACGAAGCAGCCCGGCAGGGAGACGTAATCGCTGATGTGGTCGACCGAGATATCGGCCAGCTTGGCACCGTTTTGGTAGGCAACGCAATTGATCAGCATGGGGCAATTCAGGACGACGGCAACGCCCTGGATCTTGCCATGCCGGCGCTACGTTGCGGCGCTCCCGAGGTCCCGGGGCGGCAGCGGCAAAAAAGCCTGCAGCCGCGCGTCGTAGTCCCAGCGCGTCAGCCGGTGGTGCGCGGGCAGCGCCTCGGTGCCGGACCGCTCGGGCACCGGGTGCTCCAGCGTCACCAGGCTGTTGGGCGCATGGGCGCGCAGGCGCACCGACACGGCCGTGCCCGCCCGGGCCGCCCACAGGCCGGGCAGCACCTCGGCCAGGCCCGGTTCGTGCGCATGGCCGGACAGCAGCAGTTGCGCACCCGCCTCCCGCCAGCGCGCCAGGGCCTCGCCCGCGCGGTGGGGCCGGTGTTCGGTGTCGCTCGTGGGGTGCACCACCAGCGGGTGGTGCGTGACCACGATGCGCCACCGGTCGCGCGGGGCCGCGGCCAGGCGCTGCGCCACCGCGTCGATCTGGGCATGCGACAGGCTGCCGCGCTCGTGCCGCCAGGGGCGCGTGGTGTTGACCCCCACGGCCAGGAAGCCGTCCACGTCGCACACGGGCTCCAGGTCGCACCCCCACCAGCGCTCGTAGCGGCGGTAGGCCCGGCCCAGCCGCTCCCACCAGGCGAACAGCGGCACGTCGTGGTTGCCGGGCATGACCAGCAGGCGCGGCACCCCCAGCCCGGCGATGAACGCGTGTGCCTGCGCGAACTGCTCGGCCGTGGCGCGCTGCGTGAGGTCACCCGACACCACCAGCAGCGACACGTCCAGCGTCTTGACCAGCCGGGCCACCGCCGCGCACACGCGCGGATCGTGCGCACCGAAGTGCAGGTCCGACAGGTGCATGAGAACGCTCATGGGCGGCCTTCGGGGCGGGCGGCTCAGCCGGTCGCCAGGCCGGGCACGGCCACCGGGGCGCCCTCCGGGACGGCGGTGGGGGGCGGAGCGGCCACGGGCACGGCACCCTCGGCGGCGGGATCGTCGTCGCGCGCCGTGGCGGTGGGGGCCACCAGCCACAGCGGGCGCTCTTCCACCCGAAAACGCAGCGGAGGCGCCATCCATTCGCGCTCGCCGTCGAAGGCCACCTTCACGCGGTGCGGCCGCCAAGTGGGCTCCACGACCATCTCGGCGCAGGCCAGGCTGATGACGGCCTCGTCGCGCGCCAGTTGGCCCACGGCGGCATTCCACACGGTGCGCGCGGTGGCAGCGCGGCTCTGGGGCTTGAGCAGCAGCACCGCCAGGCGGTCGCCGTCGGCCACGTCCTGGGCCTGCGGAATGCCCAGGCGTTCCAGTTGCAGGGGGTTGTTGCCGACGAACAACGTGGAGGCGAAGAACTCTTCGCGCGTGGGATCGGCCACCCGGTGCTGGCGCAGCGCCACGCGCCAGCGGCGCGCCGAGGCCGGACGGAAGAAGCTCCACACCGCCGACACGATGGCCACCCAGCGCGAGCGGCCGAAGCGGCGCGAGGCCAGCTCGCGCTCCTCCAGCAGGCGCGGGTACAGCCCCACGCTGGCGTTGACGAGGAACATGCGGTCGTTGACGAAGCCCACGCTCACCGGCCGTGCGTCGCCCGAGTCCATGGCGGCCAGGATGTCGTTGGCCGCCTGCTCGGGGTCGAGCGACAGGCTCTGCTCGCGCGCGAAATAGTTGAAGGTGCCCACCGGAATGACGCCCATGCGCACCTGGTGCTTCCAGGCGGCGGTGGCCACGGCGTTGATGGTGCCGTCCCCGCCCGCGGCCACCACCAGGCCGCCGTCGGCCTGGGCGGCGAGCGCGGCCTCTTCGGCCGCCTGGACGATGCCGGCGCGCTGCGCGGGCACGTGCCATTGCACAGCGTTGCTTTGCAGGGGTGCCAGGCCCTCGAGGCGGGCTCGCAGCTGGCCATGGTCGGCACCGGGCCGGTGGGGCACCACCAGATGGATCGGGCCACGGCCCTTTGGCATGGACGCTGGCAGGTCGTTGGATGGCATGTCGGGAAGGCTTTCGAGGGGAGTATCACCCTGCGCAGGGCTGGATCCGATCGGGCTCGGGGGGCGGTGCCCGCACCGCAGGACGCCCGATTCTGCACACGGCCCGGGCAGGGGGGCATCGGCAGGCAGGCGCACCCCTTGTCAGCCATGGCCGACACGCCTCGGCGCCGCCCGCAAACCCCGACGGATCGCCAGGAAATGGGATTGGCCGCTCGCCACGCGCCTGCCACCATTGCCGCCCTGATCCACTCCCTTGCTGCGCGATCCATGCCACTGCCCCGCCGCCATCCCTGCCCTGCCCGCCCTGCGCAGCCACGCCCGAACCCGCGGCCCGCCCCGCCGGAGGCGCGCGCATGATGGACGTCCAGGCCATGGCCCTGTGGGCCGGATCGCACCCCCTGACCGTCTGGACCGGGGGCCTGGTCATCGCGTTGGTGGCCGCCGCTGCGGCCTGGGCGGCCAACGGGCCGCTGCACACGCACGGGGCCCGGTGGGTCGCCCCCTGGGCCGAGCGCTGGGGCGCGCCGCAAAACGCCAGCGCGCGGCTACTGGCCACCCTGTGCGTGGCTGCCCTGCTGCTGCTGGCGTGCGCGCAGGCGCTGGCCGCCATCGCCGCGGAATGGGCCGCGCCCACCGCGTGGGCGCTGTTCGACGACACCCTGGCCGCCACGCTGCGCGCCACCGCCAGCGTGGCCACGCTCACCCTGTTCGCGAACCTGACCCACGCCGGCGACACCGCCGTGCTGACGGTGCTGGCCGTGGCGGTGGCCGCCGCCCTCTGGCTGCGCCGCTACCGCCTGCTGGCCCTGGGCTGGACGGCGGCACTGGCCGGCAACGGGCTGCTCACGCGCGGCTTCAAGCACACCTTCGAACGCGTGCGGCCGGTGCACACGCACGAGATCGCCATGGCCGACGGCTTCAGCTTTCCGAGCGGGCACAGCAGCAGCTCGCTGGTGGCCTACGGCATGCTGGTCTATCTGGCGCTGCGCCTGCTGCCCGCACGCTGGCACCTGCCGGCCGTGCTGCTGGCGGTGGCCACCGTGTTCACCGTGGGCTGGAGCCGCGTGGTGCTGCAGGTGCACTTTGCCAGCGATGTGCTCGCCGGCTGGCTCACCGGCGGGGCATGGATCGTGTGCTGCGTGATGGTGATGTCGGGCATCGGCCACTGGCGGCGCTCCCGCGCCGCGCCCGTGGCCTGAGAACGTGTTCCATGTCTTTTTGGAGTCGCGCCAGTGTCTTTTCGGGAGGGGATGCAAGGCGCGGTGCGCCGCCAATAGCGCGGGCTATTGGCCAGCGCCGCAACGCCGCACAACGCCCGAAAAGGCGCTGGCCCTTCGGGTTGGAGCGATCTCCCAAAAGGCATTGGGCACATTCTGAGGGCCTCAGCCCGCCGCGCGCCCGGCGCGGTCCGCCGCCAGAGACCACCCGAACACCGCCAGCCCGCCCAGCGCCAGCAGCACGCCCACCCAGCCGGTGGAGGTCCAGCCCAGCCCGGCCGTGATCGCCACGCCGCCCAGCCAGGCGCCCAGCGCGTTGGCGCAGTTGAAGGCCGAGTGGTTGAGGGCCGCGGCCAGGGTCTGCGCCTCGCCGGCTACGTCCATCAGCCGGATCTGCAGTGCCGGGCCGATGGCGACGATCGTGCCCAGCAGGAACGTCGCCGCGGCCGCCGTCACCACATGGTGCGCCGCGAACACAAAGCCGCCCAGCACCACGATGGACCACAGCAGCAGCCCGCCGATCGTGCGCATCAGCGACTTGTCCGCCAGGCGTGCGCCCACCAGGTTGCCCGCCACCATGCCCGCGCCGAACAGCGCCAGCACCAGCGGCACGCCGGCCAGCGGCAGCCCGGCCACCTCGGTCAGCGTGGGCTTGATGTAGCTGAACACCGAGAACATGCCGCCGAAGCCGATCGCCCCGATGCCCAGCGTGAGCCAGACCTGCTTGCGCCGCAGGGCGCCCAGCTCGCGCCAGGGGCTGGCACCTTCGGCCGGCGGCTGGTAGGGCACGCCCCGGCGCACCATGGCCATGGCCGCCACCGCGATCAGCCCTACGAAGACGAACGCCGCGCGCCAGCCGAACACCTGCCCCAGCCACGCCGCGATCGGCACCCCCAGCAGGGTGGCCCCGGTCAGCCCGAGCATCACCAGCCCCACCGCGTGGGCGCGCCGTCCCGGCGGCGCGAGCGACGCCGCCACCAGCGCCGCGACGCCGAAATACGTGCCGTGCGGCAGCCCCGTCACGAAGCGCAGCACGTTCAGCGACAGATACCCGGGCGCCATCGCCGAGGCGAAATTGCCCAGCGCATACACCCCCATCAGCGCGATCAGCAACGCCCGCCGGCCCCAGCCCGCCGCCAGCACGGCCAGCACCGGCGCGCCGATCACCACGCCCAGCGCGTAGGCGCTGATGACATGGCCCGCCTGCGGGATGCTCACGCCGATGTCGCGCGCCACCTCGGGTAGCAGGCCCATGATGACGAACTCGCCGGTGCCGATGGAAAACCCGCCCAGGCCCAGCGCCAGCACGGCGCGCAGCAGCGTGCGATCGTCCCTGGCGGGGGCGGCGGGAGAAGGTGTGGCCGCCAGGGCGTCGGGGGATGGGGAGGGAATGGAAGGCGTGGTCATGAAGAAATGGCCGGCGGGGCGGATCAGGGTTAACCCGCAGGCCGGAGACCATATCACGCCCCGCAGTGCTCCGCAGGCCCGGGGGCATCGCCCCACACCCCGCTATGCTGCGGCTGCATCGGCCTGCCCCTCCGGTGAGCCGCCTCGCATCCATCCCCTCCAAGGAGCCCCCATGAACGACCAACCCTGGCACGGCGTGCGCGTGCTGGCCTTCGACATCTTCGGCACCGTGGTGGACTGGCACGGCAGCATCGTGCGCGAGGTGCAGGCCCTCTACCCGCACGTGGACGCCGACGCCTTCGCGCTGGCCTGGCGCGAGGGGTACCAGCCCGCCATGCAGCGCGTGCGCAGCGGCGAACTGGGCTGGACCCGCATCGACGAACTGCACCGCCTGATCCTGGACGGCCTGCTGCCCCGCTTCGGCCTGCAGCACCTGACCGAGGCCGAGCGCCAGCACCTGAACCGCGTGTGGCACCGGCTCGACCCCTGGACCGACAGCGTTGAGGGCCTGCAGCGCCTGAAGCGCCGCTACACGATCACCACGCTCTCCAATGGCAACATCGGGCTGCTGACGAACATGGCCAAGCGCGCCGGCCTGCCCTGGGACTGCATCCTGAGCGCCGAGGTGTTCCGCGCGTACAAGCCCGATCCCTCGGTGTACCAGGGCGTGACCCGCACGTTCGACCTGGCGCCGGGGCAGGTGATGATGGTGGCGGCCCACCACGAGGACCTGGCGGCGGCGCGGGAATGCGGGCTGCGGACGGCGTACATCGAGCGGCCTTGGGAGTTTGGAAGGACGAGGCCCAAGGATGTGTCACCGCAGGCGGGGAACGACTGGCATGCGGAGAGCTTGGTGGGGCTGGCTGAACAAATGGAGATATGACCCAAAGCCAGTTCGGTGATGCCAAAGTTCAAACATTGATCCTCGTCTACGCCAAACAGCCATGACGTCGGGTCATCCGCTTTGGATGATTTTTAAGCCCTCATCGGCAAAATGAGAACTTCCGGAATAGGGCGCTGTTGCACAAATCGAATTGCAGACGGCATGACCCCAACCCCAGACGGACCTATGCCACAGCAGTCACCGACACGGTGTGAGGACGGCCGATCTGACTGAACCGATTGAGCAAGGCCACGCGGACATGCAGCTCCACAACCTGGCGGTCGAACGTGCGCGCGATCACCCGTTCGCCCAGTCGCTTGAAGCAGTGCATCTTCGTCTCCACAAGGCTGCGCCGGTGGTAGCCGCTCCACTTCTTCCAAATGCCGCGACCCAGGCGCTGGCACGCCCGAATGGCCTCATTACGATGCGCCGAGCCCGGACTCGACTTCTTCCAATGGCTGGCGTTCTTGCGGGGCGGGATCACCGCCATCGCGTGCCGCTCGGCAATGGCGTCCAGGCAGGCGCGCGTGTCGTAGGCGCCATCGGCACTGACGCTTTCGATGGATTCGTCAGTGGGAATCTGAGCCAGCAACCCGGGCAACATCGGCGCATCCCCAATGGCGTTGCTGGTCACCTCGATGGCGCGTATTTCCAGCGTCTGCGCGTCGATGCCCAGATGGACCTTGCGCCATTCGCGCCGGTATTCAGCACCATGCTTCTTGCGTTTCCACTCTCCTTCGCCCAGGAACTTGATGCCGGTGCTGTCCACCAGCAACTGCAGCGGCGAGTTGGTTCGCTGGTAGCTCAGTTCGACCTGCAAGGTCTTTTGGCGCCGGCAAACAGTGCTGAAGTCAGGTACCGGCCAGTCCAGCTTTGCCAGCCGCAGCAGGCTCTGCACCATGCCCAGCGCCTGTCGCAAGGGCTGGCCGAACAGGCACTTGATGCTCAGGCAGAACTGGATTGCTGCGTCCGAGAAGGTTCGGCTGCGTCCACGCCTGCCGGTCGGCGTGCCAAACCACTGCATGCCCTCATCTAGTGTCCTGTCCCGTTAATTCGCCCGCATAGTCTGGCGAGTTTTTCGAGGATGGAGTCTGCTGTAGCTGTCCAAGTAAACGGCTGGCAGGACTGGTTGTAATTCGCGATGAATGTGTCGATCTTGTTGATCAGATCCTTCACGCTGGTGAACGAGCCACGGCGGATTGCCCGCGTGGTGATGATCGAGAAGAAGCGCTCGACCTGATTGAGCCAGCTTGAATAGGTCGGAACGAAGTGCATGTGCCAGCGAGGCCGCTCGGCCAACCAAGCGCGCACCTTTGGATGCTTGTGGCTGGCGTAGTTATCAGCTATGCAGTGCACATCCAGTTCGTCGGGCACTGCCTTGTCGATGGCGCGCAGGAAGGCAAGGAACTCTTGATGACGATGCCGGGGCCGGCACTGCGCGATCACTTGGCCATTCATCACGTTCAGGGCCGCGAACAAGGTGGTGGTGCCGTGGCGCACGTAGTCGTGCGTGACACCTTCGACATAGCCAAACCCCATTGGCAGCATCGGCTGCGTACGCTCCAAAGCTTGGCATTGGCTCTTCTCGTCCACGCACAGCACCAGCGCGTTGTCAGGTGGGTTCAGGTACAGCCCCACAACGTCGCGCAGCTTCTCGATGAACAGCGGATCGGTCGACAGCTTGAAGCTGTCGGCCCGGTGCGGCTTGAGGTTGAAGGTCTGCAGATAGCGCGCCACCGTGCTCTTGCTGATGCCCGTATCGGCGGCCAGCGTGCGGGTGCTCCAGTGGGTACCCCCATCAGCAGGCTTGGTGTGCAACGTCTTGGTAATCAACTCAGCAACACGCTCGTCATCTACCGTGCGGGGGCGACCCGGGCGCAACTCGTCGTAAAGCCCTGCAATGCGATGGCGCGCATAGCGCCCGCGCCACTTGGTGACAGTGCTACGACTGATCCCCAGAGCCTGCGCAACCGCGGTGCTGGCTTTATCTGTGCCTTCGCAAGTCAGCACGATGCGCGCCCTGAGCGACAACGCCGCTGGCAGCGAACGTGATCGCGCCATGGACGTCAGTTCCGCGCGCTCCACTTCACTAAGCGCAATTTCTGTTCGGGTCGTTGCATTGGGCATGGCGGCACCTCAAGGATGGCCCGAAACCATGCAGCTATCGTGCCTGCGAATTAACGGGACAGGACACTAGCCACATCGTCAACGAGCCTCGCGCTTTCAGCGCCGCGTTGTACGCCTTCCAGTTCGTCGTGCGGTACTTGCTCCGCTGCCTGTTCTTCGTCTCTGTCACGCAGTCAGTCTACGGGCATCAGCATCGCGATTTGTGCAACAAAGCCTGGAAGACCGCCCAAAGTCAAATCTGACTGCTGAGAATTCGATGAGCCGCTTCCAATTGATTTTTTGGCATCTTTCGGCTCCCAATTCGAGGATGCCAAATTGACTGACGGCCGGTGCTTATTTGCTATGCGAGAGTTGTCCATACGCTCATAACCAAGATAGGTCAAACCATCATGCAGAGCTTGGAAAACCGCATTCGCCTCAATGCGAAATAATGTCCTGCAAAGCGCAGTTTGCTTGGCGGCGCACTGAAGAAAGCTTCGTTTCAAAAAGCCCAAAGGTCAGCCCAAGAAAGCGCGATCTCCCTCAACCCGCCACCATCCCCTGCACGAACCGCCGCACGCGCGCATCGAACTCCGCGCTGGTTGCGGTGAACTCCACCCCCGCCAGCACCTGATCGCCCACCGGCTTGAGAGTGACCACACGGGCGTACACGTCCCGGGCCGGGTAGTGCACCAACGGCAGGTCGAAGGCCAGGCGCAGCTCGCCATGCAGCGGCACGGTGCCGTTCAGCTCCAGCAGCGCGCCGTGGTAGCCCATGTCGCGCAGGATGCAGGGCACGGCATGGGGCATGACCATGCCGTCCTGCACCAGTTGCCAGCTGCACGGCAGGCGCGCCTCCACGCGGTGGCTGCGGCGAAACTCCTGGCGCGGCACCTTGAGCTTGCGGCTGGGCACCGCCACCAGTTCGCGCATGGACAGCGGCTCATCGCGCCCTTTCACGAAGACCTGCATGGGCGGGGCCACCGAGGCCATGCTCCAGCAGCGCTGGTACACGGCCTCGCTGACCAGCACCTGCCCGCGCAGGGCGAAGGTGCGCAGTTGCTGGGCCTCGACCACCACGTCGCCCAAGAGCACGGGCGACTGGCGCACGCCCGGCGCACCGCCGAAGCCCCCCACCAGGGCCGGGCCGCAGGCGATGCCGATGCCCAGGTAGATGGACGGCAGGCGGTCTTGTAGGAAGGCGTCGTTGAGATCGCGCGTGGCCATCTGCAGGGCCAGGGCGCACATGGCGGCGCGGTGCACGTCGTCGTCAGGGCCACCGCTCCTGGCCGGATCGGCGCCCGGCGCATCGGCGGGCGCCCCCAGCCCGAAAACCACCGTCCCGGCATCGCCGGTGAGGTGGTCCACCTCGGCGCCGTAGCGCGCCAGCACGCCGTGCAGGCAGGCCAGGATGCGCTCCACCCAGGCCAGGGACTGGTCGGGCGGCAACTGGGCGGCCAGCTGGGAGAAGTCGCGCAGGCCGATCTTGAGCAGCGTCACCTCGCGCGGCTGCAGGTGCGGGCCGGCGGCGGGGGGCAAGGAAGGGGAAACGGAGGTGTGCGGGTGCGGGAGGGGGGGTGCCGGGGCGTCGCCAGGGGGGAAAGAGGACATGGGAGCGCGGTGCTTTCTCTTCGGGGTGGCCTTTGGGAACTGCGGGCGACGCGCCGGCCTTCTTCGCAGGACGGCGGGAGGGCACCCGGCCGCGCGGCAGGCGCTCGCACGGCAAGCATAGAGGGCCCGCGTTGCCATGGTCAAGGCGGGCGGCCATTCTCCCCTACAGCGCCTTCGCCCCCAGCCGGGCCAGCGTCATCCGCCCGTGCCGCCCCCCGCGGCAGGCGCCCCACCCACGGCCTGCATCGGCAACACCACGCGGGACGCGCGCCCCGGCCCCATGTGCACGGTGTTGAACGCCACCACCCGGGGCCCCGCGCTTCCCTCGGGCGCACCGGTGTTGGGATTGACGTCGAACCGCGGAAAGTTGCTGCTCGAAATGTCGAGCCGGATCCGGTGGCCCCGGCGGAACAGGTTGGACGTGGGCATGGGCTCGATCGTGATCTGCACGGCCTCCCCGGGCACCATCAGTCCGGGGTGCTCCCACGAGTCGCGGTAGCGGCAGCGCAGGATGCCGTCGGTCAGGTTCATCGCATACCCCTCGGGATGGTCTTCGCTCGGCGGGTACTGGTCGATCAGCTTGGCCGTGAAGTCGGTGTCGGGTGCCGTGGACGAAACCCACAGCTCGATCACCACGGGGCCGGTGACCTCCACGTCGCACTCGAGCGGCGGCGTCTGGAACACCAGCACGTCGTCCCGTCCGGCCAGCGGCCCGAACGGCGCCCGCGCGCCGAACACGCCGCCATGCGTGCACTGGTCGTAGGCGCCGGCCACCATCAGGGGCTCCCCGGAGGTGACCGAGCCGCCGATGGTGGGCACGGGGTTCGCGGGGTCGAAGCGGAAGGTCGCCTCATCCGCCCGCTCCGGCACGGCCCGGGTCAGCAGCCCGCCCGGCGCGAGGTACCACGGCGCCAGGGTGGTGCCCGGCAGAGGCCAGTCGGCGGCACGGCGCCAGGCCCCGCCGTGATCGAGCCGGCCTTCGGGCGTGCGCCGCCCCGATCCCCCGCCCATGCGGAAGTAGCGCACGGCATCGGCCTCCCCCTCGGGCAGGGGTTGTCCGCGCAGCCAGTGGTTGAACCAGGCGAGCCGCATCTGCACATAGTCGGGTGCCAGCGTGCCGTCGAGCACCGCGTCGGGCCCGAAGTCCACATCGCCCGCGTACGGCACGCTGCGCTCGCCGTGGGTCCAGGGGCCCAGCACCATGCGCACGTCGCCGTGCGAGCGCTGCGACAGGCCCAGATAGTTGTCGGTGGTGGTCTGGGCGTACGGGTCCCACCAGCCGCACATCAGCAGCACGGCCACGCCCTCGAACGCGGCGTAGTGCCCTGCCGCATACAGCTCGGGCTGGCGCCAGTGGTCGTCGAAGCGGCCGCGCTCCCATTGCCCGAAAAGATAGTCTTCGTACTCGGGCGCCCACTGCAGGGGCGAGTCGCCCCGCGTCCAGGGAAGGCGCTGGAACCATTCGCCGATGTCAGCCTGCTCCAGCGCCTGGCGTGCCGATTCGCTGATGCGGTTGCTGCCGCTGAGGGCATTGCGCAGCGCCCAGACCGCCTGCTTCATCTCGAACGCGCCCCCATGGCGGATGCCGCCGCGGTAGGCGTTGGCGAAGCCGCCGCATTCGAGGAACATCGCCTTGAGCCCCGCCGGCCGCTGGCTGGCCAGCGCGGTCTGGGTATGGGCGGCATACGACAGCCCGTAGGTGCCCACCGCGCCGTTGCACCAGGGCTGCGCCGTGATCCACGCCATGGTGTCGGCGCCGTCGTGGGCCTCGCCCAGGTACTTGGTGAACTGCCCTTCGGAGCCGAAGCGGCCGCGGCAGTCCTGCACCACCACCGCGTAGCCCTCCCGTGCGAACCGCTCGGCCACTTCGCCGCGCCGCATCGGCGTGGGGTCGGCCGCCGTGCGCTCGCGCCGGGTTTCGGCATCCTTGCCGTAGGGCGTGCGCTCCAGCAACACCGGCAGCGGGCCGGCGCCGGGGGCCGGCAGGTACACGTCGGTGGCCAGGCGCACCCCGTCGCGCATGGGGACCCAGCAGGTGTGCCGGGTCACGCCGCTGGCTGCGGCGTTGGCGTTGGCGGCGCTGGTGGCGGCGTCCGCCGACGGAATCGTCATCGTGTTCATGGACGGCTCGCCTCAGTCGAGTTTGAGGTTGCGGTCCTTGACCAGCTTGGCCCAGCGGGCCGTGTCTTCCTGCATGAAGCGCGCCAGCTCCTGCGGCGTGGTGGGTGCCGGCTCGGCCCCCTGCGCCACGAGCAGGGCGGTCACCTCGGCGTCGTTCAGCGCTGCGCCGAGCACCTTGCTGATGTTCTGCACCCGATCCGCCGGCGTGCCCGCGGGGGCGAACAGCGCATACCAGATGTCGTATTCGAAGTTCTTCAAACCGGCCTCGGCCATGGTCGGCACTTCGGGGAAAGCGCGCGACCGCTTGGCGCTGGCCACCGCCAGCGGCACGAGCTTGCCGGCCTTGATCTGCGCCGCCACGCTGGGAACGGCGTTGATGCCCAGCTGCACGTACCCGCCCGCCAGCTCGTTCACCGCCGGGCCACCCCCCTTGTACGGGATCTGCACCATGCGCGTGCCCGTGGCGGCCTGGAACAACTCCATCGACAGGTGCCCCGGGCTGCCGTTGCCGCTGGTGCTGTAGTTGAGCGCACCCGGGTCCTTGCGGGCCAGCGCGATGAGTTCCTGCACCGTGCGGACCTTCAGGCTCGGGTGCGTGGTGAGGATGGGCACGTTGACCACCACCCGCCCCACGGGCACGAAGTCGCGCGACGGGTTGTACGTGAGCTTGCTGGACAGCAGCGGTGCCGTCACCATGCCCGAGCCCGCCCCCATCAGCAGGGTGTGGCCGTCGGGCGGTGCCGATGCGACCGCCTGGAAGCCGGCCGCCCCGGGCCGGTTGTCGATGATGACCGGCTGGCGCCACTGCTCCGACATCTTGCGCGCCACCACCCGCATGGCCGTGTCGGCCGCGGCCCCCGCCGGGAACGGAATCACGATGCGCACCGGTTTGTCGGGAAACTCGGCGGCCGGCGCCGCTTGGGTGCCGCCTCCCCACAGCGCCAGGCCCGCCAGCCCGGCCGCCAGCAACGGCCGGACCCGGCTCCCGGCAACGGGGCGCGAAAAGAAGGCCCGCAGGGCCGCACAGCTTGCCTTAGAAATCATGTCGCACTCCTGCGCCCACGGCGCGCACCGCCACATTGCTGCGGCTCGAATCGATTCCGTCGCGGTCGATGAACGCCTGCAACTCCGTGCGCTTGGACAGCGCATACGTATACGCCACCTGCTGGCGCTTGCGAAGGCCCCGCACGGAGGCCTGCACGTCCCGCTGCATCACGTTGACCACCAGCGCGTGCGGGCCGGCGGAGAACCGGCTGCCCACCAGCCAGTAGTCCACATCGGTGCGCGCGGTGGCCGAGGCCTTCGCATACGCATCGCGGCCCAGCAGCACATAGGGCTCGATGGCACCGAAGTCGTAGCGCACCCCCACCTGCCACTTGCTCGAAAACTCGTTGGCCAGCAGGCCGCCCGGGCGCGTGTCCCGGCCGTAGCCGATGCCCGCCGACCAGGGCCCGGCCGCGTAGTTCAGCCCCAGGTCGAGCGACTTGGCGCCGTTTTCCTGATCCGGCGTCCGGGTGTCGCCGCGCAGGTAATAGCGGGCCCGCACGTTGACGCCGCCCCACGTGGGGCTCTGGTAGCCCACCGCGTTCGAGGTGCGGTTGCGTGCGTTGAGAATGGACGTGCCGACGGCCGTGGCCCCGGCGTCGTTGGCGGCGAACGAGGTGATGCGCGTGACCTGCGAATACAGGGGCGACCCGGTCGGATTGGCGGAATCCAGCCGGCCCAGCGCCACCGTTCCCAGGCCGCCGCGCAAAGCCACATAGCTGTTGCGGTAGGCGGGCGTGGTGGCGGCTCCGGTGTCCGCGTCCAGCCCCATCTCCACACCGAACAGGGCGGCCATGCCGTCGCCCAGGTCCTCCTTGCCCCGAAAGCCCAGGCGCGATGCGTTGTCGCGCTCTTCCGTCACCGAGCCCGCATTGCCGGTCTTGACGTGGTTGACGGTCAAGCGCACCTGCCCGTACGCCTGCAGGTCCTGCGCCCAAGCGGGCGATGCGGCCGATAAGAACAGGCCGCAGGCAGCCAGCGCGAAGGGAAATGGGGGCCTCATAAAGTCTTGCTCCTTGGGGTGGCGTCGTGCCGGTGTTGGCGGATGACGCTGCCGATTCTGTGGAGCGGGGTCCTTCGCCACAACGCTATGACAAAGGCGGATGACCCTATGCAGCCGGTCGCATGTTTGCGCCGCGCCGCGACCAGTGCAAAGATGCGGGACGGCCCCGCGCGCCCGTTGGCTGGCGCGCGCATCCCGGGGGCCGGCGCACCGTTCCATGCCCATGAACTTCAAGCAACTCGAAGCCTTCCACGCCATCATGCTCAGCGGCTCCACCACCGGCGCGGCCGAGCGCCTGGGCCTGTCGCAGCCCGCCATCAGCCGGCTGCTGGCCCAGCTGGAGGAGGACCTGGCCCTGCGCCTGTTCGTGCGCGAGAAAGGCCGCCTGAGCCCCACCGCCGAAGCCCACGCGCTGCTGCACGACGCCCAGGGCCTGATGGATTCGGCCCAGTGCTTTCGCCGCCATGCCGAGCAGTTGCGCCTGGGCGGCTTCAAGCGCCGGCTGCTCAAGGTGGCGGTGCCCAGCACCCTGGCGACCACGCTCATGCCCGTGCTGGCCCGGCGCTTCATGCAGGCCCATCCCGATGTGGTGCTGGAAGTGCTGTCGGGCTCGTACAACGACGCGGAGCGCGCACTGCTCAGCCGCGACGCGGACATCGGGCTGGTGCGGCTGCCCATGGAAATGCCCGGGCTCGCCACCCGTGCCCGCCTCGACTCCGAGGCCGTGTGCATCATGCCCAAGGGCCACCCGCTGGAACGCCTGAAAGAGGTCGGCGCCACCGACCTGATCGACGCCAGCCTGATCTTGCTGGGCCGGCAGCGGCAGATCCGCCACGACATCGACATGGCGTTTCGCCAGCGGCGGGTGCAGCCGCGCGTGGCCCTGGAGGTGCACTCCATCAGCGAGGCCTGCGCCCACGTCGCCCAGGGGCTGGGCGTTTCCATCGTGAACGCCCTGCTGGCGCAGCACTGCCCGCACGCTGCGATCGCCTCGCGCCCGTTCCGCCCCCGCATCGCCTACCAGCTGGGCATCGCCACGGTGGCCCAGGCGGCGGCATCGCCCCTGCACGACACGTTCACGCAGCTCCTGATGGAGGGGCTGGTTTCGCCCCCGGGGGATGCCGGGGCGGCCACGGCCCAGCAGGCCTAGGGCGCGGGTTCAGATCGCCACGAGGTGGCGGATGCCCTTCGCCTGCATCTCGCTGCCCGGGCCCCGGGCGATGACTTCGCCGCGCTCCATCACGAGGTATTCGTCGGCCAGTTCCTCGGCGAAGTCGTAGTACTGCTCGCACAGCAGGATGGACACCGGATGCCCGTCCAGCCCGTGGTCGGCCAGCTGGCGGATGACCCGGCCGATGTCCTTGATGATGCTGGGCTGGATGCCTTCGGTGGGCTCGTCCAGGATCAGCAGGCGCGGGCTGGGCGCCAGCGCCCGCGCGATGGCGAGCTGCTGCTGCTGCCCGCCCGACAGGTCCCCACCGCGGCGGCCGAGCATCTGCTTGAGCACCGGAAAGAGTTCGTACAGATGGGGCGGCACGGGGGTGGAGCCACTCTTGTAGGCCAGCCCCATGCGCAGGTTTTCCTCGACGGTGAGGCGGCCGAAGATCTCGCGGCCCTGGGGGACGAAGCCGATGCCGGCGCGGGCGCGGTCGTAGGGGGTTTTGGCCTGAATGGGGTGGCCTTCCCAGGTGATGGTGCCGCTTTGGATGGGGACGAGGCCCATGAGGCTCTTGAGCAGGGTGGTTTTGCCGACGCCGTTGCGGCCGAGGAGGACGGTGACTTTGCCGGGGGGGGCGGTGAGGCTCACGTCGCGCAGGATGTGGGAGCCGCCGTAGTACTGGTGGAGGTTTTGGACGGTGAGCATGGGTTTTTGATGTCTTTTGGGCTTGATGCCCTAGTGTTCATTGGTCTGGCTGCTATTGTTTTTATAGTAGCTTGCTGGTTTGGGTTTCGGGGCCGGGTCTCGGCCCGGCGGCCGAGGTACTTTTCTTTGCTTCGCCAAAGAAACGTACCCAAAAGAAAGGCGACCCTACTGTCCGTGTCCCCTGCGCTTCGCTCCGGGGCAACCTGCGGTGCTCGCGGCTGGCGGGGTCCGCGCAAACTCGCTCCACTGCGTTGCGCTCAAACAGCGCGCGGCCCTTTTTCCGCCAGCCGCTGCGCTCCTCGGCACGGCCAGAAGGGAACCCGACAGCCGAACTGCCCACACGGGCTATTGCTTCGCTCGGCCTCCGGTGCGCGAGCGCGTTGCGCCGCGCACGCTTGGCCGAGCGCAGCGATGGCCCGTCTGGCGGGTTCCCTTCTGGATGCGCCGAGGAGCGCAGGGCGCGGGGTGGGCAGGTGTGCCGTAGGACACACCTGCTTCGTGAACTGACTCGCCGTGGTTGTCCGAGCGCAGCGCGCAGCGCGAAGCGAGTTCCACGGCGCACCCCGCGCACGAGCACCGCAGGTTGCCCGGAGCGAAGCGCAGGGACGCAGCCAGCAGGGTCGCCTTTTCTTTGCTTACTTTCTTTTGGCGAGGCAAAAGAAAGTGAGTGCGCCGCCGGGCGCAACTCCCGGCCCCGGAACGTAACTAAACAGCAAACGCAAAAAACAACCCAACCCATCACCGCCCCAGATAAACCTCAATCACCCTCTCATCCCCCTGCACCTGATCCAGCGTCCCCTCCGCCAACACCGCCCCCTCGCACAACACCGTCACCTTCTCCGAAATCGTCCGGATGAACGACATGTCATGCTCCACCACCATCAGCGAATGCCGCCCCTTCAAGGTCAGGAACAGCTCCGCCGTCCGCGCCGTCTCCTCGTCCGTCATCCCCGCCACCGGCTCGTCCAGCAGAAGCAGCTTCGGGTCCTGCATCAGCAGCATCCCGATCTCCAGCCACTGCTTTTGCCCATGGCTCAGATTGCCCGCCATGCGCGCCACGCTGCCGGCCAGGTGGATGGTGTGCAGCACCTCGGCCAGCCGGTCCGACTGCGCGGAATCCAGGCGAAAGAACAGGCTCGAGGCCACGCCCTTGTGCGTCTTCAAGGCCAGCTCCAGGTTCTCGAACACGGTGAGCTGTTCGAACACCGTGGGCTTCTGGAACTTGCGGCCGATCCCTAAGCCGGCGATCTCCGGCTCGTTGTGACGCAGCAGGTCGATCGTGCTGCCGAAGAACACGGTGCCGCGGTCCGGGCGGGTCTTGCCGGTGATGATGTCCATCATCGTGGTCTTGCCCGCGCCGTTGGGGCCGATCACGCAGCGCAGCTCGCCGGGCGCGATGTCCAGGTTCAGGCCGTTGATGGCCTTGAAGCCGTCGAAGCTCACGTGCACGTCTTCCAGGTACAGGATGCGGCCGTGGGCCACGTCCACCTCGCCGGGCACGGCCACGCGCGAGAAGCCGGCCGCGCGGCCCCCGGACTCGGTCTGCCCCGTGCGTGCCGCTGGGGCGTCGCCCGCGATGCGGCGCGCGCCTTCTTCCATCAGATCGGGGGTCATTGCGCGCCCTCCTTTGGCTTGGCGCTGCCGCGCAGGGGCTGGCGCGCGTCGTCATCCGCCTTGCGCGGGCGCCGCAGCAGGCCCACGATGCCGTTGGGCAGGAACAGGGTGACGGCGATGAACAGCGCCCCCAGGAAGTACAGCCAGAACTCCGGTGCAGTCACGGTGAGCCAGCTCTTGGCGCCGTTCACCAGGAAGGCGCCCACGATGGGGCCGATGAGCGTGGCGCGCCCGCCCACGGCCGCCCACACGGCGATCTCGATGGAGTTGGCGGCGCTCATCTCGCCCGGGTTGATGATGCCGACCTGCGGCACGTAGAGCGCGCCGGCCACACCGCACATCATGGCGCTGATGGTCCAGATGGTGAGCTTGTAGGGCAGCGGCGAGTAGCCCGAGAACATGACGCGCGTCTCCGCATCGCGCACCGCCTGCAGCACGCGGCCGAATTTGCTGCGCACCAGCCAGCGCCCGAGCAGGAACGAGCCCAGCAGCGCCAGCCCCGTGAGCACGAACAGCAGCATGCGCATGTTCTGCGTGGCGATCGGCTGCCCCAGGATGCGCTTGAAATCGGTGAAGCCGTTGTTGCCGCCGAAGCCTGTCTCATTGCGAAAGAAGAGCAGCATGGCGGCATACGTCATGGCCTGCGTGATGATCGAAAAATACACGCCCTTGATGCGCGAGCGGAAGGCGAAGTACCCGAACACGAAGGCGACCAGCCCCGGCACGGCCACGACGAGGACCAAGGTGGCGGCGAAGCTGTCCGACAGCGCCCAGTGCCAGGGCAGCTCCTTCCAGTCCAGGAACACCATGAAGTCCGGCAGGTCGCTCTGGTAGTTGCCGTCGCGGCCGATCTGGCGCATGAGGTACATGCCCATCACGTAGCCGCCCAGGGCGAAGAACAGGCCGTGGCCCAGGCTCAGGATGCCGGTGTAGCCCCAGATGAGGTCCATGGCCAGCGCGCAGATGGCGTAGCACATGATCTTGCCCAGCAGCGCCACCGCGTAGTCGGACAGGTGCAGCGGGCTCCCGGCGGGCAGCCACAGGTTGAGCACGGGCGCCACCGCGCACACGGCGATGAGCGCGACGATGAAGGCCGACCAGCCGGACCGCGTGAGCAGCGGCGCTGGCGCAGGAAGGGAGATGTCTCGATGGGGCATGGGCTTCTTCTAGGCAGGCAGAGGCAGGTGGCGCGGCGGGCGGTGATGACGACGGCGACAGGCGGTCATGCCTCCCTCCCCTTCATCGCGAAGATGCCCTGCGGCCGCTTCTGGATGAACACGATGATGAAGACCAGCACCGCGATCTTGGCCAGCACGGCGCCCGTCCAGCCTTCGAGGAACTTGTTGAGCACGCCCAGGCCCAGCGCCGCGTACACGGTGCCCGCCAGTTGGCCCACGCCGCCTAGCACCACGACCATGAACGAATCGACGATGTAGCCCTGCCCCAGGTCGGGCCCCACGTTGCCGACCTGGCTTAACGCGCAGCCGGCCAGGCCCGCGATGCCGGAGCCGAGCGCGAAGGCATAGGTGTCCACGCGGGCGGTGTTGACGCCCATGCACGAGGCGATGGGCCGGTTCTGCGTGACGCCGCGCACGAACAGGCCCAGCCGCGTGCGGCCGATGAGGTAGGCCACGCCGCCCAGCACGGCGAACGCGAAGGCCACGATGATCACGCGGTTCCAGGGCAGCTGCAGGTTGTCCATGAGCTGCACGCCGCCGCTCATCCACGCGGGGTTTTCCACGCCCACGTTCTGCGCGCCGAACACGGTGCGCACGAGTTGCTGCAGCATCAGGCTGATGCCCCAGGTGGCCAGCAGCGTCTCCAGCGGCCGGCCGTAGAGAAAGCGGATCACGCTGCGCTCCAGCGCCGCGCCCATGAGGGCGGAGGCGCAGAACGCGGCCGGCACGGCGGCCACCAGGTACCAGTCGAAGGCGCCGGGCAGGTATTTTTGGAACAGGCCCTGCATCACGTAGGTGGCGTAGGCGCCGATCATCATCAGCTCGCCGTGCGCCATGTTGATGACGCCCATCAGCCCGTAGGTGATGGCCAGCCCCAGCGCCACCAGCAGCAGGATGGACCCCAGGCTCACGCCCGAGAACAGCGCGGCGAGCTTCTCGCCCCACTGCAGCCGGCCTTCCACCGAGGCCAGCGCGGACTGGATCGCGGCCTTCACCTTGGGATCGGCCTCCTGGCGCAGTTGCTCCAGCAGCACGGTGCGCGTGGCGGGGTTGCCGCTGCCGGCCAGGTACTGCGCGGCCTCCAGGCGGTGGGCCGCGTCGCTGTCGGCCAGCAGCATGCGCGCGCGGATGGCTTCGAGCCGCCCGCGCAGGCCGGCGTCCTTCTCGGCGGCGAGGGCCTTTTCGATCAGGGGCAGGCGCGCGGCGTCGGTCTCTTCCTTGAGCGACTCGATGGCGGCGCGGCGCTGGGCCGCGTCGGGCGACAGCAGTTGCAGCGAGGCCAGCGCAGCGTCGAACTCGCCGCGCATGCGGTTGTTGTTGACGATGTCCTCCGCATCGTCGGGCACCGGCACCTCGGCACCGGTGGCGGGGTCCAGCCCCTTGCCGTCCTTGATGGTGATGGCACGGTCGCCCGCGATCTTGACCGCATCGTCGGCCATCGCGCGGATGAAGGCCAGCGTCGCATCGTCGGGCGTGGCGATGGCCTGCTGCAGCGCGGCGATGCGCTCGTCGGTCTCGCCCGCCGCCATGGCACGCGCGGCCTGCGGCGTGAGCGCGTGCGCCTGCACGGCCGCACACAGCAGCAGGCAGGCGATCAGGCGGTGAAAGAAGGTGAGAAACATGGTGAGGGGAAGGTCGTCACGAACAAGAAAGGACTGCACCACGGCTTTGACTTCGCCACGCCGCCGGCACCAGCGCGGCCCGAAACCAGCAGACGCCGTGGAACCGGCTCTGCCGGGCCGCTGGCGTCGTCCCCCCTCCCGCGCAGCGAGAGAGGGGGTGAAGGCGCGCAGCGCCTCAGGGGGGTGTCACTTCGACTTTCCGTCGGGTTCGTCCTTCTTCTTGTCGTTGCCTTCGATGTACGGGCTCCAGGGCTTGGCCTTGACCGGGCCGGGCGTCTTCCACACCACGTTGAACTGGCCGTCGGCCTTGATCTCGCCGATGAACACGCTCTTGTGCAGGTGGTGGTTCTTCTCGTCCATCTTGCTCACGATGCCGCTGGGCGCCTGGAAGGTCTGGCCGGCCATGGCGGCGATGACCTTGTCCACATCGGTGCTCTTGGCCTTCTCCACCGCCTGCTTCCACATGTGGATGCCGATGTAGGTCGCCTCCATCGGGTCGTTGGTGAGCGGCTTGTCCATGTGGCCGGGGATCTTCTTGGCCTTGGCGTAGTCGCTCCACTGCTTGATGAAGGCGGTGTTGGTGGGGTTCTTGATGGACATGAAGTAGTTCCATGCCGCCAGGTGGCCCACGAGCGGCTTGGTGTCCACGCCGCGCAGTTCTTCCTCACCCACCGAGAAGGCCACCACCGGCACGTCCTTGGCCTTGAGGCCCGCGTTGCCCAGCTCCTTGTAGAAGGGCACGTTGGAGTCGCCGTTGATGGTGGAGACCACCGCCGTCTTGCCGCCCTGGCTGAACTTCTTGATGTCGGCCACGATGGTCTGGTAGTCGGCATGGCCGAAGGGCGTGTACTTTTCGTCGATGTCGCTGTCCTTCACGCCCTTGGACTTCAGGTAGGCGCGCAGGATCTTGTTGGTGGTGCGGGGGTACACGTAGTCGGTGCCCAGCAGCACCCAGCGCTTGGCGCCGCCGCCGTCCTTGCTCATCAGGTAGTCCACCGCGGGAATGGCCTGCTGGTTGGGCGCGGCGCCGGTGTAGAACACGTTCTTGGACAGCTCTTCGCCTTCGTACTGCACGGGGTAGAACAGCAGGCCGTTCATTTCCTCGACCACGGGCAGCACGGACTTGCGGCTCACCGAGGTCCAGCAGCCGAAGATGACCGAGACCTTGTCCTGCCCCAGCAGCTGCTTGGTCTTCTCGGCGAACAGGGGCCAGTTGGAGGCCGGGTCCACCACCACGGGTTCGAGCTTCTTGCCGAGCACGCCGCCCTTGGCGTTGATCTCGTCGATGGCCATGAGCACGGTGTCTTTCAGCACGGTCTCCGAAATGGCCATGGTGCCCGACAGGCTGTGCAGCACGCCCACCTTGATGGTGTCGGCGGCATGGGCCGGCAGCGCCGACAGGCCGGCCAGCGTGGCGATGGCCGCGAGGGCCTTGAGAGAGTAACGACGTTGCATGGTGCAGCTCCGATGAATGGGGTTCAAACCGCTCGCCCGGCCCCCCGGATGGGGGCTGTGTTCGGTCGATGGAATGGATTCTGGAGACTGCCCCCCGGGCCGCAAATACGCCAAGTGGCGTACACGGCCCCGATGCCGCGGGGCCGGCCCGACTGGCCCGCTCAGCGCCGCGGGGACCGCAGGGCGTGCACCGTGGTGGTCTTGCGCACGGGGCTCGACAGCACCAGCGACGTGGTCACCGCGCCGTGCTGGGCCAGTGCATCGACCACGGACTGCAGGTCTTCGGGCTCTGCGATGGCGCAGCGCACGATGAAGCAATCCTCGCCCGTCACGCGATCGGCCTCGAGGACCTCGGGCATGGACTCGAAGAGCTTCACATAGGGCGCGATGCCGGTATGTTCGGTCTGCACGCGGATGATGGCCTGCAGCCGCACGCCGATGGCGCGCAGATTGACCCGCGCCCCATAGCCCTCGATCACGCCCGCGTCCTCCAGCTTACGCACCCGCTCGCTCATGGCAGGCTGGGACAGGCCGATGCGCTTGCCCAGCGCGGCCAGGCTCTGGCGGGCATCGGTCTGCAGGGCTTCCAGGATCAGCCAGTCTTTCTTGTCGAGGGTCATGCCAGCGCTCCGGGGGTTGCGGGTTCGGGAAGGGATGTTCCGATCATCCATCGGTTTGGAGGCGGCATTTCCGATGCCCCTCCCTTCGCCGGCAGGGGCCGCGCGCCTATCGTGCAAGGCCGTGCCACCGGCGTCCTCGCGGACCGCGCCCTGGCTTTCTTTGGCCCCTTTTCTCAAGGAACCCTTCCCATGCAGTTGGTTGGAATGCTGGACTCCCCCTATGTGCGCCGTGTCGCTGTGTCGCTGCGGCTGCTGGAACTGCCCTTCGAGCACCTGCCCCTCTCGGTGTTCAGCACCTTCGAGGCCTTCGGCCGCATCAACCCGGTGGTGAAGGCCCCGACGCTGGTGGCCGACGACGGCACGGTGCTGATGGATTCGGGGCTGATCCTGCAGTGGGCAGGCACCCTGTCGCGCCACCGCCTTCAGCCGCTCGACGGGTCCGCGCTGCTGCGCGATCTGCGCCTCACCGGCCTGGCGCTGGCCGCCTGCGAGAAGGCCGTGCAGCGGGTGTACGAACAGAACCTGCGTCCTGCGGACAAGCAGCATGCCCCCTGGATCGACCGCGTGAGCGGCCAGTTGCTGGCGGCCTGCGGGCAGCTCGAAGCCGAACTGGCCCAGGCCCCCCTGCCGGCGCCCGAGCAGGCCATCACCGATGCCGGCGTCACCATCGCCGTGGCGTGGGACTTCATGCAGAGCATGGTCGCCGATACCGTCCTGGCCGCCGACCACCCCGCCCTGGCCGCCTATGCGGAACAGGCGGAGCGGCTGCCGGCGTTTCTCGCCTGTCCGGCCCGTTGAGGGCTGCGCGCCGGCGCACGTTCCACCGGCCGCGAAGTCTGTCACCTGGCTGACATATCGGCGATCCGGCGACCCGCCCGCGCGGCCTGCATGCACCGGATCGCCGCCCCAAAACCGGCGCATTCCACCGCGGTGGCAGGGTGCGCGCAGCCTCCCGCCACCCCGGCGCGCGCTGCATGTACGTATTTCCCACCATGTGGATTTCCACAATCGCGCAGGCCATGGCACAGGCATACATTCACGCACCTCCAAAATGAGCGCTGCTGGCGACGGTACGCGCAGACCTATGCAAGAGACACGCACGCTCCCCCCCAAGAGACCCCTTTACCGCTCGCTATACATCCAGGTGCTCTTCGCCGTCGTCGTCGGCGTGCTGCTGGGGCACTTCTACCCCGCACTGGGCGAGCAGATGAAGCCGCTGGGCGACGGCTTCATCAAGCTGATCAAGATGATCATCGCGCCCATCATCTTCTGCACGGTGGTGATCGGCATCGCGGGCATGGAAGACATGAAAAAGGTCGGCCGCACCGGCGGCCTGGCCCTGCTGTATTTCGAGATCGTGAGCACGGTCGCGCTGATCATCGGCCTGATCGTGGTCAACGTGCTGCAGCCCGGCGCCGGCATGAACGTGGATGCCTCCACCATCGACACCAAGTCGATCGCCGCCTACACCGCGCCCGGCAAGATGGGCACCACCACCGACTTCCTGATGAACATCATCCCCACCACGGTGGTCGATGCGTTCGCCAAGGGCGAGATCCTGCAGGTGCTGCTGATCGCCGTGATGTTCGGCTTCGCCCTGCACCGCTTCGGCGGCCGCGGCACGCTGGTGTTCGACTTCATCGAGAAGACCTCGCACGTGCTGTTCACCATCGTCGGCTACATCATGAAGGTGGCGCCCATCGGTGCCTTCGGTGCGATGTCGTTCACCATCGGCAAGTACGGCGTGGGCTCGCTGCTGTCGCTGGGCAAGCTGATGGGCTCGTTCTACCTGACCTGCCTGCTGTTCATCTTCATCGTGCTGGGCGCCATTGCGCGCTTCCACGGCTTCTCGATCTGGAAGTTCATCAAGTACATCAAGGAAGAGCTGCTGATCGTGCTGGGCACGTCCTCCAGCGAATCCGTGCTGCCGCGCATGATGGAAAAGATGGAGAACCTGGGCGCCAAGAAGACCACCGTGGGCCTGGTGATTCCCACCGGCTACTCGTTCAACCTGGACGGCACCTCCATCTACCTGACCATGGCCGCCGTGTTCATCGCGCAGGCCACCAACACGCCACTGGACATCACGCACCAGATCACGCTGCTGCTGGTGCTGCTGCTCACCTCCAAGGGCGCGGCCGGGATCACGGGCAGCGGCTTCATCGTGCTGGCGGCCTCGCTGTCGGCGGTGGGCCACGTGCCGGTGGCGGGCCTGGCGCTCATCCTGGGCATCGACCGCTTCATGTCCGAGGCGCGCGCGCTCACCAACCTGGTGGGCAACGGCGTGGCCACCATCGTGGTCGCCAAGTGGACCGGCGACCTCGACGAGAACAAGCTCAAGCAGCGCCTGAACGACCCGAACTGGGTGGACGCGCAGGAGCCCGAGGTGCTGCTGGACGCGAAGACCGAACGCATGGACACGAGCGGCCACCGCTGAGGCGGCAGGCTCCATGGGGCCTTGCGCCCCACCCCGTCAGGCCGGCTTTCGCCGGCCTTTTCATTGCCGTCTGCGTAGACGCCGCTGATGGGCGGATGGATCCGTTTACAGCGCCGACGTGTCGGTGAACACGGTCGGGTCCGGCAGGTGGTCGGCGAGCCAGCCGGGATCGAGCTGCAGCGCCTGCAGCAGTTCGTCCGGCAACGCGCCGATCGTCTCCGCCACGCTCGCCTTGGGGCCGACGGCGATCTCCGCCAGCAGCGTGGCCACGTGCACGATGGCGCCCAGGCGGCAGAACGATGGGCTGGCCAGCGGGTCGGAGGCCGTCTCCAGCGCACGCACCACCTCGTCGGGGAATTTCCACTGCCGCGCCAGTTCGGCCGTGATCTGCCCTTCGGTGAAGCCCAGCAGGCTCTGCTCGCGCTGCCAGCGTCCGCCGGGCAGGTGCGGCAGGCGTTCGATCTCCACGATCTCGCTCGGCGCCTTCTGGGCGATGATCAGCTCGCCCAGCCGCACCATGAAGCCCGTGAGCCACGATTGCTGCACGTCGGTGCCCAGCGCCCGTGCCAGCCACTGCGCGTAGCCGGCGCAGGCCATGCTTTCCTTCCAGAACTCCTGCCGGTCCACGCCCGGCGCGTCGGCGAACGAGCCCGTCATGCACGCCGCCAGGGCCAGCGTGCGCACCTGGTTGAGCCCCACCATGTTGATGGCGTCGTCGAGCGAGGAGACCTGGCGCGGCAGCCCGAACCGCGCGCTGTTGGCCATGCGGACCAGCTTGGCGGTGAGCGAAGGGTCCTTGGAGATGGCGGCACGCACCTTCTCGAAGGGGATGTCGTCGTCGTGCAGGGTCTGGATCAGGCTGCGGGCCACCTCGGGCATGGTGGGCAGCTTGACCTCCTGGAGGAAAGCGGCGAGTGCGGGCATGCGGACGACCTTTTCTTGAAGGGGGTGTGCAGGCCGGCCTTCCAGCCCGCTGGTGTTTTTGTATCACCGTCTCGGCGCCCGCCGGGCAGGGAATTCACCAGCCCGCGGGTTTGTGCTGCCCTCGCAACGGCGGACCCCGCAGCCCTGCCCACGCCCTTGCAGGCCATGGCCGCTTGCGCTATACGCCCAGCCGGAAGGTGCGCTCCAGCGCCACCGTCAGGCGGTCGGCCAGGCGGTTCGAGGCGGCCTGCGTGGGGTGGATGCCGTCGGTCGTGTCCCTGTCCACCGAGAACGGCATCGAATCCCAGTGCGCATGCACCGTGCGGGTGTCGGCCGCCACCCGGCGGATGGCCGCATTGATCGCCTGCATGGTGGCGAGCGCCGCGGGGCCGAAGATCTTGTCGGAGACCGGGGTGATCCCGGTGACCACGGCGGCATGCCCCAGCGAATGCACGCAGCGGATGAGGCCGCGGTAATCGTCCTCAAACGCCTCGATGTCGAAGCCCGGGCGTGCGTGGTCGTTCACCCCCACCTGCAGGACCACGATGCGCGACGGGTGCGGCTCTGTATCGAACGGGCCCTGCGGCCCGCGGGGGAAAAGCTCGGGCGGCGCGCTGTCGAAAGGCGCGTCGTAGCCTCGCACCAGGTCGTACGCCTGGAGGCCGGCCGCCGTGCGGTCGTCAATCACCCAGCGCGGGCGCCTGGCCAAAATGCGCTGCGCCGGCGTTTGCGCGTGCCGCCAGGTCGTGGACGCGGGATCGAAGCCGAACAGAATGCTGTCGCCGTCAAGCTCCACCGAGCATGGCCGCTGCGGGCCGAAAACTGCATCTCCCATGGATTCCCTTTTTATCTGGTTGCGTAGCACCCGGCGACTGCTGCCGGATCACTTCGCAGTCCACCACAACCCCGCTGAAACCACAACGGACGCAGTGGCAGATAACCCCACGAACATCTGGATGCAATTTAGGCTGTTGCGCCGCACAAACGCGCGGTGCCGATGGGCAGGCCTCGCCAGCATAATGCGGACCCGATTCAAAGCTAAGAAACAATTTCTCGCATGACTAATCGCCGCGTAACAATTCAAACGCCTTTGGGAGAGGCGTTGCAATTCAGGCAATTGAAAGGAAGCGAGGCACTGTCCGCTTTGTTTGAATTCGAGATCGACCTGATTTCCAAGAACAAGGGCATCGACCCGAAAGCCTTGCTGGGCCTCGCCAGCACGGTCGTGGTGGAAACAGAAGGACTGGGCCGGCGTTACCTGGACGGTATTGCCACGGGCTTTGGCATGCAGGGCCAGGACACCTCGGCCAATTACGCCTACCGCATGGTGCTGCGCCCCTGGCTGTGGCTGGCCACGCGGCGCAGCGATTTCAAGATCTTCCAGGAAATGACCGTCCCGGATATCGTGGAGAGCGTGCTGCAGAAATACGGCCAGCCGATGCAGAAAAAGCTCTCCCGGGCTTATCGCGTGCGGCCCTATACCGTGCAATACCACGAGACCGATTTCGCCTTCATCGCGCGGCTGTGCGAATCCGAAGGCATTTACTGGTATTTCGAACACCAGCCCGGCAGCCACACGCTGGTGTTCGCCGACGACGTGATGGGCTCGCACAGCCCGCTGCCGGGCGGCCACGTGATTCCCTTCCACCCACCGGGCAAGGCCGCCCTGGCCGACCGGGAACACATCTTTTCCTGGCACATGGGCCAGCAGGTGCAGCCCGGCCGGGCCTACCTGGACGACTACGACTTCAAGAAGCCGCGCGCCGATCTGTCCGACATGCGCCAGTCCCCGCCAGGGCATGCCCACGACAGCTACGAGAGGTACGAGTGGCCCGGGGGCTACACCGAGTTTTCCGACGGGGAAACCTACACCCGGCTGCAGATGGAAACCGGCCTGGCCAGCCACCACCGCGCCCAGGCGAAGTTGAACAAGCGCAGCATCGCCCCCGGCTACACCATCGTGCTGGACAACTACCCGCGCGAAGACCAGAACCAGCAGTACCTGGTGGTGTCGGTCGAGTACTACCTGGAAGAAAACGCCCAGGCCAGCCTGGGCCTGAACGGCGTGGGCCAGACCCAGGGCGGCTCGATCCAGCGCTTTTTGATGGAGGTGCACCCCACCGCCATGCCCTATCGCCCCGTCGTCGCCACGCCCCGCCCTCGCACCACGGGCCCGCAGACGGCCGTGGTCGTGGGCCCGCCGGGCGAGGAGATCTGGACCGACCAGTACGGCCGGGTGAAAGTGCAGTTCCACTGGGACCGCATCGGCGCGATGGACGAGAACTCCAGCTGCTGGGTGCGCGTGTCCTCCACCTGGGCGGGGCCGCAGTTCGGCAACGTGTTCATTCCGCGCATCGGCATGGAGGTGATCGTCGACTTCCTGAACGGCGATCCCGACTACCCCATCATCCTGGGCTGCGTGTACAACGCCGACAACATGCCGCCCTGGGGCCTGCCCGGCAACGCGACGCAGTCGGGCATCAAGACCAAATCGAGCAAGGGCGGCGCCTTCGGCCCGGGCCTCAAGAACGGCGCCGGCGACGCGAACGCGCTGCGCTTCGAAGACAAGGCCGGGGCCGAGCAGCTGTGGCTGCATGCGCAGAAGGACCAGCTCACCGAAGTCGAGAACGACGAGGACAAGTGGGTCGGCAACGACCGGCGCAAGACCATCGACCGGGACGAAACCAACGTGATCCACCGGGACCGCACGGAGACGGTGGACCGCGATGAAAAGATCACCTTGCACAACAACCGCACGGAGCGGGTGGACCACGACGAAAAAATCAGCATCGGCGACAACCGGCGCGAGGACGTGGGCATCGAAGAGACGGTGAGCATCGGCAAGAACCGCACCAAGACCATCGGCAGGAACGAGAAGGACAAGATCGGCAGCAATTGGTCGATCAAGGTCGGCAAGTTCAAGACCGAGACCATCGGCATCGCCTCGATGCAGAACGTGGGCGTCGGCCGCATGGAAAACGTGGGCGTGGTCTACAACCTCAACGTGGGCGCCATCATGGCCACCATCGTGGGCAAGAACCAGAGCACCACCGTGGGCAGCGACCAGGACGTCAAGGTCGGCACCAACCAGAGCACGGTGGTGGGCACCAAGTACAGCCTCAACGTGGGAGGAGGCGGCGGGGGCGGCGGAGATGCCGGCGGCGGCGGCATGGCCAAGAACGTGACCGCGCCCTCGGGCGGTGGCGAAGGCGGCGGCGGAGCCGGCTCCAGCATCACCATGGATGCCGAGACGATCACCATGAAGGTGGGCTCCAGCTCGCTCATCCTCCAGGCCGACGGCACCATCACCGTCAACGGCAACAGCATCCGCCTCATCGGCGCAAGCGACGTCACCACGCTTTCCGGAGGCATCCATGAAAACTGATTCCCGCATGCTCCGAAGCACCCTGCCTGTGGACGGACCCGCCGCAGATCCCGCCACCGCGTGGTCGCTCCAGCCCGCCCAGGTCCTGCGCCAGGATGCGGATGGAACCGTGGTCCTTCGCTGCCAGGGCCGCGAACACCGCGCGGAACTGGCCTCTCAAGTACCCGGCGTGATCGAAGGCCAGTTCGTGCTGGCCGCGCTGGGCTCCGGCCAGGAAGCACCGGCACCGGGTGGCGGGCCCCTGCCCTCGCTGATCGTTGCCGCCTGGCCCTGCCCCGGCGCGCCGGCCACACCGCCCTGGCAGTTCGACCGGGCCACCGGCGCGCTGTCGCTCGAAGTGACCCACCTGGACGTGAGTGCGGTGAGCCGCGTGCTGCTGCGCTGCGCCGATGCGCGCATGCAGTTTTCCCAGGACGGATCGGTCGAGACCCGGGGTCACCAGATCACATCGGCCGCCGTCGAAACCCATCGCATCGAAGGCGGCTCCATCGAGTTGAACTGACCCGGTTCGCCGCGATGCGTCGCGCCTGCGCCCGCTGCGCGATGCCCTGGCCGCCCTCTCCGGTTCCGATGGAGTTTCCGACGGTGCCGCTGCCTGCGTGCTTTTCTTCGCCTGGCCCATGATCACTCGCCTTCGCCCTTCCGCGCCCCCTCCACTGCCCGGCATGCTGGCCCGGCAGATGGGCATCGCCGTGCGCGCCTATGGGCGCCGGGCGGGGCTTCTTCGCCCGGCCTACACCGTCCGGGCCCTCAAGGCCGTCGATCAGCGGCTGGACGCGCTGATGGACGTCTGCCGCTACTACGGGCCGGCGTGCCTGGACGAAGTGGCCTGCGTGGAGGCGCAGGCGCAGACCCGCCCCGAAGAAATCGCGGGGGCGGCCTTCGTGCGCATCGCGCTCGCGGAGCGGCACGAACCCGATGCGTCCGTGCGACTGGAGGGGATCGCCCGTCTGCTCGCGGCCCAACCCATGTCCGTTCGGGACGCGCTGTGGTTCTATGCCGCGCCGCCAACCTGCGGCCACCTGCTGGCATCGGACGACGCGCACCTGCTGGCCTGCGGTGTCGAGTTGGCGGGGCGGCTCGCCCTGCCGGAGCACATCGCCGGGGTGCACGCGGCAGCGGTGCGCGGCGCGGACCCGGATGCCTGCCTGCTGGCCTGCGCGCGCATGGGGCAGGTGCCACCCCGGGCAGAAGAACAATGGAAGGCCGTGCTGCAGGGTCAGGACCTCGCCCGGCAGATCACCGCGCTGCAGGCTCTGGGCACCATGGGCGGCCATCGGCTGCAGCCGGAACTGCGGCACTACATCGACCGCATCACCGCCGCAGACGACCCCACCGAGCAATCGCACCCCGTGGGCTGGGCCGCCGCGGCCGACGCAGCGTTGGCGCTATGGGCCGCGCGCGAACCCGAAACGGCCCTGGGCGCCGTCCTGCAAGGGCTTCGGGTGCCCAACGACACCGCGCTGCGGGTCGCCGCCCTCGCGGGGCGCATCGAAGGGCTGCTGCCGGTGCTCGATTTCATCGAGCGGCAAGACCGGCCCGTGGAGCCCGGCGAACGCGACCTGCTGCGGCTGGTGTTCGGGCAGGTGCCGGGCGAGCTGACGAACACCCAAGGCACGGCCCGCGAGCGCCAGCGCGCCTTGCGCGTCCTCGCCTGCCAGGTGTTCGCGGCCAACGGCTGCACGGGGCTGGAGCCGGCCCACATCACCCGCTGGACGGACGCCGCGCTCAAGGACCGCCTCTGGGCGCTCGATGCCATCCGCATTCGTTCGGGCGGGCCGATCACGCAGACCCATCGCCTCGCACCAACCTTCGACGTCGGCCATGCGCTGCGAAGCTGGCTCTACGTGGAGCATGCGGCGGTGACCCACCGCCCGTTTCCGCTGTCCCACGAGGACCTTGCCGCACGGCAGATGGCCGCTGTGGAAACCGTGCAGCTCATGGACAGCCTGCAAGCCGATCCGCCCGCACCATGACGTGTCCGGTTCTCAACCACACGCCGTTCCGCGCGCAGGTCTTTCCGCACCGGGATGCCGAGCGGCGCAGCGCGGCCCTGGTGATCGTCAAGGGCACGTGGCAGCTGGCGGCCGCCCCGGGCCTGCCGCCCCGGCTCGCGGCGGCACAGGACCAGGCCGCCATCTCCCGCGAGGGCGAGCGCCAGACACTCGGCAGCCTGCCCCTGGGCGCCGCCCAGGCCGCCGCCATCGCACCCCGCGCGCATGAACTCTGGACCTGCCTGGAATCCGAGTACGTGCCGCCCAAGCCCCGCTTCGATTGCATCGTGAACGGCTGGGCGGTCGCACCGCAAGGCCGGCCCGTGCCAAGCATCGACGCCGCAGTGGACTACCTGGCCCATGGCGGGTCGCGGCGCCTGATCGAACTGCGCGCGTTCGCGCCACGCACCTGGCTGCCGGAACTGGGGGCCATCGGCAGGCTGCGGGCCTCTGGCGAGGCCACCGCGTCGCGCATTCCGCTGCTGCGCCCCTTCGCCTTCGGCGGGCAGGAGAAAGACCCGCAGACGGGCCATGTGAACGCCTTCGAGCCCAACCCGGAGGGCATGGGCTGGTACCGCAGCGCGGCCGCCGCCCGGGGCGCGCCGCTGCCGTGGCTTGAACCGCTGGACCGGGCCATCACCACCTGGGACGACACCCTCGAACCCATCGCCCTCGGCCACGTGCCCCCCACCACGTCCCACGCCGCGACCTGCAGGGCACCTTCGGCGACGCCTGGCAATCGACCCGCGCGCCCGACCTGCCCGAGGATTTCGACCCACGCCACCACAACGCCGCGCCCGATGCGCTGCAACTGCGCGAAAGCCCCCGCCCGCGCCATGCCCTGGCCCTGCATGGCATGTCGGAAGGGGGCCCGTTGTATTTCACCTGGCCCCCGCTCGCGCTGACCGTGCAGGCGGAGACCGCGGGCGGCACCCTGCTCCCACCCCAGGAACTGCGTTGGGACACCCTGCTGATGGACACCGCAACGCAGCGCGCCTCGCTGCTGTGGCGCGCCGTGATCGTGCCTCCCGCGCTGGAGCGGCTCGGCCTGGTCCATGTCACGGCCCACGCCCGCGCGCCGCAAGCGGCCTCTTCGTCTCCGGCCCTCTCCCTGAATTGAATCGCTTCGACATGCCCACCCCTTCCACGGCCCCCGCCAAGCCAGGCCTTTGGCACATCGCGCACGCCGGCGCCATCACCTCGGCCGGCACCAGCGCCTGGCAATCCGCCGCGTCCTGGGTCGGTCTGCAAAAGCGGTTCCAGAAAAAGATCCACCCCGGCATCGGCCCCCAGGCGATCACCACCGCACCGTGCCCTGAAATCACGGCCGGCCAAACGGATCTCCCCCGCCTGGCCCGGCTGCTCGGCGCGGCGCTGGCCGACATGGTGTCTTCGATGGCGCCGCAGGAGACCGATCTGGCGGGGGCGGCCCCGAGCCGCATCGCGCTGGCCCTGCCCGAGCGGCTGAACGACCGCGACGGCGCCGAGCTTTGGCAGCAGGCCCTGGCCGAACTCGGGCGCCCCACGTCGCCCTGGGCGGCGAGTGGTTCGACCCGTATGAGAAGTTCACCGTGCGCCATCCAGAGGACGGCCTGTGGATCGTCGTGCACAAGGGGGGCCTGGAGCACCACTACCGCCAGCATGCGCCTGAGCAATGGCGGCTGCCACTGGCCCGGCTGCAGGATGCCAACGGCAATGCGATTGCGCTGCATTGGGCGGCGGGCGACACCGATACCGCCACGGGCGAGGTGCTGACCTGGAGCGCGCGGCAGGCCCGCGAGCAGGCCATGGCCGATGGCGGCGTGAGTGCGGCCAGTGCAGGGGCGTTCGCCGCACCCTTCGCGCTGCCGCGCCTCGTCGGCCTGTCCGATTCGGCGGGGCGGCAGTTGCGCCTGACCTGGACCGCACCCACGGCCGAAGCACCCGCCACCGATCCTCTGCGCGGCGCACGCCTGGCCACCGTCGAGCTGCTGGCGCCCGGCCAATCCGCGCCCCAGGTGTTGGCCCGCTATGCCTACGACGCGCAAGGCCAGCTCGTCGCCACGCACCACGGCGACCTGCCCTACCGCCAGTACGCCTGGCGCTCGGGCGTGCTGGTCGGCTACCGCAAGGCCAGCGGCCACCGCTACTTCGCCCAGTACGACGCGGAAGGCCCGCAGGGCCGCGTGCTGCGCTCATGGTGCGCCGATGCGCCCATCCCCAGCCAGGACGATGACCGCTTCACCTATCTGCCGCACGAACGCATCACCCGCCACACCGATGGCCTGGGCCGCGTGACGGCCTACCACTGGGATGCGCGCTTCAACATCGTGGCCACCGTCACTGCCGAGGGCACGCCCGAGGAATTGAGGGAAGAGACGCCGTTCGATGCCACCGGCACGGCCAAAGGGAGCACCGATCCGCTGGGCCGCCGCACCACGCTGCGCCATGACGCGCGTGGCAACCTCACGCAGATCACCAACGCCCTGGGGCAGTCCACTGCGCTGCAGTACAACGCGATGGACTTGGTGACGACGCTGCGCGATGCGATGGGCTTCGAGTGGAAGGGCGCTGTTGCACAAATCGAATTGCAGACGGCATGACCCCAACCCCAGACGGACCTATGCCACAGCAGTCACCGACACGGTGTGAGGACGGCCGATCTGACTGAACCGATTGAGCAAGGCCACGCGGACATGCAGCTCCACAACCTGGCGGTCGAACGTGCGCGCGATCACCCGTTCGCCCAGTCGCTTGAAGCAGTGCATCTTCGTCTCCACAAGGCTGCGCCGGTGGTAGCCGCTCCACTTCTTCCAAATGCCGCGACCCAGGCGCTGGCACGCCCGAATGGCCTCATTACGATGCGCCGAGCCCGGACTCGACTTCTTCCAATGGCTGGCGTTCTTGCGGGGCGGGATCACCGCCATCGCGTGCCGCTCGGCAATGGCGTCCAGGCAGGCGCGCGTGTCGTAGGCGCCATCGGCACTGACGCTTTCGATGGATTCGTCAGTGGGAATCTGAGCCAGCAACCCGGGCAACATCGGCGCATCCCCAATGGCGTTGCTGGTCACCTCGATGGCGCGTATTTCCAGCGTCTGCGCGTCGATGCCCAGATGGACCTTGCGCCATTCGCGCCGGTATTCAGCACCATGCTTCTTGCGTTTCCACTCTCCTTCGCCCAGGAACTTGATGCCGGTGCTGTCCACCAGCAACTGCAGCGGCGAGTTGGTTCGCTGGTAGCTCAGTTCGACCTGCAAGGTCTTTTGGCGCCGGCAAACAGTGCTGAAGTCAGGTACCGGCCAGTCCAGCTTTGCCAGCCGCAGCAGGCTCTGCACCATGCCCAGCGCCTGTCGCAAGGGCTGGCCGAACAGGCACTTGATGCTCAGGCAGAACTGGATTGCTGCGTCCGAGAAGGTTCGGCTGCGTCCACGCCTGCCGGTCGGCGTGCCAAACCACTGCATGCCCTCATCTAGCCACATCGTCAACGAGCCTCGCGCTTTCAGCGCCGCGTTGTACGCCTTCCAGTTCGTCGTGCGGTACTTGCTCCGCTGCCTGTTCTTCGTCTCTGTCACGCAGTCAGTCTACGGGCATCAGCATCGCGATTTGTGCAACAAAGCCCTACGGCTTCGTATTCCGCTCTGTTATGGGTGCTGCAAGCACCCATCCTCAATATCGAGAATTTCTTGCTTATTCAGCAATTCCAGATAACTTTTAACTTTATTTATAGACACCTCAGGAGGAACATCGATAGAGATCAACTTTTTAATATTGGAAGCCTCTGTTGAGCAGCCCATTTTTAATAACTGATCCCGAACTTCTTTAACAGAACTCTCTTCGTTAAAAAAGATTCTCAACGTACTATGCCCGCACTTTTCCACGACCTCCAAAAAATGATTCTCCCCAGATTTTCTTCTTTTTATTCTAACTATGTCTCCGCTACTGACATCAGTGACAAAGAATGGAATATTATCTATTTTCCACAAGTTCTCATTCAATTTTTTAGCCCACACACTTTCGTAATCGAATGGTGGATACCCATCTTCATCAGGCACAAGCGAAAATATAATTTTGACCCGATCATTCACCGCAATTTCCTTTTCCATTTTTCTTTGGCTTCTTATTCATTTTTCTATTTTTCCTCTTATAGTTTGGCTTTTTCTTATGCCAATCGTCACGATTGCACTTTCTGCACAGCACCTGACCATTCACTTCAGTAGCTGGACCACCAGAAGACTCTGCTTCAATATGATCAATTTGCCATTCATCAGAAGGAGGAGTAACCCCTTTCATACTTTTGGCGGGCTTTTGAACTTGGCATTTACACTTTTCGCATTTTTTAACACCAAAGAATTCCTCATTTTCTTGAAGAATAGCTTTTTTTGTCTTCGGGGTAAATTTGACCAGTCCGAATGGCTTTGTTGCACAAAGCGATGCAGCTCGCTGGTAGTCTGACCAGATGAGTGAAGGCAAGAAGATGCGGACCCGCTACCGCACGACAAACTGGGCACAGTACAACGCGGCATTGAAGGCCCGTGGATCGCTGACGATGTGGCTGGATAGGGGGATGCAGTGGCTGGCTGAGCCCAAAGGCAAACGCGGTCGCAACCAAACGTTCTCGGATGCCGCGATCCAGTTCTGTCTGAGCATCAAGTGCCTGTTTGGTCAGCCCCTTCGCCAAGCGCTTGGCATGGTCCAAAGCCTGCTCAAGCTGGCTGGGGTGAACTGGCCGGTCCCTGACTTCAGCACGGTCTGTCGGCGCCAAAAGGATCTGCAAGTCCAACTGAACTACCAGCCGAGGAGCTCACCGCTGCACCTGCTGGTGGACAGCACAGGCATTAAGTTCCTGGGAGAAGGTGAATGCAAGCGCAAAAGGCACGGGGCCGAATACCGGCGCGAATGGCGTAAGGTTCATTTGGGCATCGATGCTCAGACACTGGAGATCCGGGCCATCGAGGTCACCAGCAACGCCATTGGAGATGCGCCCATGCTGCCGCAGTTGCTGGCGCAAATTGAGGTCGATGAGCCCATCGCCAGTGTCAGTGTCAGTGCTGACGGAGCTTATGACACGCGGGCCTGTCTGGACACCATTGCCAGACGAGGTGCACAGGCCGTGATCCCGCCACGCAAGAACGCCAGTTTCTGGAAACGGGCCAGTCCCGGGTCAGCCAGCCGTAACGAAGCCGTACGGGCCTGCAGGCGCCTGGGCTGGCGTATCTGGAAGAGCTGGAGCGGCTACCACCGGCGCAGCCTGGTGGAGACCAAGATGCACTGCTTCAAGCGCTTGGGCGAGCGGGTCATGGCACGAACGTTTGAGCGTCAGGTGGTTGAGCTGCATGTCCGAGTTGCGCTGCTGAACCGGTTCAGCCAGCTTGGACGGCCTGAAACCGTCGCGGTGGCGGCTGTGGCATGAGTGCGCCTGGGGCTGGGGTCATAACGCGCTCGATTCGGTTTGTGCAACAAAGCCTAGCGCAGTTGCCGCCGCACCAGCCGCGTACTACTCCCCAGTGCGACACACACACCAGGAGTCCGAACCATGAAGTCCTCTTCGAAGTACGTATTTCTCTGCGCATCGCTCACGCTGGCCTGCGCCACCTCGGCACAGGCCTTGCCTGATTTGGTGGTGCCCAGCGTCGATTCACCCAACCTCCATGGCGGTGTCATCACGGTGCAGGTCAAGAACCAGGGCCCAGGGCCCTCGGCTGCCTGCTACCTGGCGCTGCGCGTCGTGCCGCCCGGCGGCAGCTTGAAGGTGTTCAGCCCCAAGATCCCAGCGCTTCAACCCGGTCAGCAGGTGGCGCTGTCGGTTCAGACCGGGTTCCTGCTTTCGCAAGCCGAATACGAGGCGATGGCGGACCGGTCCAACACGGTTCAGGAGACCAACGAGGCCAACAACCGCAACAAAGGGCAGTTCGGCGGAAAGCCTTGAGGCAAAGGAGTGAGTCTGGCCCGCCGGATGGACGACAGCAGGCCTAGCCGGACTTCATCACGATGGCAGCCGGCTCCGTGTGCAGTGCGTGCAGGCATCCATTGGCAGTGATGCCACCCGCGTAGGCGGATGGCATCGCAAGAGGCGCCTGCACAGGTGCTTCACAGCCCAACCATTTCGCATTTGGCTGGAGCACCTATCGGTGTCATGGTCAAGGCCAGGACGCCGCCCCTCGCCGTTCGGCGTGGCGCGGATCGCCCCATCAAGTGAAGTTCAACGAGCGAACATTCGCGCTCGTTCTCACATCGTGGCGCACGCCCATCATTCCGTTGACGCCCCTCACGTCGCTGGCCGACTGTTCGTTGGCGTTGATCAGGAAGCGCGCTTCCCGGTAACCGGGGTCTTTGTGGATCGTGTCGATGTCGCGCTTCGCATGTTTGGCGCCTTCCTTGTCGCCCAGTTTTTCGGACAGTTCGCGGTCCGCTTCCAGCAGATTGCTGGCATCCACGTGACTGGGGCCCCATTCCCAGTACAGCTGCGAGGTGCCCGTCATATCGCGGTGTTGGCGCAAGTGGCCGGCGAATTCGCCCAGGATTTTCTTTTCGGTCTGCACGGCCTGGTCGCGGTCGGCGCTGTGGCGGGCGGGGAAGAACTTCTTGGCTTTGTCTTCCGCAAAGTTTTCGACGTCGGCCGCCAGGTTCTGCACGAAGTCCTTGCTGGTGGCCAGCGTCTGGGTGGCAAAGCTCGTGGGCAGTTCCTGATCGTCGTACAGGATGCGGGTGGTGGTGCGCGTTTCGCCGTCCCGGAAGAAATCGGTGGACATCGATCCGATATTGGCAACCGCCAGCGATGTCATGCTGGTCACGGCGTCGGCCGCGACTTCGCCCGGGGCGGGTGTCGGGGAGGTGGCGCCTTCGATCAGTCCGCTCAGTGCGGCCAGGGCCCCGGTGGCGGTGGCTTTGAACGCTTTCGATTCGGACTCACGGATGACTTTGAGCGTGCCGGAGGTGTCTTTGTATTCGAGCGTCCCCAGGCGCGTTTCGCCGGCCACGCCGGCTTGCGGCAGCCCCACCCGCAGGCTGCCGATGGTGGCACCCGCGCCGGCCGACGAGCTTCCCGTAAAGCGATGGTCTTTCTGCCGGACCTCGAAGGCACCGATGGAAATGGCGTCGCCGAACTCCTGGTAGGCGCGCTTGACCAAAGAGGTTTTGTCTTCCGGGTTGCCGGGCGCCTGATAGGGCCCAGCCTCGTCAGGCACGCCGATCAGCAGTTTGATGAGCCGCGCTTTTTGCTGGGCCAGGTCTCGGTCGCCGCCCACGCCGCCCGTCTTGTGGCGCGGAAATCCGAACACGGCGCCTTCTTGCTCCAGCAGCTCGAAGCTGTGGCCCACGTCACCGCCGATGAAGGCCGAAAAAGAGGCGGCCTCTTCCTGGCCGAGACGGAAGCCGAACGAGGCACCCGCTCCTTCCTGATTGCGGCGGACGGTCGATACGCTCATGCGCAATGAACTGCGGTCCGTGGACACGCCGGACTCGAAGGAGACGATGCGCGTGCGCCCGCCCCCCAAGTCCGCGCGAACCGACATGGTGGCGCCGGACAAGACCCCCGAGATGACTTCGGTCACGTTGCGGGTGGTGCCCTGCGTGTTGCCGGCATTGGCCAGCGAAAAGCCCGAGCCCAGTTCTTCGCCACGGATCATGGAGGCGAGGATTTCTGCGGTTTCAGCGCGGTTTTTGCCTTTGATGGGCGTATTGGCCGGAACGCGGACGTCTTTGTTCACCAGCCGGTCGAACGCGGTCGAGAACGATTTCCAGTCCGGTTCGCCGTCCTCATGGCGCGAGGTTCGCATTTCCTGCACCGATTCGGGGTCGGTCGGGCCTCCTGCATCGCCAGCCCAGGCGAGCAGCCGGGCGGGCGTTAGCGGAACATTCTGCTCGGTCAGGGCTGCCGTCAGCAGTTCCTGCACCTGATCGGCGACCGCCGACTCTCCCGAAGAAGACTCGGGCAACTGGATAGCGGCGAGTACGGCCGTGCGCACCTGCGCGATCGCGCTCTCGGAGAGGTTGTCACCCCGCGCAAGGCGCGGCAGCAACAGCGCTTCCGTCTTGGCGCGTTGAAGGATCTCGGACCGCACCATGTTGCGCAGCAGCGTGCCACCGCCGCCAGCGTCATCCAGCAGCGCCTGGCCGTCCACCGCATTTTGCGCGGTGGGCAAGCCCGCGCCCCCCGCACCACCGCGGGCTTTGAGGGTGGACTCCAGCACGTCCACCATGTCCTTCATGGCGCGGCCTTCGTGAATGCCGCCGATGTGCGACAGCTCGAATCCCATGTTCTTGCCGCGCGAGGACACGATGGCGTCGTAGCCGTAGAACGGGCTTTTGCCTTGGTGCAGCGTGCCGTAGCGCAGGGTGTCTGCAATGCGTTGAAAGCCGGTGCGCGATGCCATGGCACGGTTCAAATGCATGCCCATGGTTTTGGAGGCCCGCGATTCGACCTTCTGAAACTCGCTCTTGGTGCCGTCGGGGTTGCGTGCCTTGTCGGTCACCATGCCGCCACGCGCCATCTGCACGGCGAAGCGGCATCCATGGATTTCGGTGATCGCGGGGTCGAGTTCGTCGCGCACGGCCAGCAGCGCTTTTTCAGCCAGAGTGAGCGAGGAGCCATGGGCGATCGGCGCACCCGCGCGGCCTGGCCAGCCGTTCGGCGTGGCCCGCACGGCGTCGCCCAGCTTGCCATGGGCGAACATGCTGCTCGGGTCCAACGCCGGTGCGTTTCTGCCAGCGGCCCGTGCCACCTCGGCAGCAGCGCGCAGGTAAGCACGCATCGGGCCGCGTTGCGCAGCCGCCAGGGCGGGTGCGCCATCGGCCGCGCCATCGGGCTTGGCGGTGACCTTGCTCAGCAGGTCCAGCCCCTTGCCGCCTTTGAGGCTTTCGATTTCCGCCGCGAATTTCCAGGCGAGTTGCACATCGGCCGTGATTTCCCCAGCGGGGCGCGGCGTGAGCAGGTCGCCCACCAGCCGGACCTGCGGCAACGCTTGCAGAATGCGTTCGGCCTGCGCCGTGTCTTTGTTGTGGCGGGCCAGCGCCTTGACCAGGACGGTGGTTTCTCCCGCCGACATTCCAGTGGCCTCTTTCAACTGCATGACGCTGGCCAGCAACGCCGCTTTCCGGTTCGCCGGACCGTCGAAGTGGCTCGTGATGGCCCCATTGATCGTCGATTCCTTTTTCAGTCTCTGCAGCGCAGCGCCTTCCTGGGGCATCGTGCGGCCCACGCGCGGGGCGGCATTCTGCAGCGCCTTGGGCACCTTGGGCGGCTCGACGCCGTCCTGCCCGAGAAAGCTGCCCATCTTGGGCTTGGCCGACGACACCTTGCTCTGGAAAGGGTTCCAGACAGGCGATACCGTCGTGCTGGAGAAGCCGAATCCGTTTTTGAAAGCGCCTTCCTTGATGTCTTCGGTGACCTTCTTCAGCTTGGACAGTCCACTCTGGCGCCGCAGGTCCTGAACAGGGGTTGGCTCGACCGATGGTTCTGCGTTGGACGGTGTGCTGGAACCCTGGCTGTTGCGGACGCTGCTGCTTTCGCCGCCATCGTCCATGTCTTCGTCTCCGTCTTCGCTGATGGGAGCAAGCCTCGATGGTAAGGAAGGGGGGGTGAAAAAGACCTCGTCGTCTTCCTCATTCAATTCCGGTGCTTCGTGGGTGCCAGCGCCGGTAGGCAAACCGCTGACGGAATCTTCCTGTGCTGCGGCTTTCAACAGCTCGCTCAAGGAATTTTTCTTGAGCGCTTCTTCTTGCCTGGCAGGTCGTTTCAAAGCTTCACCGCGGGATTCGCTGACAGCGGGTTTTGGTGCCGCCTGCGCGCTGGATGCGGAAGATTTAATCCCCACCGCTTTCTTGAGATTGCTGGCGATCTTTGCCTTCAACGATTTCCGGCGCTTGGGTTGCTCCGCGGCAGTACTGTCTTCACCGGCTGTCGGGGTGCCTTGGTTCAGGGCTTCAGCCTTCAAGTCCTTCAGAGTCTTGGCGGTGACCGGATCGCCATCGACTTGGGTGACGTGCGCTTCCATGAACTGCTTGGTCAACACGTTCTGTTCGAACTCGCGCACCTGCTTACGCGATGCCACGAACACGCGGTCGTAGGTGCCGTTGAGCACGTCGTGCTTGGCTTTGGCGCTCATGCCCTGGAACAGGCCTTCGTCGTACATCTTCTTGGTGGCTTCCCAGGTGCCGGTTTCCCTGGGTGCCAGCGTGTCGGAGCCGAAGCAGATGCGCTCGCTGTGCTTCTCGATGAAGCCGCGCCAGGCGGTGAGCGACTGGTCGTCCTTGCCGATCTGCTTGGCCACTTCGCTCCACGAGATGTCCAGGTTCAGGTTGGGGCAGTCCGCCAGCAGCTTCTCCAGCGCGTCCAGATGGCCCTCGCCCTGCTGCACGAAACGGCCCAGGCCGCCGCCGTGCGCCCAGACGATCTTGGTGTCCTTCACCCGCGGATCGCTGAACATCTTGCGCAGGCCCTCCAGGTTGGCCGGCAGGCGCGCTTCGGAGGCCTTGCCCTTGCCCTTGCCCTTGCCCTTGCTGTTGAAATCTTCGATCTGATCGTGCAGGTTGTCGATGTCGCAGTGCAGCACCACGGGCGTGCCGATGACCCCGGCCACTTCCATCAGCTTCGTGAGCGGCTCCATGCGCGGGGTCTGGGTGCTGGCCTGCAACCGGCCACCCGCGAACATGTCTTCCACCAATTCCTTGTGAACCGTGATTTCACCGATGCCGGTGAAGGTGCCCTTGGTCTTGTACAACTCGTGCAGCAGGCGGTCGCTCACGCGCGGGTCGCCCAGGTGCAGGCCGGTGATCATGGGGTCCAGGCGGCTGCGCTGTGCCTGGCTCATGCCGGAATTCTTGATGGCCGTGGCCAGATCGGTATTGACGGCCGTGTCCACGTACAGGAGGGACTCATCGACGATCTCCTTGATCAGGCCCGGGTCCTTGCGGAAGTCGTCGATGTCCAGCTTGGGACGGCTGGCCAGTTCTTCGCTGGTGCGGCCGGCGAGCACGCGGTCTTCGATCTTCTTGGGCACGTAATAGAACTCGAGCGGGCCGCAATGGTGCGCGTGTTCGCCGCCGCCGATCTGTTCGGAGATTTCGTGGGGGTTGAGGGCCGTGGTCGCGCCATCGTCACCCGGCAGCTTGGCTTGCAGCAGCGACGTGGGGATGGGCATCAGCGTGGTGTTGCGCACGCCGATGTCGTCCATCATCTTCAGCAACTGCTGCGGGTTCAGGCCGCGCTGCACGTAGTTGGTGGGATGCATGTGGCTGTCGCTGTGCGCTTCCAGGCCGCTCGACATGGCGAAGGCCGGCACATCGAAGTGATTGCCCGTGGTGATGGGCTCACCCGTTTTCGCGTTATGCAGCACGGCTGCGCTGTGGCGCTTGGCGACCAGCGAGTCGGGGCGCATGCTGCCATCGCTGAAACTCTGAGGCGGTACGACGGTGGCGCTTTTGCCAGCGGACGGGACGGAAGAAGTTTTCCCCCTGCCCATCATGGATCGCAACCCGTCGAAGACGCCGTGAGAACTCAGTTTTGAAGACGATGATTTCTTAGGCAGCGGAGCACCGTCTTTCTGGGTACCAGACGGTGGGATGCGCGAAGTGGATGCAGAAAACTTTTTGACGGTGTTCATCATATCTTTCAGTAATTAGTAAAGATGGGTTTTAAACCCTGATTAATTCTTGATCGCCACCGACAGCTCCATGCTTTCCACGCGAAACAAGCGCCAGAAAAGCGAAATTCATTTCGTTTTCATAACATTGCCCATTAACATTTTCAATTGGACCAATAAAAAAAGCCGGCCCCTGCATTGCAGACACCGGCTTTTCTTACCTCTTGCGGATTCAGATCAATCTGACATTTACTTCATCTATTAAAAATTAAATGATGAAAATCTATTTCTGTGGTTCAAATTCATCATTTTCAGACACCATGGGAATATAGACCCGCACCCAGGCCTTATCGTTGGAAACCATTTTCCAACTGTGCCCTTCTCCCTCGGTATCTTCGGCCAGCAAAACCGTTCCGGGCGCCAAACGGAACGTGGAGCCGTCGCCCACCCGGAATTCCAGCTCACCCTGCAGCGGAATCACGTACTGCCGGCGGGGGGCCGGATGGGTGTTTTGCTCCCACGCTTCCACCGACTGGCTCAGCCAGAACTGCTGGCTTTGGATCTTGTGCAGCGCCGGCACGGTCCCGCGCATGAACGCAGCCTTGTGGTCAGGCGTGTTGTAGAGCTTGATGGCAGGAACGCGCGGTGCCTCGTCGGCAGCCCCGGCAAATGCCGATGCACCGGCCAACAAAAATGCAGCCGTCAGCGCACTGCGCGCCACCGAAGCACGCCGATGAATCAACGAATTCATGAATCTCTCACTGTCTTGACAACGCTGAACCAGGATCGCCCACGCCAAGGCGGGTGCTTGACCCGCCGCCCAGCGCACGCACCATGAAAAACGGCCAGCCCTGCGCAGCGTGCACGCGGGATCGGCCGTGGCCCCATGGCCTGAAGGCCATGGGTGGAAAGGCTTACTGCTTGACGGCTTCGATCTGCGCCACGATGCGCACGTTCTTGGGGAAGCCGTACTGCACGCCGTAGTCGGCGCCGAACTGGGTGCGGTCGATGGTGGTCTCGAAGTCGCCGCCGCACACTTCGCGCTTGAGCATGGGGCTTTGGTAGCAGGCGAACTGGTTGGCCTTGAAGGTGGCGGGCTGGGTCTTGCCCTTGATGGTCAGCTCGCCCGCCACGGACACCAGCTTGTCGCCGTCGAACGTGAACTTGTCGCCCACGAACTTGGCCGTGGGGTATTTGGCGGCGTCGAAAATGTCCGGACCTTGCAGGTGCTTGTCGAACGGTGCAGTGCCGGTGTTGATCGAGGTGATGTCGATGGTCAACTCCACCTTGCCAGTCTTGGCAGCCTTGTCCAGTTGCACGGTGCCTTCCTTCTTGTCGAAGCGGCCGCGGTTCACGCTGGCGCCGAAGTGGCTGATCTCGAACGTGGCGAAGGTGTGGGTCGGGTCCACGGCATACGTGGCGGTCTGGGCCTGCACGGCGCCGGCGGCCAGGGTTGCAGCCACGGCGGCGAGGGCGAAGAGGGATTTGCGCATGTCGATATCTCCGGGTTGAAAAAACAGAAACGGGAACAAGAAACAAGAAACGGGGTTCAGCGGACGAAAGCCAAGGCTCAGAGCTTGCCCACGCCGGTCAGCGCGAGCTTGAACTTGACCTGCACGTCGTCGGCCACCATGGACGTATCGGCCCACTCGTTCTCGCCGATCTTGAAGGCCAGGCGCTTGATGGCGAAGGCACCGGTGGCCGTGGTGGTCGCGCCGCTCTGGGCCAGCGTGACGGGCACGGTGACGTCCTGCGTGGCGCCCTTGATGCTGAGCTTGCCGGCCACTTCGTACTTGCCGGCGCCCACGGCCTTGATGGTGGTGGACTGGAACGTGGCCTGCGGGAACTTGGGCACGTTGAACCACGTGGCCTTGGGCAGTTCGGCGTCGGACTCCTTCACGCCCAGGGTGGCGCTGCCGGTATCGACGGTGAAGGCGATCTTGCTGGTGGCCAGCTGGGCCGGATCGAACGCGACCTGGGCATCAAACTTTTTGAACTTGCCTTCCACCGGCACGCCCATCTGCTTGCTCACGAAGGTGATCTCGCTTTGCTCGGGCACGAGCTTTTGCTGGGCGAATGCCGGTGCGGCCGCCAGCAACGTGGTGGATGCCAGCGCGAGGCCAGCCAGCGTCATCGAATATTTCATGGACAGGACTCCGTCAGTCAACAACAAACCAAAAATTCAGGAGGAACCGGCCGGAAGGCCGGAAACCCCGGCGCCTGCACGGCCAGCGAAACGATCGATCAGCCCCGGCCCGGCAGCATGCGCGACAGCAGGCCGTCGCGGTCGATGACCTGGTGCTTGACCACGGCCGCCACGTGCACCACGACCAGCGCCGCCAGGGCATAGGCGGTGATTTCATGCCAGGGCTTGATGGCCTCGGCCAGCTCGGGGCTCACGGACACGAAGCTGGGCAGCGGCAGCACGCCGAGGAACACGATGGGAAAGCCGGCCGCCGAGCTGTAGGCCCAGCCGACCAGCGGCACGATGAAAAAGAGCGCGTACATCAGGTGGTGCGTGCCGTGGTGCGCGATGTGCTGCCAGCGGGGCATGGCCGCCTGCACGGCCGGCGGTAGCGCGGGGGGGCGGTGCGTGAGGCGCCAGATCAGTCGCAGGGTGGACAGCGCCAGGATCGTCACGCCGGCCCACTTGTGCCAGTTGTAGAGCTTCAAGCGCTGGGGCGAGAACGGCAGGCCCGTCATGTACAACCCCACCGCGAAGATGCCGATGAGCGCCAGACCGAGGATCCAGTGCAGGGCGATGGCCGTGGCCCCGTAGCGGGACGATCGTGGCAGAGGAGGCGTCATGGGCGGTGATCTGGGTTTCGTGGGGTGGAATGCTGCGACGCAACACTCAGGCATGGCGCAGTGTAGATAGCCTTTTGTGCGCCAAGTTTCAATGGAATTGACGCAATGATTCAAAAAATGTGAATGCTCAACCCGCCTGGGCCGCAGCGCTGAAGGCGCCCGCAAGGAGCGGCGAGGACAGCACCGGCTCGCAGCCGAGCCCGAAGACTACCCTCCCCCGCGCCATCGGCCAAGCCCTCCACGAGGGGCCGCCATGGCGGCCCGCCGACCCGACTGCACTTCGTTAGGGCGAGCGCAAGAAAGCGAGAAGCGCGCACACAGCGCGAACCCTTCAACAAAAAAATAGCCGCCGACGCCGGGACCTCCAGCGCGGGCAGCAATCGAAGGATGGGCTTTCCGGCGACGGATCGCCGAAAAGCCCTGTTGGAGGAAGGCTCCAAAGGCCGCTCCTTTCAGGCGCCAGGGCTTCTTCAGTCCTGGATGCGCGCGATGGCCGTGCCGGCCGCGTGGTAGCTGCCGGCCGCCGCGCTCAGGGCGATCTTGCCCGCGCGGTGCGCGGTGACCTGCATCTCCATCTTCATGGCTTCCATCACGGCGATCACGTCGCCCTTGGCCACGGTGTCGCCTTCGGCCACTTTCCAGGTCTGCAGCGTGCCGGCGATGGGGGCGCCGACGGCATTAGGGTCCTGCTCCGCCTTTTCGCTGCCGCCCGCGCCCGGTGCAACCGGGGCGCCGCCCGGCACGGACTGCAGGCCGCGCAGCAGCTCGGGCGGCAGGCCCAGGGAGACACGGCGCCCGTCAATCTCCATCGCGGTGCGGATCAGGGTGGTGTCGGCCACGGGCTCGGCGCGCAGGGCGGCGGCCAGGTCGGGGGCGAAGTCGGTCTCGATCCAGCGGGTGTGGACCTTGAAGCCGTCGCCGCCCACGAAATCCGGGTGGCCGATGACCGCGCGGTGGAACGGCAGCACCGAGGCCACGCCTTCGATCTTGAACTCGCGCAGCGCGCGCTGTGCGCGGGCGATCGCCTGCTCGCGCGTGGCGCCCGAGACGATGAGCTTGGCCATCAGCGAGTCGAACGTGCCCGGCACCGTGGAGCCGGACTGCACGCCGCTGTCCACCCGCACACCGGGGCCGGACGGCGCGGAGAACGAGACGACCGGGCCGGGCGTGGGCAGGAAGCCCCGGCCCACGTCCTCGGCGTTGATGCGGAACTCGATGGAATGGCCCAGCGGGCGCGGCGTTTCGGTGACGGCCAGTGGGTGGCCGTCGGCGATGCGCAACTGCTCCACCACCAGGTCGATGCCCGTGGTCTGCTCGGTCACGGGGTGCTCCACCTGCAGGCGCGTGTTCACTTCGAGGAACGAGATGGCGCCGCTGCCGCTGAGCAAAAACTCCACCGTGCCCGCGCTGGCGTAGCCCGCCTCTGCGCAGATGTCGTGCGCGGCCTGGTGGATGCGCGCGCGCTGGTCGTCGGAGAGGAAAGGCGCGGGCGCCTCTTCCACCAGCTTTTGGTTGCGCCGCTGCAGCGAGCAGTCGCGCGTGCCCAGCACCAGCACGTTGCCGTGGGTGTCGGCCAGCACTTGCGCTTCGATGTGGCGGGGACGGTCGAGGAACTGCTCGACGAAGCACTCGCCGCGCCCGAAGGCGGTGACGGCCTCGCGCACGGCGGAGTCGTACAGCTCGGCCACCTCATCCATGCGCCAGGCGACCTTCATGCCCCGGCCGCCGCCGCCGAACGCGGCCTTGATGATGATGGGCAGGCCGTGCTGCCCGGCGAAGGCGATGACCTCGCTGGCGTCCTTGACGGGCTCGGAGGTGCCGGCCACCAGCGGCGCGCCGACCTTGAGCGCGATCTTGCGGGCCTCGACCTTGTCTCCCAGGCGCGCGATGGCCTCGGGCGAGGGGCCGATCCAGGTCAGGCCCGCGTCGATCACGGCCTGCGCGAAGGCGGCGCTTTCCGACAGGAAGCCGTAGCCCGGGTGCACCGCGTCGGCGCCGCTGCGTTGGGCCACGGCCAGCAGCTTTTCGATGTTCAGGTAGGTGTCGGCCGGCCGGTCGCCGTCCAGGCCGTAGGCCTCGCCCGCCATGCGGGCGTGCACGGCGTCGATGTCGGCGTTGGCATAGACGGCCACGGAGGCCACGCCGTAGTCGGCGCAGGCGCGGGCGATGCGGACGGCGATCTCGCCACGGTTGGCAATGAGGACTTTTTTCATGTCAGGGGCTCGGTAATCGGTGTTCGGTAAGGGGGTGCTCGTTCAGGCCCGTCAGGCGGCAGCGCCGCGCGTGATGGCTTCGAATTCACGGATCGGGTTGAAACGCACCCAGGCGTTGACCGGGATCTGGCCCGCGCGGTCCAGGTGGTGGGGCGCGACGGTGCCGATGACCGGATAGCCGCCCGTGAGCGGGTGGTCGGCCAGGAACAGCACGGGCTGGCCGCTCGGCGGCACCTGGATGGCGCCGATGCAGGTGCCTTCGCTGGGCAGCTCGCCGCCCACGGCGCGCGCCAGCGGCTCGTCGCCCGCCAGGCGGATGCCCACGCGGTTGGACTGCGGCGTGACGCGCCAGCGCTGCGCCGCCAGCAGGGCGACGGCATCGGGCGTGAACCAGTCGGTGCGCGGGCCGAGCACCACGTCGAGCGTGATGTCTTCATGCACCGTGGGCAGGCCGGCCGGCGGCACCTCGGGCGCGCCGACCACGGCGCTGCCCACCACGGGCCGCACGCCGAGCACGTCGCCGCCGGCCACCGCCGCCGGGCCCACGCGAGCCAGCGTGTCGGTGGCGCAGCTGCCCAGCACCGGCTGCACAGCGAAGCCGCCGCGTACCGCTACATAGCAGCGCGTGCCGGCCACCGGCTCGCCCACGGTGAGCGTGTCGCCGTCGCCCAGGGCGATGGGCTGGTAGTTCGGCACGGGCCAGCGCAGGCCGGCCGCGTTGGTGAGGGTCAGCGGTGCATCGGCGCCGGTCACGGCCACGACGGTGTCGCCGCGGCTGCGCAGCTGCAGGCCACCGTTGACCGTCTCCAGGCAGGCGCCGCCCCCGGCATTGCCGGCCAGGCGGTTGGCGGCCTTGCAGGCGGCCTGGTCCATGGCGCCGGAGGCCGATACGCCCTGGCCCGCCTGGCCGTGGCGGCCCACGTCCTGGAACAGGGTCTGCAGGCCGGCCGAGACCACTTCGAGCGCGGTGGCCGCAGGGGGCACGGCGGGTGCCGGTGCAGGTTCAGCGCCTTTTTGGCCCTCAGCGCATGTTCCACTAGGGCGTTCTGCTACATTTTTAGTAGCAATATCCACGAAGCGCACGCGGTCGCCGGGCTGCAGCAGCGCCGGCACGGAGCGCCCCAGGTCCCACATGGCCGTGGGCGTGGTGCCGATGATCTGCCAGCCGCCCGGGCTGGCCTGCGGATAGACGCCGCTGAAGGTGCCCGCCAGCCCCACCGCGCCCGCCGGGATGCGGGTGCGCGGCGTGGTACGGCGCGGCACGTTCAGGCTGGGGTGGCCGCCGGTCAGGTAGCCGAAACCCGGCGCGAAGCCGGTGAACGCCACGGTGTATTCGCTGCCCGTGTGGCGCGCGATCACCTCTTCGGGGGTGATGCCCAGCATGTGCGCCACTTCGGCCAGGTCTTCCCCGTCGTAGTGCACGGGGATCTCGATCAGCGTGGTGCTGCGCTCGGCCTGCGCACTCACGTCGCGCCGGGCGATGGCGTCCACCAGCGCGGGCAGCGACTGCACGGCGGGGCGGAAGTGGATGAGGATGGTGCGCGCGGCGGGCACCATTTCCTCGATGCCGTCGATGGGCTCGCGCCGCAGCGAGGCGAGCAGCGCCAGCGTCTGGTCGAGGTCGTCCAGCTCGACCATGACCGCATTCAGGTTGACGGGCAGAAAGCGCATCATGCTGCGGGCTGCCCTGCGAACGACGTGATGGTCACGCCGGCCTGCTCGAAGCGCTGGCGCACCTGCTGCGCGATCGCGACGGCGTCGGGGCTGTCGCCGTGCACGCAGATCGAGTCGGCCACGATGCGCACCTGGCTGCCGTCGATGGCCTCGATCACGCCGTCGGACACCAGGCGCAGCATGCGCTCGGCGATCAGCGCGGCGTCGTGCAGCACGGCGCCCTTTTCGCGGCGCGACACCAGCGTGCCGGCCGGGGTGTAGGCGCGGTCGGCAAAGGCTTCGGCCACCACGCGCAGGCCGGCGTCGCGCGCCCAGCCGATCAATGGCGAGCCGGCCAGCGCCACCAGCACCAGGCGGTCGTCGATCTCGCGCAGGGCGGTGATCACGTCGCGCGCCTGGCGGGCGTCGTGGACGATGGTGTTGTAGAGCGCGCCGTGGGGCTTCACGTAGCGCACTTCGGTGCCGGCGGCCTTGGCCAGGCCCTGCAACGCGCCGATCTGGTAGATGACGTCGGCCACGAGGTCGGCGCTTTCCACGTCCATGTTGCGGCGACCGAAACCGACCAGATCGCGATAGGCCACGTGCGCCCCCACCACCACGCCGCGGGCCTGGGCCTCGCGCAGCGTGCGCAGGATGCCGGCGGCATCGCCGGCGTGGAAGCCGCAGGCCACGTTGGCGCTGCTCACGATGCCCAGCATGGCCGCGTCGTCGCCCATGCGCCATGCGCCGAGGCTCTCGCCCAGGTCGCTGTTCAGATCCATTTTCATCGTCGTTCTCCTGGCGGTCGGTGCCGCCGATATCTCAAACCCGCGGAGCGCTGCGCGCAGCGCCCCGTCCATATGACCATGCCGGTCAATGCAATTGCCCGGCAGTTTCGCGAACGTCCTCGCGCACGGCCAGCGCCGTGCGGATGACGGCGCGCAGGGCCTGTGCCTGCGTGTCCAGCGCCATGCTGGGCGCGCCGCCACCCACGCGCGCGGCCTGCTCGGGCAGGTACGGCACGTGGATGAAGCCGCCGCGCGCAGGCGCCGCGGTGCCCGGCAGCGTGGCGGTGCCCGCGGCCTGCTGCGCCAGGCGGTGCATCAGCGCGTAGAAGATGTGGTTGCACACGAAGGTGCCCGCGGTGTTGGACACCGCGGCCGGCAGCCCTTCGGCGCGCAGGTCGCGCACGATCGCCTTGATGGGCAGCGTGGAAAAGTACGCCGCCGGGGCGCCCGGCACCACGGCGGTGTCCACCGGCTGCTGCCCGGCGTTGTCGGCGATGCGCGCATCGTCCAGGTTGATGGCCACGCGCTCCAGCGACACCTCGGCGCGGCCACCGGCCAGGCCCAGGCAGATCACCAGCGAGGGCCGCCACTGCGCCAGCGCCGCATCGAGCGCCTGCGCGGCCTTGCCGAACACGCAGGGCAGCTGCACGGAGCGCACCGTGGCGCCCGCATGCTGCCAGCCGTCGAGCGCCCGCGCCACCTCCCACGAGGGGTTGACCGGATCGCGCTCGAAGGGCTCGAAGCCGGTGAGCAGCACAGTGTGGGGGGCGGCGTCGGACACGGGCGGCCTTTCTTCGGACTATCGGAACATCAGGAAGTACATCAGGAACACGTTGCAGGTGAGCAGCGCGAGGGCCGTCGGCACCTGTGCGCGGATCACCGCATTCTTGTCCGGAAGCTCCAGCAGCGCGGCGGGCACGATGTTGAAGTTGGCGGCCATCGGGGTCAGCAGCGTGCCGCAGTAGCCCGAGAGCATGCCGATCGCGGCCATCACGGCGGGGTCGCCGTGGTACACGCCCAGCAGAATCGGCACGCCCACGCCGCCCGTCATGACGGGGAAGGCGGCGAAGCCGTTGCCCATGATGATGGTGAAGAGCGCCATGCCGATCACGTACACGGCGCAGGCCACGAAGCGGATGTCCATGTTGATGTAGCTGGTGGTGATGTACGCCACGGCCTTGCCCACGCCGGCATCGGAGAACACCAGGCCGAGCATGCCCAGCATCTGCGGCAGCACCAGGGCCCAGCCCAGAGCGTCGGTCAGGCGGCGCGATTCGCGCAGGCCCTGCACGGGGCTCTCGCGGGTCAGCCAGCAGGCCAGCGCCAGCGACAGCACGCAGCCCACGCCCAGGCTCACCAGGGTGGTGTTCTTGGGGTCGATCAGCGGCACGCCGCCCACGGTCAGGTGCTTGGCCGACAGCGTACCGATCATCGTGATGAGCGGAATCGCCAGCGCGGGAATGAACAGGCGGTTGCCCAGGCGCTTGGCGCTGGTCTGGTACTCGGCCGGGGTGCGGGGGGTGTGCTTGCCCGCGCCCACGCCGCCGAAGCCGGCGATGAGCGCCATCACCACGGCGCCGGCGCCCACCCAGATGGGCGGCAGCAGGTCGCCGATGAGGAAGACCAGGGAATACAGGGCCCAGAACAGTCCGCTGGAAAAGCGCTTGGGGTTGTCACGGTCGGCCACGGTCATCACCGCGGTGATGGCCAGGATGGCGCCGACGAGGTAGTACAGGTGTTGGATGGTCAGTGTCATGTTCATGCTCCCTTGGCGCTGGAGAGGGTGCCGTCGCCATTGCCGTTCCCGTTGCCATTGCCATTGCGGGCAGCGGTTTCGGCGGCGTGCGCGGCCAGTTCACGGGCCAGCACGCCGTCCAGGCGGTGCAGGCGCCAGGCGTGGATGGCGAACGCGCAGATCGCGGTCGGAATGCCCCACAGCGCGATGTGGATCGGTTCGACGTCGATGCCGGCCTCGTGCAGGAAGGTGGACATCAGCACGATGGCGCCGAAGGCCACGAAGATGTCTTCACCGAAGAACAGGCCCACGTTGTCGGTGGCCGCCGAGAAGGCGCGCAGCTTGTGGCGGATGCGGTCGGGCAGCTTGCCGTAGCGCGCCTCGGTGGCGCCTTCAGCCATGGGGGCAAGCAGCGGGCGCACCATCTGGGGGTGGCCGCCCAGGCTGGTCAGGCCGATGGCGGCCGTGATCTGGCGGGCGCCCAGGTACACGATGAGCAGGCGGCCGGCAGTGGCCGACTTGATGCTGCTGATCCAGTTCTGCGCATGCTGGCGCAGGCCGTGGCGCTCCAGCAGCCCGATCACCGCCAGGGGCAGCAGGATGATGAGCGGCAGGTTGCGCGTCTTGATGAAGCCGGTGCCGATGGTGGCCAGGATCTTGTCGATCGGAAATCCGGCGGCAAACGCCGTCGCGATGGCCGTGACGATCACCACCAGCATCGGGTTGAACCGCAGGATGAACCCCACGATGATGACCGCCACCCCGATGAGCGGCCACAGATTGACTACGTTTTGCATCTTGAACTTCCTTGAATACGTACAGCCCTGGCCGGTCCGGTGGTCGCGTGCGCTTCGCCGCCATTGGCGAAGAGGTGCGGACAACCGTAGGGCCCCACTGCCAGCCTGGCAGCGCGCGGGCAATGGGAGGTTGCTGCCCGAGCGCGGTCTGGACCGGCACGGCATACAACGCAAATTGCATGCCAATCCATGAACAACAAACCGGGGATCAACCCTTGAAAAACTTCAAGTTGTTGAACAATCGATGCACCTTGAGGATACAACCAGCACCAATTTGTTTCACGATTGGTCGATTTTGCCCAACAACATGGCGGGCGACCGACCCGGACAAACCCTAGGAAAAGCGGTTAGAAAACGGTATTCCACAGAGTGGATTCTTGCGAAGCAGGCCGATCTGCTACAAAGTGCGAAACCCGATCCCGGCCTGCGCACGCCGTGCCGCACGCCCACCCCGAACCGCCCAGGCATGACCATCGAAACCCCCACGAACGCCCAGACCCTGAACGAACGCACGGCGGAGCTGATCCGCCAGAAGATCGTGAAGGGCGAGTTCTCGCCCGGCCAGCGGCTGTCCGAGGCCGCCTTGAGCGAAAGCCTGGAGATTTCGCGGAACACCCTGCGCGAGGTCTTCCGCCTGTTGACCAAGGAAGGCCTGGTCAAGTACGAGCCCAACCGCGGCGTCTCGGTGGCCATCCCGAGCATCGCCTCGATCATCGACATCTACCGCGTGCGCCGGCTCATCGAATGCCAGGCCATCGCCCAGGCCTACCCGCGCCACCCCGCCAAGAAGCACCTGCGCGAGGCGGTGGATTCGGCGGTGCGGTGCCGCGAGGCGGCTGACTGGCAGGGCGTGGGCACGGCCAACATGGAGTTCCACATGGCCATCGTGGAGCTGGCCGACAGCGAGCGCCTGAACGTGATGTTCTCGCACATCCTGGCCGAACTGCGGCTGGCCTTCGGGCTGCTGAACGACCCCGAGTTCCTGCACGCGCCGTACGTGGACATGAACGTCAGGATCGTCGATCTGTTCGAGGCGGGCAAACTGCGCGAGGCCTCGGACCAGCTCAACGAGTACCTCGTGCATTCGGAGCGCATCGTGCTGGCGGTGTATGCCCGGCGCATCTCCGACACCCCGGAGCGCTGAACCGCCCCGGCCTTTTTTCCAGAGCCCCTTTTTCGTCCCCCTCCCCTTTCCCCTTGCACACCATGAGCGCACAAACCCCCTCCATCGTCTACGGCACCGAAGACCTGCTGATCAGCCTCTGCAACTCGGTGACCCGGGTGCTCAGCGTGGCCACGCAGAGCCCCATCCACTACTCCGGCATGGTGCAGCGCATCACCAAGACCTGCCTGCGCCCCGACATCGGCTGCTTCGTGCTGTTCGACGGCGGGTTCTCGGGCCTGGTGATCATCAATTTCTCGAAGGAAGCGGCGATGGAGCTCTATCAGAGCTACCTGCTGAGCATGGGCATGTCCAAGGACGACCTGGCCAGCTCCTACACCTCGGACGAGGTGTCGAACGTGATGGGCGAGCTGATGAACCAGGTGGTGGGCGACTTCACCGGCAAGGTGCGCCGCGAGCTGCAGACGCACATCACGCAGAACCAACCCAAGATGCTGGCGCTGAACAAGCAGGTGATGCTGAGCGTGGACGCCAACCTGGACAAGCCCGAGGCGCGCCGAGTGACCTTCTACACGGCCAGCAACCACATCTTCTACCTGGAGCTGGCGATCGACCGCACCGAGTTCATCAAGCTCTACGACTTCGAGCCGCAGGAAGCCCCCGATCCCGACGCGCTGATCGCCCAGGCCGGCGAGCCCAAGGCCGCGACCCCGGTGCCGGCCGCCGCGTCGTCCAGCGACACGGACGACCTGCTCAAGTCGCTGGGCATGTGACGGCGGGGCGGGCCGATGCGGTGGCGGGCCACGAAGGCACCGCCACTGATACGCTATTTAATTAATAGCAATACGCCCTAGTTGAAATTGCGCTGAAGGCCTTTTCGGCCCCAAGCCTTGCCACAGCGTTGCGCGCCGGCATCACCCCGTTCGCGCCGCCCGTGACCGCGAGCAGCCGCCGGCGCACAATGCGCCGACCCTTCACTGCCCCCGCACTCCGCAATGACCTCAACTCCGGCGCCCGGCCACGCGCCCGCTGCCCGCGGCTTCGCCGCCCGATCCGCCCTGATGATCGCCGCGCTGGGGGTGGTGTTCGGCGACATCGGCACCTCGCCGCTCTACGCCTTCAAGGAATGCCTGAACCCCGAGCATGGCGTGGCGCTGGACCGCGCCGCGGTGCTGGGCCTGCTGTCGCTGGTGCTGTGGGGCCTGATGCTGGTGGTCACCCTCAAGTACGTGGTGTTCGTGCTGCGCGCCGACCACGACGGCGAGGGCGGCATCCTGGCACTGCAGGGCCTGGCCGCGCAGGCGCTGGAGCGCGGCGGCGCCCGCCCGTGGGCGTGGAAGGCCGTCGCCGGGCTGGGCCTGGTCGGCGCGGCCATGTTCTATGGCGACAGCCTCATCACGCCGGCCATCTCGGTGCTGTCGGCGGTCGAGGGGCTGGAGGTGGCCACGCCGGTGTTCAAGCCTTACGTGGTGCCCATCACGCTGCTGGTGCTGATCGGCCTGTTCCTCGTGCAGCGCCGGGGCACCGAATCGGTGGGCCGCGTGTTCGGGCCGGTGATGGTGCTGTGGTTCGGCGTGCTGGCGGTGTCCGGCCTCTGGCAGATCACGCAGAACCCGCACGTGCTGGAGGCCATCGACCCGCGCTGGGCAGTGCAGTTCCTGGCCACGCACCCGGCGCAGTCGCTGGCGGTGCTGGGCGCGGTGTTCCTCGCGTTCACGGGCGGCGAGGCGCTGTATGCCGACATGGGCCATTTCGGCGCCACGCCCATCCGGCTGGCGTGGCTGTTCATCGCGCTGCCGTCGCTGGTGCTCAACTATTTCGGACAGGGCGCGCTGGTGCTGGCCAACCCCGCGGCCATCGACAACCCGTTCTTCCGGCTCTTCCCCCCCTGGGCCACCGTGCCCGTGGTGGTGCTGGCCGCCTGCGCCACCGTCATCGCCTCGCAGGCGGTGATCTCGGGCGCGTTCTCCATGACGGCGCACGCCATCCGCATGGGCTACCTGCCGCGCATGCGCATCGTGCAGACCTCCGGCACCGCCATCGGCCAGATCTACCTGCCCACGATGAACTGGCTGCTCATGGCCGGCGTGCTGCTGCTGGTGCTGGCCTTTCGCAGCTCCAGCGCGCTGTCGGCCGCCTACGGCATCGCGGTGTCGCTCACCATGCTCACCACCACCTTGCTGGCCGGCGTGGTCGCGCTGCGGCTGTGGCGCTGGAACCCGCTGGCCGTGGGCCTGGGCGTGGGCTGCTTCGCGCTGGTGGACGTGACCTTCATCGTGGCCAACAGCCTGAAGATCGCCGACGGCGGCTGGCTGACCCTGGCGGTGGCGGCGCTGGTCATGTTCGTCTTCACCACCTGGGCCAAGGGCCGGCGCGTGGCCGAGCAGGCTGCGGCGCAGGAGCGCATGCCGCTCGCCCCCTTCATCGAGGCCCTGGCGCACGGCATGCCGCACCGCGTGCGCGGCACCGCCGTGTTCATGACCGCCGACGCCGACAGCGTGCCGCACGCGCTGCTGCACAACCTCAAGCACAACCAGGTGCTGCACGAACGCGTGGTGGTGCTGGCCGTGCGCACCCGCCCGGTGCCGCGCGTGCCGGCCGCCGATCGCCTGCACGCCCAGGAGCTGGGCCACGGCGTTTGGTGCGTGACCGCCAGCCACGGCTTCATGGAGCGGCCGGACGTGCCTGAATACCTGCGCCTGCTGGCCTACCAGAAGGGCCTGCACATCGAGTCCATGTCCACCTCGTACTTCACCTCGCGCGCCTCGCTGGGCACGGGCCGGCTCGAAGGGCTGGGCGCCCTGCGCAAGGCCGTGTTCGGATCGCTGCAGCGCAACGCGGCGCGCGCGTCCGACTACTTCCGGCTGCCGGACAACCGCCTGATCGAGATCGGCCGCCGTGCGAGCTGACGCCCTGCCCTCACCTCGGCGGCCCCCCACTCGGCCCTCCACTCGGCTGTCCGCCCCGCTGCGCCGCCTGGCGCGCGCCGCCGCGCTGGCGGCCCTCGGCACCGCGGCCCTCGCCGCGCCGGCCGCCCGCGCGGCCACCGACACCGACCCCGACACGCCGCTGCCCTTCAAGCTGACCACGGGCCTCTACCAGGTGTCCAGCGGCGGCCTGCCCTCGGGCCCCGGGCTGGACGTGAACCTGCGCTACACCCGCGGCGACGACCACTGGTGGGTGGGCGCGTTCCGCTCGCCCGCGCTGGGCTTTTCCATGCCGCGCGCGGGGTGGGACAGCACCGTGGCCTTCGGCGACTGGCGGGTGCTGCCCTCGGTGCAGATCGCCTCGGGCGGCTTCGTCGGCGGCAGCCTGGCCGTGGAGACTGGCACCACCTGGGTGGTGGGTGCGGGCCTGGGGCGCACCAACCTGCGCAACTACGCCAACCTCAACTTCGACCCCAACGACGCCTACAGCGTGTACGGCAGCCACCGCTTCACCAGCGGCGACACCCTGGCGCTGCAGTTGGTGCGCGACAACCGGCAGAACCCCGACCAGCAGAACCTACACCTCGTGTGGCGCAGCCCGCGGCCCGGCGGCCAGCGGCTCACCGTGGACCTGCTGGCCAAGCAGGGCACGGTGGACGGCCGGTTCATCCGCCGCGCCGGCCTGTCGGTGGGCTACGACTGGCCCGAGTGGTTCGTGCGCGCCGCGTGGGACCCGCAGGTCAACTTCACGCCGCAGAACATGCTGCGGGTGTCCACCGGGGTGCGGTTCTAGCGCCCAGCGCTGCAGCCACCGGGGCCCGCGCGCCGTGGCGCTCAGCCCTCGAACTGCGGGTGCGTCTGCCGGATGCGCGCCATGGCGATGCCGGCCGCGGCGGTGCGCGTTTCCACGCCCAGCTTCACGTACACGCGCTCCAGGTGCTTCTTGACCGTGGCGGGGCTGGCGCCCAGGATGTCGCCGATGTCGCGGTTGGTCTTGCCCTTGACGAGCCAGTACAGCACCTCGGCCTCGCGGGCGGTGAGCTTGAACGACAGACCCATGGCTTCGATCACGGCGGCATCGGACACCTCGCGCATCACGATCAGCCAGTCGCCGCCACCTTCGCTGTCGCCGGTCTGCTGGTGCAGGCTGAACGACAGGCGGCGCGCGCCCTGCTCCACCACCAGGCGCGGCGGCTCCAGCTGCTGCACGGCCAGATCGGCTAGGCGCGGCAACTGCGCCTGCAGCCACTCGGTGACCGGCGCGGGGGCGAAGGCGGGCACCGGCACGGCCTCGCCCGCCGCGCCGGTGGCCGCACCGCCACCGAAGTAGCCGTGCAGCAGCTCGCGCGCCAAGGCGGTCTGCCACATGAGCCGGCCGTCGCTCGCGCGCACGGTGATGCTGGCGTAGCCGAAGGCGTCGAGCGCGTTGCGCGCCTGGCCGGCCTGGCGGATTTCCTGGCGGGCGCGGCGCGCGCCCTGCAGGTGCACGTTCATGCGCGCGAGCACCTCCTTGGGCTTGATGGGCTTGGTCACGTAGTCCACGCCGCCCGCGTCCAGCGCGGCGACCAGGTGCTCGGTCTCGGTCAGGCCGGTCATGAAGATGATGGGGATGTGCGCGGTGGCCGGCAGGCCTTTCAGCCGCCGCGCGACCTCGAAGCCGTCCATGCCCGGCATCATCGCGTCGAGCAGCACCACGTCGGGCAGCGCCTGCGCCGCGCGCGACAGCGCGGTCTCGCCATTGGTGGCCACGAGCACGGTGTAGCCGGACTCTTCGAGCGCGTCGTGCAGCACGGCGAGGTTGTCGGGCACGTCGTCCACGATCAGCACCACGTCGGCGCGGGTGCGGTCGAGCGCCTGCGCGGTGGCATCCAGGGGCGGCGCGTGGGTGGGGAGCATGGCGGTCGCGGTCATGGGGAAGAAGGATGGGATGCGGCGGCCTCGGCCACCATGCGGGCGATGGCCTCGAACCGGAACTGCCGCGCATGGTCGCGCGCCTCGCCCACCCAGGCCGAGCACCCGGGCTGCGCGGCCTCGATGGCGCCCAGCTGGTTGAGCACGCCGCGGTAGTAGCCCAGCTCGACGGCTTCGGACAGGGCCGGAAGACGGGACGGATCGGGCAGCGCCTTGGCGGCGGGGGCCCGGGGCGGCTCCGAGGTCGGGCCCGGAGCGGGTGGCGCGGACGGCGCCGGCGCGTCCTCGATCCAGGCCAGGGCCAGGCGCCGCTCCAGCCAGTCCAGCAGCTCGCTGTGGCGCACGGGCTTGACGATGAAATCCTCGGGGCGGATGCCCACGTCGTTCTCCAGGCCCTTGTCGAAGGCGTTGGCGGAGACCACGGCGATGTGCGCGGGCGCCTGCGCGCCTTGCACGGCGGCTTCGAGCTGGCGCAGGCGGCGGATGGTCTCCCAGCCGTCGATGCCCGGCATGGCGAGGTCCATGAACACCGCATCGGGCCGGTAGCCGGCCGCGATCAGGTCCAGCGCGTCGTGGCCGCTGGCGGCGGTGCGCAGGGTGAAGCCCAGCGGCGCGAGCAGTTGCACCAGCAGCTCGCGGTCGGCCTCTTCGTTGTCCACCACCAGCAGGCGGCGGCGCGGGCCGGCGTAGCCCCGGCGCGGCGCGCGCAGGCGCGCGGGGCCCAGGGCCTCGCCCACCGCGCCCGGGTGCACCTCGGGCAGGAACAGGCGGATGCGGAACAGCGCGCCCGCGCCCGGCGTGCTGGTCACCGTCATCTCGCCACCCATCAGTTCGGTGAGCATCTTGGCGATGGTGAGCCCCAGGCCTGCGCCGGGCGCGGCGCCCTGGCTGCTGGCCGCACCGCGCGCGAAAGGCTCGAAGATGCTGGCGCGCTCGGCCTCGGTGAGGCCCGGGCCGCTGTCCTCGATCTCGATCAGGGCCAGCTCGCGCGCGTGCCGCACCGACAGCCGCACATGGCCGCTGGCGGTGAACTTGATGGCGTTGCCGATGAGGTTGATGAGGATCTGGCGCACGCGCTTGTCGTCGCCGCGAACCCACTCGGGCAAGGTGCCCTGCGGCTCGAAGCGGAACGCCAGCCCCTTGGCGCGCGCCTGCGGCTCGAACATGTCGCACATCTCGTGCAGGCAGTCGGCAAAGCGCATGGGACGCACCTGCAGCGTGAGCTTGCCGCTTTCGATGCGGGCGATGTCCAGCGTGCCTTCGATGAGCGACAGCAAATGCTCGCCGCCGCGGCGGATCACGCTCACGGCCTGCTGGCGGTGCGGCGGCACGGCGGCGTCCTCGCCCATGAGCTGGGCATAGCCCAGGATGCTGTTGAGCGGCGTGCGCAGTTCGTGGCTGATGGCGCTGATGTAGCGGCTCTTGGCCTGGTTGGCCTGGTCGGCCAGCAGCCGGGCGCCCTCGGCCTCCTCGCGCGCTTCCTCGGCCACGCCGCGCGCCTGCTCGGCCTGCGAGCGCGCGTGCTCGGCGATGCGGCGGGCCTCCTGCAGGGCCTGGTCGGTCTGGCGGTGCAGGTGGATCTCGCGCTGCAGCAGGTGGGTCTGGCGGTTGGATTCCTCCTGCGCGACCTTGCGGCTCTTGTGCGCCAGCACCAGCCACCATGCCACGATGCCCGAGATGACCAGCAGCGCCAGATAGGCCTTGAGCAGCCCCGAGCGCAGCGCGGCATGCGTGCCCGGCACGGCGGCGCTGCCCGGGCCGCTGTCGGGCGCCAGGGGGGTGAGCGTCTGCAGCTCCTGGTGGTAGAACAGCCCGAACACCGCGGCCAGCAGCGGGGCGATCACCAGCATCAGCAGCAGGAAGTGGCCCAGGCCCGTGTCGAGCATGCGCCACACCCGCCGCGGCAGCACCCAGCGCAGGGCCGCGCTCCACTGCACGGCCAGGTGCGCGTGGGGCTTGCACATGTCGCCGCAGCGCGCATCCAGCGTGCAGCACAGCGAGCAGATGGTGCCGCGGTAGGCGGGGCATTGCGCCATGTCGGGCGCCTCGTACTCGCGCTCGCACACCACGCAGCGCCGCACCGCCCAGGCCCCGGGCGTGCCCACGGCCGGCGCCTGGGCACCGGCGGGCCGGGCCAGGTAGTAGCGCCCGCGCGTGGCCCAGGCGATGAGCGGCGCCGCGACGAAGGCCGTCACCATGGCGATCACGGCCGAGAACGCCTGCGCCAGCGGCCCGAACAGCCCCAGGTGCGCCACGATGGACAGCCCCGAGGCCAGCGCCATGGCCCCCACGCCCACCGGGTTGATGTCGTACAGGTGCGCGCGCTTGAACTCGATGCCCCGGGGCGACAGGCCCAGCGGCTTGTTGATCACCAGGTCGGCCACCACGGCCATCATCCAGGCGATGGCAAGGTTGGAATACAGCCCCAGCACCTGCCCCAGCGCCTTGAACACGTTCATCTCCATGAGCATGAACGCGATGAGCGTGTTGAACACCACCCACACCACCCGCCCCGGGTGGCTGTGCGTCAGGCGCGAGAAGAAGTTGCTCCACGCCAGCGAGCCGGCGTAGGCGTTGGTCACGTTGATCTTGATCTGCGAGACGACGACGAACAGCGCCGTGGTCGCCACCGCCCAGCCGTAGTGCGGGAACACGTATTCGTACGCCGCCAGGTACATCTGGTTCGGGTCCACCGCGCGCTCCACGGGCACCATGTGGCTGATCGCCAGGTACGCCAGCAGCGCGCCGCCCAGCATCTTGACCACGCCCAGCACCACCCAGCCCGGCCCGCCGGCCAGCACCCCGAGCCACCAGCGCCAGCGGTTGGCCGGCGTGCGCGCGGGCATGAAGCGCAGGTAATCAGCCTGCTCGCCCATCTGGGTGATGAGGGCGATGCCCACGGTGAGTGCTGCACCAAACAGGGGCAGATTGAACGTGGAGACCGCACCGGATTCCCCGCCGTAGTGCATCACCCCGGTGAATGCACCAGGATCGCGCGCCAGCACATACACGAACGGCACCACCAGCATCACCAGCCACAGCGGCTGCGTCCACACCTGCAGCCGGCTGATGGCCGACACCCCGTGCGTGACCAGCGGGATCACCGCCAGCGCGCAGATGAGGTAGCCCCAGCGCGGCGGGATGTCCAGCGCCAGCTCCAGCGCGTAGGCCATCACGGCCGCCTCCAGCGCGAAGAAGATGAAGGTGAAGGTGGCGTAGATCAGCGAGGTGATGGTCGAGCCGATGTAGCCGAAGCCCGCCCCGCGCGTGAGCAGGTCCATGTCCACGCCGTAGCGCGCGGCGTACACGCTGATCGGCAGGCCCGCCAGGAAGATGATGAGCCCCGTGGCCACGATGGCCCAGAAGGCGTTCAAAAAGCCGTACTGCACCAGCAGCGTGGCGCCCACCGCCTCCAGCACCAGGAACGAGGCCGCGCCGAACGCCGTGTTGGCCACCCGCCATTCGGACCAGCGCCGAAAGCGCTGCGGCGTGAAGCGCAGCGCGTAGTCCTCCATCGTCTCGGTGGCGACCCAGCTGTTGTAGTCGCGGCGCACCTTTACCACCTGCTGCGGCACGGCGGCCAGGTGGTCGGCGGGCGCTGGAGAAGAAGGGGCCGCGGGGGCGGTGGCGGGGCTGGCGGGCGTCATGGGGGCAGGGGCGCGGGGTGCAGGTTCCATGCCACGCGGGGCCACCACCGCCATCCGGCGTATGGACGGGCATGGTGATTGCTGACTACCATGCGGCATTCCGTCCCCTTTGCCCTCCCACCGCCCGCTGCGCCATGGAACTCACCCCCCGCGAAAAAGACAAGCTCCTGATCTTCACCGCCGCGCTGCTCGCCGAGCGGCGCCGCACGCGCGGACTCAAGCTCAACTACCCCGAATCCATGGCCCTCATCAGCGCCACCGTGATGGAAGGCGCGCGCGACGGCAAGACCGTCGCCCAGCTCATGAGCGAGGGCCGCACGGTGCTCACGCGGGCCGACGTGATGGAAGGCGTGCCCGAGATGATTCCCGACATCCAGGTCGAGGCCACCTTCCCCGACGGCACCAAGCTGGTCACCGTGCACCAGCCCATCGTGTGACGGGTTTTGAACCAAATCCCCTTCATGCCCTAGTACCCATTGCCCTTGATGCTATGAAAAAAGAAGCAAAAACCCTTTCCTTCGTCTCCGCCGCCGCGCTGCTGCTGTTGCCCGCCCTCGCCTTCGCCCACCCGGGCCATGGCGCGGAGGACGCGCTGCATGCCGACGCCGGCTTCCTCGACGGCCTGGTCCACCCCTTCACCGGCCTGGACCACCTGGCCGCCATGCTGGCCGTGGGCGTGTGGAGCGCGCTGGCCGTGCGCCCCGTATGGCTGGCGCCCGCCGCCTTCGTGGCGCTGCTGGTGGCAGGGGCCACGGCCGGCTTCCTGGGCGTGGCGGTGCCGGCGGTGGAGCCGATGATCGCCGCCTCGCTGCTGGTGCTGGGCCTGCTGGTCGCCTGGCGCCGCCACTTGGCCCTGCCGCTGGCCGCGGGGCTGGCGGGGGCGTTCGCGTTCTTCCACGGCGCGGCGCACGGCACCGAACTGGGCGGCAGCGGCCAGTGGCTGGCCCTGGCCGGCATGGTGATCGCCACCGCCGCGCTGCACGCCGCCGGCATCGGCCTGGGCCATGCCGTGGTGGCGCGCCACCGCTGGCTGGCCGTGGTGGCGGGCGCCTCGACCGCGCTGCTGGGCGCCACGCTGCTCGTGCGCATGGCCTGAGTGGCCCAACGCATCGACCACTGCACCATCCCATGATCCCCGGCGAACTCCTCATCGACGACGGCGAGCACGCGCTCAACACCGGCCGCCGCACCCTGACCCTGGTGGTGCGCAACACCGCCGACCGGCCGATCCAGGTCGGCTCGCACTACCACTTCGCCGAGACCAACGGCGCGCTCGGCTTCGACCGCGACGCCGCGCGCGGCATGCGGCTGAACATCGCCAGCGGCACGGCCGTGCGCTTCGAGCCCGGCCAGCAGCGCACCGTGGAGCTGGTGGACTACGCGGGCGACCGCACGGTGTACGGCTTTCGGGGCCTCACGCAGGGGCCGCTGGGCGAGCCGCCGGCCCCGGCCGCCGCCTGAAGTCCGACCCCATCCCTTTTCGAACCGCCCGAGAGCTGGAGAGCATTCCCATGGCCACTGTGTCCAAACGCGCCTATGCCGAGATGTTCGGCCCCACCGTCGGAGACCGCGTGCGCCTGGCCGACACCGGGCTCATCGCCGAGGTGGAGCAGGACTACACGCTGCGCGCCGGCGCCTATGGCGAAGAAGTGAAGTTCGGCGGCGGCAAGACCATCCGCGACGGCATGGCGCAGGGCCAGCGCACGCGCGACGGCCAAGGCACCGGCCCCACGGCCGGGGGCGCCATGGACACGGTACTGACCAACGCGCTCATCCTGGACCACTGGGGCATCGTCAAGGCCGACATCGGTTTGAAAGGCGGGCGCATCGCAGCCATCGGCAAGGCCGGCAACCCCGACACGCAGCCCGGCGTGGACATCGTCATCGGCCCCGGCACCGAGATCATCAGCTGCGAGGGCAACATCGTCACCGCGGGCGGCATCGACAGCCACATCCACTTCATCTGCCCGCAGCAGATCGAAGAAGCCCTGGCCTCCGGCGTGACCACCATGCTGGGCGGCGGCACCGGCCCGGCCACCGGCACGCTGGCCACCACCTGCACCTCGGGGCCCTGGAACATCGAGCGCATGCTGCAGGCGGCCGACGCCTTTCCCATGAACCTCGGCTTTCTGGGCAAGGGCAACGCCAGCCTGCCCGACGCGCTGCACGAGCAGATCGACGCGGGCGTGATCGGCCTCAAGCTGCACGAGGACTGGGGCACCACGCCCGCGGCCATCAGCAACTGCCTGGACGTGGCCGACGCCACCGACACGCAGGTCGCCATCCACTCCGACACGCTCAACGAGAGCGGCTTCGTCGAGAACACCATCGCCGCCGTGGCGGGCCGCGGCATCTGCGCCTTCCACACCGAAGGCGCGGGCGGCGGGCATGCGCCCGACATCCTGCGCGTGGTGGGCGAGGCGAACTTTCTGCCGTCTTCCACCAACCCCACCATGCCCTACACGGTGAACACGCTGGACGAGCATGTGGACATGCTCATGGTGTGCCACCATCTGGACGCCTCCATCGCCGAAGACCTGGCCTTTGCGGAGAGCCGCATCCGCAAGGAAACCATCGCGGCCGAAGACGTGCTGCACGACCTGGGCGCCATCAGCATGATGAGCAGCGACAGCCAGGCCATGGGCCGCGTGGGCGAGGTCATCCTGCGCACCTGGCAGACGGCCCACAAGATGAAGGCCCAGCGCGGCACGCTGGATGGCGACACCGCTCGCAACGACAACACGCGCATCAAGCGCTACGTGGCCAAGTACACCATCAACCCCGCCATCGCCCACGGCATCAGCCACGAGGTGGGCAGCCTGGAGGTGGGCAAGTGGGCCGACATCGTGATCTGGAAGCCCGCCGTCTTCGGCGTCAAGCCCGCCATGATCCTGAAGGGCGGCTTCATCGCCATGGCCGCCATGGGCGACCCCAACGCCTCCATCCCCACGCCGCAGCCCGTGCACTACCGGCCCATGTTCGGCGCCTTCGGCGGGGCGCTGGCCCGCACCTCGCTCACCTTCGTGTCGCAGGCCGGGCTGGCCGCGGGCATCGGCGAGCGCTTCGGCCTGGCCAAGCAGCTCAGCGCCGTGCGCGGCGTGCGCGGCGTGCGCAAGCAGCACATGGTGCACAACCACTACACGCCGCGCATGGAGATCGACGCGCAGACCTACACCGTGCGCGCCGACGGCCAGTTGCTCACCTGCGAGCCCGCGACCGTACTGCCCATGGCGCAACGCTACTTTCTGTTCTGATCGCACGCATGCTTCAAGTCTCCAAACTCATCGCCCAGGGCAAGGGCCTCGCGCCCGTGCTCGTCAAGCGCGCCGCCACCCTCGAACTCGACTGGGACACGCGCCAGAAAAGCCGCTTCGCCGCCACCGACTCCAACGGGCGGGAACTGGGCATCTTCCTGCCCCGGGGCACCGCCGTGCGCGGCGGCGACGTGCTGGTGGCCGAGGACGGCGCCCTGGTCCGCGTGATCGCCGCGCCCCAGTCGGTGCTGCGCATCACCCATTGCGCCCACCACGGCACCCCCTTCGATCTGACCCGCGCCGCCTACCACCTGGGCAACCGGCACGTGCCCATCGAACTCACGCCCACCCACCTGCAGATCGAGCCCGACCACGTGCTGGCCGACATGCTGCGCGCCATGCACCTCATCGTGAACGCGATCGACGCCCCCTTCGAGCCCGAGGGTGGCGCCTATGCGGCGGGCGGGCACCCTGGGCACGGGCACCACGGTCATGACCATGGCCACGCCCATGGCCACGACCACGCAGCCCCATCGCACGACGCCGCCGGCCCCGCGCACGGCGATGGGCATGACCATGGGCACAGCCATGCAAGCCATGGCCACGATCACGGCGATGCGCACGCCCATGGTCACGACCATGACCATGCGAAGTGCGATCACCCGCACCACAACCCTTGATTGACGCCGGGATGACAGCCCCCGACTGCAACGCACCACCACCCCAAGCCCCCACGGCCCTGCCCGCCGCCAGCCTGCTGCAGCTCATCTGGCTGGCCTCGCCGGCGCTGCCGGTGGGCGGGTTCTCGTACTCCGAAGGGCTGGAAGTGGCGGTGGAGCGCGCCGGCGTCACCACCGAAGCCGCCGCCGCCGAATGGTTGGCCGTGCAACTGCAGCTCACCCAGGCGCGCGGCGACATGGCCGTGCTGCAGCAGGCCCTGGCCGCCTGGCGCGCCGCCGACCACGCCCGCGTGCGCCAATTGAACGACTGGGTGCTGCAAACGCGCGAGACCAGCGAAATGCGCCTGCAGACCGAGCAGATGGGCCGGTCGCTCGCCGACTGGCTGCGCAACCAGCACGCGGGCGACGCCGCCCGGCTGCACGACGTGGCCGCGCTCGCCGCCCTGCCGCCCACCCCCACCTACCCTGTCGCCTTCGCCCTGGCCGCCGCCGGCACCGAAGCCGGCGCGCGCGACGTGCTGCTGGCCTACACCTTCGGCTGGGCCGAGAACATGGTGCAGGCCGCGCTCAAGGCCGTGCCGCTGGGCCAGAGCGCCGGCCAGCGCATCCTGGCCCGGCTGGCCGCCGCCATTCCCGCCGCCACCGACGCCGCGCTGCACACCGGCGACGCGGACCGCCAGGCCTTCTCGCCCATGCTCGCCATCCTGTCGGCGCAGCATGAAACCCAATACTCCCGCCTCTTCCGATCATGAACAACACCACCACCGGCAGCACCACCGCACTGCACCACATCCCCCACCGCACCAAGCCCCTGCCCCCGCTGCGCGTGGGCATCGGCGGCCCCGTCGGCTCGGGCAAGACCACCCTGCTGGAAATGCTGTGCAAGGCCATGCGCGACAAGCACGACCTCATCGCCATCACCAACGACATCTACACCAAGGAAGACCAGCGCCTGCTGACGGTGAGCGGCGCCCTGCCCGCGGAGCGCATCCTGGGCGTGGAAACCGGCGGCTGCCCCCACACCGCCATCCGCGAAGACGCCTCCATCAACCTGGAGGCCATCGACCGCATGCTGGCGCAGTTTCCGAACGCCGACGTCGTCTTCATCGAAAGCGGCGGCGACAACCTCGCGGCCACGTTCAGCCCCGAGCTGAGCGACCTCACGCTCTACGTGATCGACGTGGCCGCCGGCGAGAAGATCCCCCGCAAGGGCGGCCCCGGCATCACCAAGAGCGACCTGTTCGTCATCAACAAGACCGACCTGGCCCCGCACGTGGGCGCCAACCTGGACGTGATGGCCGCGGACACCACGCGCATGCGCGGCACCAAGCCCTTCGTGATGACCAATCTGAAAACCCTGCAGGGGCTGGATGAGGTGGTGGCCTTCATCGAGAAGAAGGGCCTGCTGCAGGCGGCCTGACGCGCGGGGGCGGGTGTGTGGAGGCCGGCTAGAATACGCGCCAGTTTGCGGAGACTTGGGTGAGCGGTTTAAACCAGCAGTCTTGAAAACTGCCGACGGGCAACCGTCCGTGAGTTCGAATCTCACAGTCTCCGCCACAACGAAAAAGCAGCACCCCATGCATTGGGACTTGAAGCATGGACTTGCACTCAGCGCGCGGGTGCAAACTTCAAGCTCAACGGCCTGGTGAGGGACCACTCATCTTCGTAGGGTGATCGGATCAAACATGGTCTGGCACGGCCGGTGCGATGCAGCTCGCCATCCATGGCGCAGGGATGAACCAGGCGAAGATTCAACCCGTTTGCTTGCGGTTTTCGTTAAGAAAAAACCGTTCTGTCCAGTTCGGCGGCAACAAGCTCGATGGCTTTCAACCCGGCGACAGAGTTTCCCTTCTCGTCCAATGGCGGCGACCAGGAGCACACCGCGCCAAATCGGGGGATCACGGCGAGGACGCCACCACCGACTCCGCTCTTGATCGGCAACCCTATGCTGAATGCGGTTTCACCGGAGGCTTCGTAGGTCCCGCTGCTCATCATAAGCGCGCACACCTGCTGGGCCTGGCGGGCTTCCAGCACATTGCGCATGCGCAGGTCAGCACCGCCATTGGCAAGAAACAGCGCGGCCACCGCCAGGTCCTTGCAGCTGGCTGCGATCGCGCATTGGGCGCAATACGCCTTCACGACGTCCTCGACCGGGTTGCGGAAATTGCCAAAACTCTTCATCAGGTGCGCAGCCGCCAGGTTTCTGTGCGCGCACGCGAACTCGCCTTTTGCCACATCTGAACGGGAGTGAGATAAAGGAAGAGAGGGAGGTGCGATAAATGGGAAGTTCCGGGAAGAACTGGGGCGAGGTGGGCCCGGAACTCTGCAATTCTCTTTCCTGACGGGAAATAGCGGAGCTCAAGAAAAAAAGGCGCTGGATTGGCGCCTTTTTCCAATTCGGACCGCAATCAGCCTTCCATCAGGTAGCTCTGCACCAGACTGACGATGTTTGCCTTGTCTGAATCCGATGCGCCCAGAAATGGCCGGGCGGGTATGTCGCCCCACGGGATCGGGAAGCTCCCCACACGGGTGGTGTACAGCCCGAAGCCGAACTCACCCGACTTCGCACCGTGCTGTTGTGTGGCCGCGTAGACCATGGGACTGCCGATGCCTACCGCGCCAACATCGCGGACCTGGTAGTTGATCGTCGTGGCCAGTGCTCTGGTCTCCCCGGTCAATGGCTTCTTGCCGGCCAGTTTCTGCGCGCTCCTCTTTGTCAAATCGCCATCCTTCTTGCGTGCAAACATTGAGCTGTACCGGGCCAGGGTGAGCGCGCTGTTCGGTGCCCAGGCCGTGCCATCCGGGCCCGTGGCCGAGGAAAACCGCTGCTTGGTGGATTCGGTCAAGTCTTCGCCGATCTCCAGCAGCAAAGGCCGCATGTCCTGCCCCCTCTCCAGCAGGCCATGCAGGTAATCCAGCCCGTTGCGGCTGGTCAATTCAATCATTTGCGCCATCGAAGCACTCCTCGTAAGATCCGCACTGCCTTGTGCATCGACCTCCGGTAGTCAACACCGGTTTCGTCTTGAACGTTGTGGTCGGAGCGCGAGGCCTTGTCATTTCTGAGCCGTTTTGATCACCTGCGAGCTCAGTTGCAGCGACCGATTACGTTTGCCTGCCAACACCTCCCACATCGCCCTGAACGTTTCTCCGTTGATCGCCTTGGTGGCCACCACCGTGGGATTGCCGTTGCGCGATTTCTCGCCTGCGCGCAGCGCATCGGGATCGTTGAGCACCGACTCAAGCTGTCCATAGTCCTGCGGCATGGCAGGGCGTTGGCCTGAGCCATCAAAGCCGTGCGAAGCATCGACATGCCGAGGCGCCTCGGCAGGAAGAAGGATCGTGTAGCCGCGCACGTCGGCACCAGCTGCGGAGCCGACCCAGTCGGCACGCTCCACAAACCCCAGCCACAGCGGGTCGCGCCGCTGTCGATCTGCAAGCACATTACGCACGAAGTCGGGCACCAGATCCTCGACGTTGATATAGCGATTGACATCGGCCGACAGTGCCTTGCCGATGGCTGGGGGATAGTCGATCAGCTTGTCCTGTACGAACGATCGCAGATCGTCGTCAGTCCGCGCACCTGGTGCGTAGTCCCAGCCTTCGCCAACCCCAGCAGGCGTGCCCGTGCGCGGATCAACGGCATCCCACCCGTCCGGCGGCTCGCTGGAGTCGCCCTCGCGAGGCGCTGCCACTGCCACCACGCGGCATTCGCATCCAAAGTCATTTGGTGGGAAATGGCTTTGCCAGAAAGGGTGGTCGTGGCGCAGGGTCAGCCGCATGTCGCCCCACTGCTTATGGATTGGCCTGGGGTGCACCACGCTGTCGCTGTGCACATAGCGCCAAAACGGGCGGCGCTTAAGCAATGCAGGGTCCAGCAACTGCGCGCGGCGCCCGGCCGCGTAGGACGTGGCCAGGTTGGTTTTGTAGATCACCCGCGTGCGCCACGCTTCACCAGCTTGGCTTCCTTCGCCCGTCCAGCCAGTCCAGCCGCGCTTTGCAACGATGTCGGCAAACTGCTTGCGGAACTCCCCGATGCTGCCGCCTTGAACTGCCTGGTCCACCGCTTTGCGCAAATCCGCCAGCAGGTCGGCCTTGGCGGCACCGGCCACCATGAAAGCGCGGTCGTGGGCCGCGCGTTGAATGTCACGCCAGGACTCGCTGGGCAGATTCAGCTTGCGCCGAAGGAACTCGATCTGTTCCTGGAACTGCTGGCGCGCTCCTTCCACCGTGCTCCGGGCCACAGATCCGAGTTCAGCCACGGCCAGCCTCCTGCGCCGCTTGATCGCGCCCACGCAAATGGGCCAGCTCGAAAGCCATCGCAATTAGCTCGGTCAGGTCAGCCGTGGACAGATCGGCATAGGCATCCAGCAAGGCGTCCTGCAGCGCCTGGGGTTCGTCGTACGTGTCCACCAGTTCGCGCAGTTGCTTGACCCAGTTGTCCACCACCGGCGCGCCTGCCGTGCCAAGCGCTGCCAAAGTGTCGCTGGTGGCCTGCTTCACGTCGCGCTCGGCAAATGCCACGGGTAGCTCGCCAGTCGCTGGCTCGAGCGGCATAGCCACTTCGAGGTCGCCAGCTTCCAGCTTGTAAACACGCTGCCAGTAAGCCGGCGTGAAGCGCACCCCTGCGCGGCTCAGCGTCTCATCGCGCGTGGCCTGCTCCGTGTTGACGTCTTCCTCCTTGAACAACTCGAAAGTGGGGGCTGGTGATTGCTCGCCCTCGTTCACGTCGGTCACCCACCGCAGCAATTGGTTGATGGTGGCCGCCGCCAGAGTGGCATCACCATCGCGGATCGTCTTGGCCACCTCCAATCCTGCCTCCGCGCTGGCGCGATTGCTGTTGGATTCCGTGCTTTGGTTCTGGCCCAACAGCGCGATGCTGATCTCGGAGCGGCAGAACATCAGCAGCCGTTCGTAGAGGTCAGCACTGGCCCCCTTGTCGCCGGCCTCCAGGATATCGATGCTCGAATCGTCAGGAATCGCCGCCACCGCGTCCTGAATTATGGCCTCCAACTTATCCAGCAGCGCATCCACCTCGGTCCCAGGCGTGCCACGTGGCTGCTTGCCCACCAACCAGGGCGTACCGTATTTCTCGGTGAACGTCACCCAGAACTTGAGCCCGCCCCGCTTGAAAATCGCCGGCCAAAAGCACATGGACAGATCCGCATGTCCGTAGGGATTGGCGTAGCTGGCCTCTTGGCGTGCGAGTAGGAATTTCCGCGGCTCCAGCGTCTCGCCAAGCATAGGCTGCTCGCGGCTGCGAAAACGCAGTTGCGCCTGGGTGTCAAAGAAGAACCACTCCGGTGGCTTGCCGATTACCTGCAGCGGTACGTTCGCCCCATTGCGCGTGCCCCACACAAGTTCGAGGGGTTGCCAGCCAAACAGCACCGCCTCGGTGATTTCGTTGATCAGCGTGTCCATGTCATAGGTGGCGAGCAGATCGTTCGCCAGGCGCGTTGCGCGTGCGCTGGCCCTGCCACGCTGCACCCGCCACTCCAGCGCCTTCACGGCGGCCTTGCGTCGACGAATGCAGCCGCCCACATGCGCATCACTGCGCAGATCGCGGTATACGCTGATGTCTTTACCCTGGCGCTTCAGGATCGGGTCGGGGTTGGGCAACAGGAAGCCGAAGCCTGCCAAGTCGGTGCTGCGCTCGCGCGTTGCGATCTGCTTAGACAAGGTCGGACCCTGCCGAGCCTCGGCGAACGAGACGAACTCGGTGGGGGACACATAGATGCCTCGGGACATGATGCTCAATAGCCTTCAAGAGATAGCGCGCTGCGGCGGGGACGGCTCGCGGCGTGCACCGGGCCAAAATTCATGCGTGTCGCCGCGTGCGCGTATACGCAGGCCATTGCGTTGTCGCCGTGACCGCCATCGGTCGTCTTGCCCTCGGGCATGCGTGGCACCCCGCGGACCAGCCGGATGGCCCGGTGGGATTGCAGCAGGCCGTCATGTTTGGGGATCTCCACGGTGTCGTCTTCAAAGGCCGCTTTGTAAGGCGGCATGTTGTCGCGGTACCAGCCTTCGGTGGGCATGAGCCGCTGGACCACCGAGCCGTATTTGTCGTGCGCGGCTTCCCCCACATAGCTGCCATTGCCCCGGCTGTCGATCACCATGCCTGATAGCCTCGGCAGTGCATCGGCAATGGCGTACAACACCTGCAACTGCTGGTTGTAAGGGACGTTCTTGAGCTCCACCAGAAATGGGATGCGCACCCGCAGGTTAGAGGCGATCTCGGCCGGGGCGATGCAAGACAAGTCGCCGCTGCGCCCGAAGTCCATGCCCAGTGCATGCCGCAACTCGGGAACGAACCGCAGCAGCGGCATCAGGTGCTCATCGATCCAATCCTGCATTTCGCGCTCGCGCAGATCGGGCCGAGCGTTGTTGAAATCTGCGGTGCCCGTGAAGCGAATCACCGGTGCGGCGCGCATTCGAGCCTCGATCAGTGCGCGGCTCAGCCAGGCGCCGCCGCCCTTGGACGGAATGCAGAAAAGCTCCTCGTCCTCGTTGGGCTTGTAGCGGTTGATCATGGTCTGGCGCCACTCCACCTCGCGCTCCAGGGACCACTCCTGGCCAGTGACCGCACAGATCTTGCGGTAGAGCCCGTCGCGCAGCGCATCGTCCAGATCGACGCGGTGAACGCTGTAGGGGAACTTGCCGGCCCGCACGTCGTTGATCAGCTCATTGAACGGGTTGTCGTCGCCGTCGTGGGTACTGATGATGCGGATCTGCCCGCCCCACATCGTCATGGCCATGGCAGCTTTGAGCACCTCCTTGATGTCATCCAGGAAAGCGCCTTCGTCCACGACCAGGCGCTCACCAGGCCGGCCCTTGGAGCGCAAGTTGCGCGGGCTGCTGGTGAACGCCTGGATCATGTGGCCGCTGTCGAACTTGATCGTGTAGGTGAGGATTTGCTTGTCCTCTTCTTCGATCACCGACTCTTCGATCTGACCCGCGGCCGCGTTGAAAGCCCGGGCCCATGTGGCGCAGTCCTGGATGAAGCCCGCCGTCATCTCCTTGTTGTACGAGATGTAGTAGACGTTGGCGCCCTCGGCGCTGGCTGCGTAGAGCACATCGTCGGCCGCCTCGGCATAGCTGATACCGATGCGGCGCGACTTCTCCATGATCTTGACCTGCGACTTGTCCGCGATCCAGTCCACCTGGTACTGCATCAGGATGCGCGTGGCCTGCGCAATCTGGGTCGGTTGCATCACAGCTGCCCCATGATCGCCGCGCGCAGCGCTTCGACGCCGCTGGTGGAAAGTCCCTGCTGGCGGCCGGTTTCACCGGCCTGCTGCGCGGCGTCTTCCAGGGCTTTCTTGCGGGCCGCTTCTTCGATCTCCTTGCGCACGGACTGGCTGAACTTCTTCTGGGTCACCGACGCCTTGCCGATCTCGGCCGCGTTCTTGAACAGCTTGTTCACGTCCACGCTCTCGGGGTCGATGTCCAGTTCCATCAACAGGCCGAAGATGCGCTCCTGAGTCATGCGCACGACGGCCGCGCCCAGCTTGTCCTCGTCGTCAGGCGCCGCGTCAACCAGGGCACGGGCCTGTTCCGTGCTCATCTTCAGTTGCGCCATGCGCTTTTCGAACTGCGAGCCGTAACGGTGCAGCGCGGACTTGGAGACGCTCTCGCCCTGGCTTTGCAGGTCCGCCGCCAACTGCACGTAGTCGCTGAATCCGCGCTTGACGAGCTCGGCATCCAGCCACTCCTTAAGCTGTGGCGGCAACGTGTGCACCTTGCTACGCGGCGCCATCGGTCAACCCTGCGTGATGCGAGGGCGCGCCACTCCCGGCTGCGCATTGATCGTGTACTCCACGAAGTCAATGCCCGTGCGCGTCAGATCAACCGACCAGCGGTCCAGCGGATCGCGCACGATGGCGCACATCTCGCGGGCCTCGAGGTAGTCCAGTTCGCGCCGGATCTCCTGGTGGGTGGCATCCACATACACCGACTGCACGATGGGCAGCAAGGCCTCGGTGTAGATGCCCACTGGGCGCGAAAGATTGATGGCCGACAGCAAATGCCAGCGGATGGCCTCGCGGCGCACCTTGAGAATGTCAGGCGAATAGTGGCTCACAGATGCTCCCCCCTGCGGTTGTTGTCCAGCGCACGCTCCATGCGAAGCGCAAAGTTATCGATACGGGTATTGATGCCGCCCACGGCCTGCACGAAGTCATCGCGGCGCACGTAGTCACGGGGCAGCTCGGCCTGGAATCGAAGAAACGACGTCTCCAGTTGCCTCGCTGCATCTGCCTCCCGGCGCAAGTCGTCTCCCAGCTTGCCGATGGACACCTGCAGGGCTTCAAACTTCTCATTCGCCCGCTTCTCCGCCTGCAGCCCGATCACCTTGAGAAGCGCCCACAGCGCCCCCAGGAACAGGCCTGCCAAAGAGATGAGGTTGGTCATCGTCAGCTCAAAAATCATCGGGCGATCTCGGTGATGGGCGCACGGCAGACGCTGCGCGCAAAGTCCTGCAACCCAGTCACTTGGTCGCGGAGTCCGTCAGCTGCTGCTGCCAGATCTGAATACGCTTGCGCGCTGTGTCCGAAAAGCTCTCGGGCGGTGGCGGCATCGCGAGTGCAGGCGGCAATGCCGGCATCACCTGCTGGGTAGGGATCGGTGCGCTTGTTGAGGCGGGAAATCTCGTGGTGCAGGCCGCGCACAGCAGCGGCAGCAGCAGCGTCACGCACCAGGCGCGCGGCCTCGCGTTTGGCGTCTTCATTTGCAACCCTTTCGGAGTTTCTAAACTTGGTGGCGTTGTCACGCGCCGTGGCCGCGCTGCGGTCGGCCTCTTGTTTGTCCCAGGCCGACTGCACCCGTGCAGAGCCCTGCGAATCCCCCTGCTGGAGCAGATGTGCATTCCAGGCCCGCACGCCCAGGACAACGGCCAGGGTGAGCGCCACGGCCGCGGCGATGCGCAGCTTCATGGTGCATCCCCGACGCAAGTGCGGTATTCCAGCTCCCGGCGGTTGGTGAGCCCACGCAGTGGCTCCAGCTGTCCGGTCTTGGGGTTCCGATACTTGTTGAATTCCCGGATACGGGCGCAGGCTTCGGCGTAGCGCTGCGCATTGATCAGATCGATCAGAGTCGGCGGCGCGGCCGGCTTGGCGGGATTGCAGAAGGCGCCTGCGCCGATGTTGCAGGCCAGGCTCAGATACGCATCGAATTCGTATTGAAAAAGCGGTGCCTTGATGCACCGCTGAATGGCCCGGGCGTGCTCGGAAACGTCGCCGTGCAGCCTGATCAGGGCACGGGCCGGCGTGGTTGTGTCGCCGAGCTTGACGCCCGCCGTAGCACCGTAGCCGATGGTGGCGACATTGCCCGAATCGAGGTAGGCGTTGCCCCGATAAGACTCATAGCCCGCGATGCCCACCAGCGAAGCGGCGGAGACGACCAGAGCGGCGACGGTGGTGCGGTTTTTATCCATGCACGGCAGGATGCCGCGCGCGCGAGTGCGAAAAGTAAAGCGCTTAAAAGTCAAGAGTGCGCGCGATAGACCTACGCTGCGGGCATCTTCATTATTTGCCGAACTTCGAACTGACATGAATCTTGAAGCACTGCACCAAGCCCATGCAAGGGCATTCAATGTCGCGTCAACGTGTCCGGAAAATCGCCTGCAGGAACCTCAACGTTCACAACACCATCGGCAAAGGCCGCCACGTCTAATTCCAGCGCGGTGTAAGCCCGTCTCCAGTCGTTCGCCGCACCTGTCACCGTTTTTAAATCGACGGCTCGCAACGCGCGCTGCAGCTTTCCGGTTGCGATGGCGCTGTTGCACAAATCGAATTGCAGACGGCATGACCCCAACCCCAGACGGACCTATGCCACAGCAGTCACCGACACGGTGTGAGGACGGCCGATCTGACTGAACCGATTGAGCAAGGCCACGCGGACATGCAGCTCCACAACCTGGCGGTCGAACGTGCGCGCGATCACCCGTTCGCCCAGTCGCTTGAAGCAGTGCATCTTCGTCTCCACAAGGCTGCGCCGGTGGTAGCCGCTCCACTTCTTCCAAATGCCGCGACCCAGGCGCTGGCACGCCCGAATGGCCTCATTACGATGCGCCGAGCCCGGACTCGACTTCTTCCAATGGCTGGCGTTCTTGCGGGGCGGGATCACCGCCATCGCGTGCCGCTCGGCAATGGCGTCCAGGCAGGCGCGCGTGTCGTAGGCGCCATCGGCACTGACGCTTTCGATGGATTCGTCAGTGGGAATCTGAGCCAGCAACCCGGGCAACATCGGCGCATCCCCAATGGCGTTGCTGGTCACCTCGATGGCGCGTATTTCCAGCGTCTGCGCGTCGATGCCCAGATGGACCTTGCGCCATTCGCGCCGGTATTCAGCACCATGCTTCTTGCGTTTCCACTCTCCTTCGCCCAGGAACTTGATGCCGGTGCTGTCCACCAGCAACTGCAGCGGCGAGTTGGTTCGCTGGTAGCTCAGTTCGACCTGCAAGGTCTTTTGGCGCCGGCAAACAGTGCTGAAGTCAGGTACCGGCCAGTCCAGCTTTGCCAGCCGCAGCAGGCTCTGCACCATGCCCAGCGCCTGTCGCAAGGGCTGGCCGAACAGGCACTTGATGCTCAGGCAGAACTGGATTGCTGCGTCCGAGAAGGTTCGGCTGCGTCCACGCCTGCCGGTCGGCGTGCCAAACCACTGCATGCCCTCATCTAGCCACATCGTCAACGAGCCTCGCGCTTTCAGCGCCGCGTTGTACGCCTTCCAGTTCGTCGTGCGGTACTTGCTCCGCTGCCTGTTCTTCGTCTCTGTCACGCAGTCAGTCTACGGGCATCAGCATCGCGATTTGTGCAACAAAGCCGCGCCAACCACCTGATTGAAATACTCTCGCTCATCAGTGGTCAGCGCCTTGGTCTCGCCGCCAGCGGTACGCAGCATCACGTGATACTTGGTTTTTTGCAGGTACAAGAATATCGCGCAGATCAAGGCCAAGATGATGCCGAAAACCGGGGATGCGAAAGCGATCAGTACTCCGATGATCAGGAACGCGATGAGTGCAAAGCGGCTCGGTCGCTCTGTCACCGGATTGATCGAGGTGACGTTGCTCATGGCGAAGGTTTGTGCGTCCACGACGAACCTGGCGTTCGTGACCTTGACACCCCCGTGCTCAAAAAAAACTTGTTCTTCCATTGTTGAATTCCCCCCTTGTAGATTCTGGTTATGTCGTGGCAGTGATTGCCGGCTACTTCGATGCTGTCAATTCGCGCAGTTCCTTCTCAAGGCTTTCCAAGCTAGCGCGGAGGTCTCTCGCCCTCGTGTCGCAGGTTGTCGCCGCTGCCTGCATTTCAGCCGAAATAGATTGCTCAAAGGTTGCACCAGCGAGATTGTTGTTGGCTAGTGCTTTGCGCTGCGAAAGAGCTTGCTGCTGTTGCTCACAACGGGTGAAGTGTGACTGCAAATCGGCCCTTGCATTGCGGATCAGATGCTGCTCCAGATCAGTCTTGCGGCGCCATGTCTCCCCGAACGCGCCTTCTTTTTGTAATGCATTGATCTGGCTCTGAGCTGGCGCCAACGGTGCCTTACCACTCGCTGGTTTCACGTCGATGATTTCGCCTTTCCCCGCGCAAGGGGCGTCCTGAAACACGGTTTTCCCATCTGCGCTGGTGCATTTGTTAATGGCCCAGGCAGGTGTAATTGCAACTGCTGCGATCAGCAGCACGGCGTGCTTGATCATGCCTTTTCCCTCCCTTGAGTTCGGCGGTGGATTGTCTCGACGTAACGCCGCACGCGCAATAGCTGCGCGGGGGCCAGATCGATCACCATGCGAGTGCCAAAGGTTTTCTCCATGAAAAGAAATACCCCCTTGTTGTCGTGCAACTGGCGGATCAAGCGCAAAACTTCCCGTTGCTCCGGCGAAGTTAAAGAGCGGGTGGGGCGTCGGCCGATGGCTCTTGATGCGGCGTGATCAGATTGATGGTGAAGTGGTTCGTTGAAACGTCACCTTCAACCTTTGCGATCTGCACTGCACCGGCTCCCTCATTGTTCATCTTTGGCAACAGCTTAGCGACCCACGCCAACAGTTGCTTAGGTAGCTCTCCCAAGGTCTATCTCCCTTTGCTTTTGATTGAAACCTTGCCTCCGGCGTAACCGACCTGAACGCTACCCGGAGAGTTGTTGGTCATCGTCATGTTGCTCATGTTTGCGGCCGCCGCTGGTGCAGCTGGTTCAGCTGGCGGCTTGCGACGGGTTGGCTTCTCAGGCGCAGAGATACCTGCAGCCAAGAGTGCAGAGGTCTGCACAAGGTGCGCCTTTGCGTCCCTGTTGCAACGCCGGTAGTTATCGATAAGCAGACGCTCCGCCACATCCAATGCCGGCGCGGCGGGATTTCTCTCACCGCTCACGACATAGAGCACATCCACGCCAATCGCTCCAAGCGCTGCGAGTTGAAAACCGTCAGGCGCTGTCTTTCCTGTCTCCCAAGAAAACAGTGTTTGTTTGGTCGTACCGACAGTTGCGGCAAAGCTGGGCTGACTTAACCCCAGACGTTCTCGCTCGGAACGGAGTCTCTCCCCGATGGTCATGAAATATTTCCCACTGACTAGTTGCAAGGGAAAGATTTCTTTCCCATAATCGACTCAACGCAGCAAATCCCTGCTGCACCTAAACAAGTTGAGTCGAAGGGTAACAGACCATGCACCCAGAAGAAATCAAAGCAGCCATCCGAATGAAGGGCACGACGCCTACTGCGCTTGCTGACGAGCTCAAGGTGTCGCGTTCGATGGTGTCGCACGTCATCAACGGCAAGGCCAAGAGCGCCCGGATCGCCACCCGCATCGTCCAGGTTATCGGCCTGCCGGCGGACAAGATCTGGCCCACCAAGGCGGCCGCTCCCAAGCTGCGCCGCGATCGCGCTGGAGCATCGGCATGAAGTCCGCTCAGCACATCTACAACGCCAAAATCCGGCGCTGCCCACGCAGCCCGGAGTGGAAGACCGGCGCTCTGCGTGGCCTGGAGAAGGCGATCGACGGCACCGAGCCGGAGCCCAGCACCTATCCGATTGGCAGCGCACAAGACGACGCGTGGCGCGCCGGCTACGACTACGGCTTGGCCGAGGGCAAGGCGCAGCAATGACCAGCCCGTCCGACATCGTCAAGCAGCCGGCAGGCCATGCCATCACAGGCCACCCCCGCGCGCTCAGCGTGCTGGTGGGCCGTGAAGACTGGCCTTGGCGCGATGACTTCGCGCCTTTGGATGCGCCATGCAACCTGCCCCAGGGTTCGCACGATGCCTGGGCTAACACCACCATGAACCATATCTACATTGGCTTCACAGTGAGCCGGGACGGGACGTACTGATGTCCCGCACCACTGACTACACCAATGCCGCCCAGCAGCGATTGCTGCAGCTCATCGACTTGCTGGCGGGTCATGAATTGCAGGGGCTGGCACCCGCCGAGATTGCGAAGGCGCTCAACGCATCCCCAAGCGTCGTCACCCGCGACCTGGACAACCTGCGCACCGCCGGCTGGGGGGAGCAAACGCCCCAGGGCGGCCGCTGGCGGCTCAGCCCACACCTCATCCAGATATCCCTGCGCCATGCCGTGGCCCTGGACACGGCACGCCGGGCCTTCGACGACATCGTGCAGCGCTACAGCCGCACCTGACCCTCACCGATCCATTCAAGAAAACCAACAACCATGACGCGCCCTCAACCCACTGACGCACAAATCGAAGACCGTTTTCTCAAGGGAAAGCCCGGTCGCAAGCCTGCGCCTGCAGCTACCCAAGTTCCTGACGTTCACCCTGCAGCATTGACCGAGGTCAGCCAGGCAGCGGACCAAATGGCAGCAGTGCAGGCGGCCTATGGACAGGAGCGTGATCTGTTGAACCAGTTGCTGGGGCAGGCGCAGATGGCGGATGCGTTCGCCAAATTCTCGGTAACGGTTACCACTTCCAAATTGGCCTTTGTGAAGGAAAAAAGGCTTTATCAAGCGCTCAAGGGGCGCGAAAGTGGTAACGGTTACCAGTTAACAGGTACCTGGGATGAATTTTGCGGACTGCTTGGTCTGTCGCGTGAGAAGGCAGATCTCGACATCGCAAACCTCAACGCCTTCGGCGAAGAAGCCCTCGAATCCATGTCCCGCATGGGCATCGGCTACCGCGAACTGCGCCAGTACCGCCGCCTGCCCGAAGACCAGAAGCAAGCCCTGATCGAGGTGGCCAAGGCGGGGGACAAGGATGGCTTCCTGGACCTGGCCGAGGAAATCATCGCTCGCCACACCAAAGAAAAAGAAGCCCTCGTCACGCAGGTTGAAGAAGCCCAGGCCACCCTGGAAGCGAAGGACCGCGTCCTGGCCGACAAAAGCGACCGTCTCACCCGGCTGGAAGAACAAGCCTCGCGCAAGTTCAAGCCACTGCCCGGTTCGGTGGCGCGTACTGCCACCGAGCAAGCGCTGGTAACGGAGGTGGAGCAAGCCAGCAGCGCTGCCTACCTAGTGTCCTGTCCCGTTAATTCGCCCGCATAGTCTGGCGAGTTTTTCGAGGATGGAGTCTGCTGTAGCTGTCCAAGTAAACGGCTGGCAGGACTGGTTGTAATTCGCGATGAATGTGTCGATCTTGTTGATCAGATCCTTCACGCTGGTGAACGAGCCACGGCGGATTGCCCGCGTGGTGATGATCGAGAAGAAGCGCTCGACCTGATTGAGCCAGCTTGAATAGGTCGGAACGAAGTGCATGTGCCAGCGAGGCCGCTCGGCCAACCAAGCGCGCACCTTTGGATGCTTGTGGCTGGCGTAGTTATCAGCTATGCAGTGCACATCCAGTTCGTCGGGCACTGCCTTGTCGATGGCGCGCAGGAAGGCAAGGAACTCTTGATGACGATGCCGGGGCCGGCACTGCGCGATCACTTGGCCATTCATCACGTTCAGGGCCGCGAACAAGGTGGTGGTGCCGTGGCGCACGTAGTCGTGCGTGACACCTTCGACATAGCCAAACCCCATTGGCAGCATCGGCTGCGTACGCTCCAAAGCTTGGCATTGGCTCTTCTCGTCCACGCACAGCACCAGCGCGTTGTCAGGTGGGTTCAGGTACAGCCCCACAACGTCGCGCAGCTTCTCGATGAACAGCGGATCGGTCGACAGCTTGAAGCTGTCGGCCCGGTGCGGCTTGAGGTTGAAGGTCTGCAGATAGCGCGCCACCGTGCTCTTGCTGATGCCCGTATCGGCGGCCAGCGTGCGGGTGCTCCAGTGGGTACCCCCATCAGCAGGCTTGGTGTGCAACGTCTTGGTAATCAACTCAGCAACACGCTCGTCATCTACCGTGCGGGGGCGACCCGGGCGCAACTCGTCGTAAAGCCCTGCAATGCGATGGCGCGCATAGCGCCCGCGCCACTTGGTGACAGTGCTACGACTGATCCCCAGAGCCTGCGCAACCGCGGTGCTGGCTTTATCTGTGCCTTCGCAAGTCAGCACGATGCGCGCCCTGAGCGACAACGCCGCTGGCAGCGAACGTGATCGCGCCATGGACGTCAGTTCCGCGCGCTCCACTTCACTAAGCGCAATTTCTGTTCGGGTCGTTGCATTGGGCATGGCGGCACCTCAAGGATGGCCCGAAACCATGCAGCTATCGTGCCTGCGAATTAACGGGACAGGACACTAGGTACAGCTCGCCGACCACGCCCGGCGGCACCGGCTGCAGCGCGGTATCCAGCACGCGCAGGATGGCCGTCGAGGCGGGCGATCCTATGGGAGGCAGCGTCCGGCCATCGCCGGCATCCACATCGAAGCTGCTGACCACGTGGGTTTCCGTGGGGCCGTATTGGTTGACCAGCCGGCACCGGGGCATCCGCTGCAGCCACGCCCTCAGTTCCTCGGTCAATTTCAGTTGCTCGCCGGCCGTGATGATCTGCCGAAGCGCTGGCAGGTTTCTGTCCAGGCGCAGCGCCGCTTCGGCCAACAGTTGGAGCACGGCATAGGGCAGATACACGCGCTCCACCACCCGCTCGTCCATCAAGGCCAACAGCAAGGAAAAATCCCTTCTCTGGGCGGCGTCCGTTTGGACCAGGGTAGCGCCTGAGCACAGGGTCACGACGACCTCCTGGTAGCCCACATCGAAGCAGGGCGAGGCGAACATCAGCGTGCGCGCGGCCCCCGGCATGCGGTCGATCTGCCATGCGGCCAATTGCGAGAGCACGCCTTGCCGCATCGCAATGCCCTTGGGCCGCCCGGTGGAGCCGGATGTGAACAGGATGTACAGCAGACCGTCCGCATTCAGCGCAACGGTCGGATTGCTTCCCGACAGATGCTCCCATGCCACGCGGCGAAGGTCGATGGCGACCAACCCGTCGAAGACACCCGACAGAGCAGCCCCCACGTCCGCGTGGTGGATGAAGGCATCGGCCCGGCTGTCTTCGAGCATGACGGCGATTCTGTCGGCCGGGTACTCCAGGTCCAGCGGCACATAGGCGGCGCCCGCCTTGAGGATGGCCAGCAAAGCCACCACCGAATCGACGCCGCGCTCCAGCGCCACGGCCACGCGACGCTCAGGGCCGATGCCCCTTTCCAGCAACAGATGGGCCAATCGGTTGGCACGAAAGTTCAACTCGCCGTAGCTGAGGTTTTGCCCCGCGCATTCGATGGCGACCGCCTGCGGCTGCAGCTCTACCTGGTTCTCGATCATCTTCACGAGAGAGGCAGGGCCGGCGCCGTGCTCACCTGCCCGGCTCCACGCATCGAGCTTGCGAATTTCGGTGGCACCGAGGATGCCGATCTCGGACAGCCGCGCTCCAGGCGTTTCCACCAACGCCGTCAAGATCTGGTCAAAACTGCACGCCAGGCGTTCGACCATCGGCGCATCGAACAGCTCCTGCGCATAGCTGAACTGAGCGCTGAGGCGGCCATCCTCCCACTCGACCGTGTCCAGCATGAACTCGAAGATGGTCGCTCTTTCGATGTCCAGGTAGCCCTCGAACCGCAGCCCGGGAAGCTGCTCCAGCACCTGATGGCCTTTTCTCTGGTGGTTGAACATCACCTGAAACAGGGGACTGACGCTCAGGCTGCGCTGCGGATGCAGCGCCTCCACCAACTGTTCGAAGGGAAGGTCCTGGTGTTCCTGGGCCTGCGCCACGGCATCCCGGGCCTGCGCCAGCAATTCGGACAGCGTCAACTGGCCATGCAGCTGTCCCCGCATCACCTGCGTATTGACGAAAAAGCCCACGATGCCCTGGCTCTCCGCCCTGTGCCGATTGGCGGTGGGCACGCCCACACGGATGTCCTGCAAGCCCGCGTAGCGGTGAAGCAGCGCCTGAAACCCTGCGAGCAGCACCATAAACAGGCTCATGCCCTGGGCCTGTGCTCTGCGCTGCAGGCCTCGCACCCGGTCTGCGGACAGCGTGATGGCGTGCTGAGCTGCCCGGTAGCGGCCATCGGCTCGGCGTGGCCTGCTGGCAGGCAATTGCATCACAGGGTGCTCGTTGCCCAGCCTATCCCTCCAGTACGCCAACTGCCGCGGCCCTTCGCCGGCTTCCAGCCATCCCTTGTGCCATGCCGCGTAGTCCGCATATTGCAGGCGCAGCGCCGGCAGGGTCAGGCGCTGCCCCGCAAGGCGCGCTCGGTAACGCTGCGCGAACTCTTCGACAATGATCTGCATGGACCAGCCGTCCGAGACGATGTGGTGCATGACCACCACCAGCACATGCATGTGCTGTGCCGCGCGGATCAGCGCCAGCCGCAATAGCGGCCCACGGGACAGATTGAAAGGCGTGGCGATGGTGTCGAGTGCCTGCCGCTGCACGGCAGCATCACGCTGGTCCTCGGGCAGGGCCGAGAAATCAATCAATGGCATCGCGGCCCCAGGCAACTCGGCAGGCGCCTGGACCTGCTGCCACACCTGACCCTGCTCATCTGCGCTGAACACCGTGCGCAGTGATTCGTGGCGTGCCACCAGTTCATCGAAGCTCATGCGCAGGGCGTCCAGGTCCAGCTCACCGGCCAGCTTCAGAGCGCCTGCGATATGGTAGGCACTGCTGTGAGGGTCCAGTTGCCAGAGGAACCACTGGCGCAGTTGGGCGTGCGACGGCACGAGCGGCTTGTTGCGCAGTTCCGGGGCCAGCACAGGGATCGCTTGGTCATGGTCCTGCACCGGACAGGCCACCGTGGACTGTCCTGCCACTGGAGGTGCCTGCAGCATCTCGGCCAATTGCTGCAGGCTGACCTGCTCGAACAATTGCTTGGGCACCAGCTTGAGCCCGTGCTTTCGCGCCTTGGCCACCACCTTGAGGGCCAGGATGGAGTCTCCGCCGATCTCGAAGAAGTTGTCCCCGCGGCTGACGTGCTCGCGCCCCAGCACCTCCGACCAGACCGCTGCCAGCGTTTGCTCGGTCGGCCCCACCGGCGCCTCATGGCCGCCGCACTCGGCCGTCTCTGGCTCCGGCAGGGCATGGCGATCGACCTTGCCATTCATGGTCAACGGGAGGCGCGGCAACACCACGATGGCCGCTGGCAGCATGTAGGGCGGCAGGGTGCGCGACAGGGTCTCGCGCAACGCGGCCACATCGATCACCTGCCCTTCCTGCGCAACGGCATAGGCCAGCAAGCGTTGCTGACCGTTTTCAGCCTCGCGCACAATGGCTTCGGCACTCGCGACACGGGGCAGCTTTCGCAACGCCTGGGCCACTTCACTGAGCTCGACGCGGTAGCCGTGCAGCTTGATCTGGTCGTCGTTCCGGCCCAGGAACTCGATGCTGCCATCCTTGAGTTGCCGCACGCGGTCCCCGGTGCGATACAGGCGCTGGCCCGCGCACCAGGGGTCCGCCACGAAGCGCTCACAGGTCTGGCCAGGCCTGCCTTCGTAGCCACGTGCCAAACCTGCCCCACCCAGGTACAGCTCGCCGGCAAGGCCCTGCGGCACGGGGCTCAGCCATTCGTCCAGCACATGGGCGCAGCTGTTGCGCAGCGGCAGGCCCAGCGGCACCGTGCCTGCCTCACGGACGGCTGCATCGGCCTCCTGGGTCAGCACCCCGACCGTGGTTTCCGTCGGGCCATAGTGGTTGAGCACTCTGGTAAGGGGGCTCAGGGCGGCGATCTGTGCATACAAAGGCCAGCCCGTGGCCTCACCGCCCAGCACCAGGCGATGGCGCGGCAGGACCTGCTCAGGCCGGGCAGCGCTCAGCAGGGCCTGCAAATGGCTGGGCACGATCTTGAGCACATCGACCTGGTGCGTGTGCATGTAGTCCGCAAAGGCGTCTGGATCGAAAGCGCGCTCAGGGGACATGAGGTGCAGCAGACGCCCAGAGCACAGCGCGCCGAAAAGCACCGTATGCCCCAGGTCTGCAGCCACCGTCGACACCATGGCCATGCTGGACGCATCGACCGGCAGGTCCAGCCGGGCCAGCACACCCTGCACATAGTTGGCCAGCGCGCCATGGGTGATCACGACCCCCTTGGGCTGGCCCGTGGAGCCCGAGGTGTAGATGAGGTAAGCGGCCTGGTCCCGGTGAAGGGTGGCGGTCTCCAACGCATCGGTATCGAGGTCTGCAGGTTCAGAAAGCGCCAGCGGCCATACCGGGATCCCCGGTTGCCATGCAGGAGGCTGCATGGCCAGCACCAGGCGGGCGCCGCTGTCGCGCAGCTGATAGGCCAGCCGGTCGGCCGGCAGCTCGGGGTCCAGCGGCACATGGACGCAGCCGGCCTTGAGTACGGCCAGCATACCCAGCACCATTTCCGGCGAGCGCGGTGCCAGCACCCCGACGCGGGTTTCCGGCCCCAGACCTTGCGCGCGCAGTCGTGCCGCAAGCTGGTTTGCCGCCCTGTCCAATTGCCCGAACGATGCAGTGCGCGATTCGGCACGCACCGCCATGCCCTGGCCCTGGCGGGCCACGGCGGCATCCCATAGGGAAAGCACCGTCGTGGCCTGCGGACTTGCGGGCTGCGGCACGGCAACCATCTGCAGGCCCTCGGCCGGGTCAGTCAGCGCAAGGGCCGCCAATGCCCTGTCGGGCGCCGTCACCACCTGCTGCGCACAACGGGTCAGGCCTTCCGCGAAGACCGCGACCCGCTGCGCATCGAACAGGCCCGTGTCGTAGATGAAAACGCCTTCGATGCCTTCGGCCCGGTCGGTGAAATCCAGGCTCAGATCGAAGTGCGCATGGCCTGCGGTCATGGCCTGAATGCGCACGCGCAACCCGGCGACGCTGCGCTCGCGCTCCATCGCGTCCTGTTGCGTGCACTTGACCTGGAATAACGGATGCACGCCCGGCTGGCGCTCCGGCACGAGCGCCTCGACCAACATGTCAAACGGCAGGTCGGAATGCTGCTGCGCGTCGAGCACAGCATGCCGCACCTGCTCCAGCAGCTCGCCAAAGCCCATCTGTGGCGCGACATCGACCTGCAGCACCTGGAGGTTGAGCAGATAACCGATCAGCCCATGGGTCTCGGCCTTTCCCCGGTTGGCGATGGGCGTCCCCACGCGGATGCGGCGCTGGCCGCTCAGGCGGTACAGCAACAGGTCGAGCAATGCCGTCATCACCATGAACAGCGAGGCACCACGCGCTCGCGCCATGGCACGCACCGCATCGGACAATTCAATGGGCCAGACGAAACGGTGGCGGCCCTCGGCCGCATCCGTTACCGCGCCGCGTACATGGCTCAGGGGCAGTTCCAGCGGCTCATGCACGCTGCCCAGGCGATCGCGCCAGTAGCGCAGTTGTCGTTCGCGCTCACCGCCGTCCAGGCGCTGGCGTTCCCAGGCCGCGTAGTCGGTGAACTGTATGGGCAGCGGCGCCAGCGCATGCGGACGGGCGCCGAGCCTGGCGGCGTAGCACTGCAAAAGCTCGTCCACGAGAATGCGCAACGACCACCCATCCGCCGCAATATGGTGCATGGACAGCGCCAGCACATGGTGCTGTTCGCCCAGGCGGTACAGGCAGGCGCGCAACGGTACCTCCCGGTCAAGGGCAAAGGGCGTCTGCGCGAAGTCGGCCAACGCGTCCTCGATCCTGGCCTGCTCCCGCAGATCGACCACTGGCAGTTGCAGCGGCACACTCGCCTGCGGCTGCACGACCTGCAGCGCCTGACCGTCGCCACCGATCGTGATCAGCGTGCGCAGGATGTCGTGCCGCGCCACCAGGTCACCCAGCGCTGCGCTCAGCGCCGACGCGTCGAGGGGGCCGTCCATTTCCAGACTGCCTGCCAGGTTGTAGGCCGGGCTCTCGGGCGCAAGCTGCCAGGTCAACCAAAGGCTGCGTTGCGCATGGGAAAGCAGCGCGGGGGTGGCCGGGTCCCGGCGCGGAATGTCCTGACCCCCACGTGGCGTTGCGCGACCACCGCCGCGCAGGCGGGCATCGAGTTGGGCGCGCTGCTCGGGGCTGAGCCGGGCGCGCAGGGACTGTATATCTTGCGGTGCTGTCATGGCAATCTTACGAATAGAGCGGCGAGGCGGTTGTCGGACTGGGCTCGGCTTCGGCGTCCAGAAACTGGATTTCCTCGATCAACCGGGTTTCAACGAATTCGGCCAGCCGCCGCACCGTGGGCGTGCGCAGCAAGGCCGCAGGATGGATTTCGACGCCATAGGCCTGGCGCACGCGCGCCAGCAGTTGGATGGCCATGAGGGAGTCGCCGCCGAGCTCGAACAGGTTGTCCTCGGCGCCCACAGGAGCCACGCCAAGGAACCCGCTCCAGAGCGCGGCCAGCCCGGTCTCCAGTTCGCCCTCAGGTGCTACGAAGCCGGCCAAACCACCGGGCCGCGCCTGGACGCATGGCGACTCGGCCGCCACTGCCAAGGCCACAGGCAGTGCCTGAGCCAGCAACGCGGCGAGGTCGGCATGGCGGCGCGCTTCGAGGTCTGTGGTGGATACGCAGACATGGGACCGCACCGGGCTGGCCAGGATGTGCTCGAACAGGCGCACGCCCTGCTGCGGCCCGATGCCTACGCCCTCGGGCATGGACGTCTCCGCAGCCATGCCCACACCGCGCCACCCGTCCCAGCCCACAGAAATCAGCGGCCAGCGGGCCCCGCGGCCATGCGCGACGGCCAGGGCATCCAAACAGGCATTCGCAGCCGCGTAGTCGATGCGGCCCAGGCCACCCGCCACGGCGGCCAGCGAAGAGCACAGCAGCATGAAGTCCAGCGGCTGCCCGTCCAGGGCCGCCAGCAAGGCCCGCGTTCCCTGGAGCTTGGGTGCGAGCACCTGCATCACGGCGGGTGCCAGCTTGTCTGCAAGAATGCCTTCGCCAGCCAGACCGGCCGCGTGAATGACGCCATGGATTTCGCCGAACGCGCACCGCACCTGAGCGAACGCGGCGCGCAATTGGGATTCTTCGGCTACATCGGCTTCCACCAGGCAAAGCTCCGCGCTCAGGCCTTCGATGTCCAGCAATTGCTGCAGCCGGGCGCGCAGCGCGGGTGCCGTCTGCGCATCCTGCACCAGCGCCTGCCACTGGCTACGCGCAGGCAGCGGCGAGCGGCCCAGCAACACCAGCCTGGCCTGCCAGTGCTCCGCCAGGTGCCGGGCCAACGCAAGCCCCATGCCGCCCAGGCCACCAGTGATCACATAGCAGCCGCCACGGCGCAGGCGCGGCGCGGGCGTGGAGGAGGTCTGCATCGCGATTCGCTCGTAGCGCTTGGCCCAGCGGTGTGGGCCGCGCAAGGCCACGCAGGCCTGTGCGGGCTCGCTGAACTCCGCGAGGATGCGATGCGCCAGCGCAGTGGCTTCACCAGCCGCACACTCCTGCGCAGGCAACACATCCACGATGCGACAGGCCATGCCCGGCAGTTCCTGCGGAATCACGAGGCAGGGGCCATGAAGCAGGGCTTTGGCAGGCTGCAAGGCCTCGGTGCCTGTCACGTCCTCCAACCCGTCCGTGACCAGCAGCATCTGCAGCCCATCGGCTGCATGCGCCGCAGGAAGGGAGTCCAACGCCTGGGCCAGGGCCAGTGGGGCCAGCAGGCAGCGCTCGGCAGCCTGTGCGTCATCTAACGCGCCCAGACTCCAAAGGTGGCAGATGCGTGCCACGGGGCCGACCTCGGCCGCAATCTGCTCCAGTGCGCTCATCCAGTCGCCACGCTCGGCCATGCGCAGCCCATGGTGCCCAGCGCCCAGACGCTCGTGGCGCAGGCCGGGCTCGATGCGCACCAGCGGGGCGGACTGGGTGACGGACCAGACTTGCGCCAAAGACTCAGCCAGCGCCGATCCGGACTCGGCCAGCAGCAGCAAGCAGCCGCCAGCCTGTGCGACCGCGGCTTGGGAGTTAGGCAAGGCGCGTTGCCAGACCGGGGCATACAGCCAGTCGAGGGGATCGCGGCGGGCCTCCGTCATGGAAGACATCGGAGACGCCGTTGTCTCCTGGCCTCGTCCTGCAGCGGCAACCCAGTGCGATTCACGCTCGAACGGATAGCCAGGCAAAGGCACCCGACGCGCACCCTGCGCGCTGCGCAGGAGTGGCGCCTGGGCCGCTTCCAGGCCCGCTGTCCAGAGCTGGGCCAAGCAGCGCGCTGGCTGGTCGGACTGGAGCTCCTCGCGATTGACTCCGGCCTGCGAGGCCAGCACGGGACGCGCGCCGGCCTGGGGATGGCGCCGGGCCAGGCTGGTGAGACTTTGGCCGGGGCCGACTTCCAGCAGGATGCGGTCGCTTTTTTCCAGCAGCGTGTCCAGCCCCTGGGCGAAGCGCACCGTGCCACGCAGGTGTCGCAACCAATAGCGCGGGTCCTGGGCCTCTTCGTCACCGATCCAGCGGCCGCTGAGATTGGAGACGAAGGGAATGGCGGGCCGGCTGAACGCAACCCGGGCCAGCTTCTGAGCGAAGGCGTCAAGAGCGGGATCGAGCAGCGAAGAATGGAAGGCGTGTGACACCTGCAACCTGCGCAGCAGCACGCCTGTGCCTGCCAGTGCCTGCTCGGCTGCCGCAACGGCTTCGGGCCGACCCGAGAGCACGCACAGATCGGCCGCATTGACGGCGGCGAGATCGCAGCCTCGACCCAGCCAGTCCTGCAAGGCAGACTCGGGCAGGCCGACCGCCAGCATGGCGCCAGGCGACGTGGACTGCAGGATGCGGCCGCGCGCAACGACCAGATCCAGCGCATCGCCGAGCGTGAAAACCCCCGCAATGCAGGCCGCCACGTATTCGCCAATGCTGTGACCCAGCATGGCCTCGGGCTGCAGGCCCCAGGACATCCACAACCGCGCCATGGCGTATTCGACGATGAACAGCGCGGGCTGCGTGGCTTCGGTCCGGGCCAGCGCCCGCGCTGCCTGCTCGTCGGACGCATGCGCCAGCAGCCAGGGCCGCAGGTCCATGCCGGTCTGTCCCCTCACCGTGTCACAGCAGCGGTCCACGATGTCGCGGAACACGGGCTCCTGCGTGTGCAGGCAGCGCGCCATGCCCGCATGCTGTGCACCCTGGCCCGGGAACAGAAAAGCCACGCCGGGCTGCGGCGAAAGCACGCTGCCCTTGAAATGCACCGGGGCCGCCGGACGGCCCAGTACCTCGATGGCCTGGGGCACGTCCTGAGCCAGCACGGCCAGTCGATGCGCATGGCGCTTGCGGCCCACACGCAGCGTGTGCGCCACATCGGCCAGGGCCAACCCCGGGTGCTGCTCCAGATGCCGGGCCAGTTGGCTGACCGAAGCCTGCAACGCCTGGGGTGTTCGGGCCGATAGCAGCAGCAATTGAGGGGCCTGTTCGATTGCCCCAGGTGGAGAGGCTTGCAGCGTTGCGGGGACCTCCTCCAGCACCACATGCGCATTGGTACCGCCCATGCCGAAGGAGCTCACGCCTGCACGCCGGGGAAACGGGCCGGCAGGCCAATCCTGCGCCTCGGTCTGGACGCGGAAAGGGCTGGTGGCGAAGTCCACGCGCGGATTGGGTGTAGCGAAGTTCAGACTGGGTGGCAGCGTGCGGTGGCGCAGCGCCATCACGGCCTTGATCAGGCCGGTCACGCCGGCCGCTGCGTCCAGATGACCGACATTGGTCTTGACCGACCCCAGGGCACAGTAGCCAGGCGCGCGCCCTGTCTTACCAAAGGCTTGGGTCAGGGCTGCGATCTCGATGGGATCGCCCAGCGTCGTGCCCGTGCCATGGGCCTCGATGTAGCCCACGGAAGCCGCATCGACCCCAGCCATGGCCTGGGCTGCGCGTATGGCCTCGGCCTGACCGTCCACGCTGGGCGCGTTGTAGCCGATCTTGCGTGCGCCGTCGTTGTTCACGGCACTGCCACGGATCACGGCATGGACGGTATCTTCGTCGCGCAGCGCGTCGTCCAGCCGCTTGAGCACGACCACGCCCGCACCGCTGCCCAGCATGGTGCCATCGGCGCGCACGTCGAAGGCACGGCAATGGCCGTCCGAGGAAAGGATGGCGCCCGCTTGGTGCAGGTAGCCCGCGCCTTGCAGCAAGTTGAGCCAGACACCGCCGGCCAGGGCCATGTCGCACTCGAAGCCCAGCAGCGACTGGCAGGCCATGTGCACGGCCACCAGCGAGGTGGAGCAGGCCGTCTGCACCGTCACTGCCGGGCCGCGCAGGTTGAGCTTGTAGGCCACGCGCGTGCACAGCGCATCGGCCGCATTGCCGTTGAGCAAGGCGATCAGTTCGGCAATGCCGCCGCTCCACTGTGCACGCCCAAGCAGATGTCGCATGAGGTAGAGATTGGCGCCCGCACCCGCGAACACGCCGGCCGCCACATCCAGCCGCTCGGCGTCGTAGCCCGCGTTCTCCAGTGCTTGCCAGGCGCTTTCGAGGAAGATTCGCTGCTGGGGATCGATCTGGCCAGCCTCGCGCGGCGTGTAGCCAAAGAAGCCGGCATCGAACCAGTCCATGCCCTCGAAAACCACACCGGCCTTCACGCAGGCCGGGTCGTCCAGCAAGGCCTGGTCCGCGCCATGGGCCCGCAACGCTTCATCGCTGAAAACGGTCACGGATTCGCGGCCTTCGCGGATATTGCGCCAGAGCGCGTCCACACCGTCCGCACCCGGAAACCGCCCGCCCATGCCGATGATGGCGACTTCCACGCCACTGTAGCCCGCATCCTGAGCACGCATCAATTCACCTCCTCGGTCAGGCCGCGGCGGCCCAGCAACGCCGCGCGACGGCGCTGGGCGCGTTCGTCGGCCTGCAGGTCCTGCGCAGCGCCAGACACAGATCCGACACCGGCGCCACGTTGCGCTTCGATGCGACGCGCCAGCGTGGCCACGGTTGGGTACTGGAACATGTCGATCACCGAGAGACCGCTACCCAACGCATCCTCGATCAGCCGGTGCGCGCGGATCAGCAGCAGCGAATGCCCGCCCAGGTCGAAGAAGCTTTCGTTGGCGCCTACGCGTTCGAGTTGCAACAGCTCGCGCCAGATGGCTGCAATGGTTTTGGCCACGCCACCTTCGGGCGCCTCGAACGGCCGCGTGCCGTCGCCATGTGCAAACGTGGGCACCGGTAGCGCCTTGCGGTCCACCTTGCCGTTGCTGTTGAGCGGCAACGTGTCCAGACGCACGAAGAGGGCCGGCACCATGTAGTCGGGCAGGCTGCGTACCAGCTGCGCCTTGAGCGTGCCCGGGTCCTGCAGCGCAGCGCCCTCGCCGGTCAGATAAGCCACAAGCCGACTGCCACCTTCGGTCGGCGCCGCGACCACCACCGCCTCGCGCAGACCTTCGACGGCCAGCAGGGCGGCCTCGATCTCGCCCAGCTCGACACGGAAGCCGCGGATCTTGACCTGGTGGTCCAGGCGGCCCAGGTACTCGATCTCGCCCTGCTCGTTCCAGCGCACCAGGTCGCCCGTGCGGTAGGCACGCTCGCCGGCCTCGGCCGAGGGGCTGGCCACGAAGCGCTCGGCCGTGAGCGCGGGCCGGCCCCAGTAGCCCCGTGCCAGCGCCAGACCGCCCAGCAGCAACTCGCCGGCCACGCCACGCGGCACGGCGTGGAAGCCGGCGTCGACAACGTGCACCTGCACATGGTCCAGCGGCCGCCCGATGGGCACTGCCTGAGGGCCGGGCTTGCTGCAATCGTGGTAGGTGACTTCGATGGCGGCTTCAGTGGGCCCGTAGAGGTTGAGCAGGCGGGCGCCGGGCAGCATGGCCAGCGCACGGTCACGCAGTTCGGCCGACAGCGCCTCTCCGCTGCAGACGATGTGCCGCAGCCCCGAGCAGGCCTGGGCATGGCCGCTGGACAGAAAGGCCTGCAGCATGGAAGGCACGAAGTGAATGCAGCTGACGGCGTGGCATTCGACCAGGGCCGCAATGCGCGCAGGATCGCGGTGCTCCCCAGGCCCTGCCAGCGCTAGGCGAGCGCCCGTGGACAACGGCCAGAAGAACTCCCAGAACGAGATGTCGAAGCTGAACGGCGTCTTCTGCAGTACGGTGTCCTGCGCATCCAGCGGGTGGTGTCGCTGGTCCCAGGCCAGGCGGTTGCACAGCGCACGGTGGCGGTTCCCCGCGCCCTTGGGCCGCCCCGTGGAGCCCGAGGTGTAGATGACATAGACCAGGTTCTCGCCCTGCATGGCGACCGCAGGGTCATGGGCTGGCTGAGTGGACAGGTCGACAGCATCCACGGCCAGGCACAGCGGCTGCAGTTCACGCGGCAGCCGAACCATCAGGCCCGACTGGATCAACAGCACGCCGATACCGCTGTCCTCGGCCATATAGCGCAGGCGCTCGGCCGGGTGCTCAGGGTCCATGGGCACATAGGCACCACCGGCCTTCATGATGGCCAGCAGGCCGACGACCATCTCCAGCGAACGCTCCATTGCGATGCCGACCTGGACTTCGGGGCGCACGCCGAGCGCAATCAGGTGGTGCGCCAATCGGTTGGCGCGCGCATTGAGTTCGCCATAGCTCCAGGCGCCGTCCCCGAAGACCAGGGCCGTTGCCTGTGGGTCGCGGCGCACCTGCTGCTCGAACTGAGCGTGTACCAGCTCGGGCACGGCATGGCCGCCCTGTCCCGTCTGCCAGGAAACGAGCTGGGCACGTTCTGCATCCGATAGCAAATCCACCTCGCCCACGGCAACCTCCGGGCCAGAGGCCAAGGCCTCCAGCATGCGCACATAGTGCTGGCCCAGGCGCTCCATGGTGGCGGGAAGAAACAGCTCGGCCGCATAGTCCATACAGATTCGCACGGCACCGCCCGCGCGCTCGCGGACTTCCAGAGAGAGCTCGAACTGCGCGGCGCCTCCAGGCACTGCGACCGCCTCAGTCGCGCAGCCCGTCATGCGCTCGAAGCCGCGCAGATCCTCATGCACATGGTTGAACAGCAGCTGGAACAGCGGCGGGTGCGACAGACTGCGCTGAGGCTGCAGGTCTTCCACCAGTTGATCGAAAGGCAGGTCCTGGTGGGCCTGAGCCTCCAGCGTGGCGCGCCGGGCTGCGGCGAGCACCTGGGCCAGCGGGGTACGGCCGTCGATCTCGGCTTGCAGCACCAAGGTGTTGACGAAAAAGCCGATCAAGCCCTGTGTGCCCGCATGCTGGCGGCCCGCCACGGGCACGCCCAACCGCAGCACCGGCTGGCCCGTGTAGCGGTGCAGCACAGCCTGGAACCCTGCAAGCAGCACCATGAACAGGCTGGCGCCAGACTCGGCGGCGCGCATGCGCAGCGCATCCACCAGCGGTGCACGCAGCGCAAAGCCATGCTGGGCGGCCGAGTAGCTGGCCACTGCGGCGCGCGGCCGGTCGCTGGGCAGGGCCAGCACAGGATGATCGCTGCCCAGTTGCCGGCGCCAGTAGGCCAGTTGCCGCTCTCGCACCCCGCCATCCAGCCAGGCCGCATGCCAGGCCGCGTAGTCGGCGTACTGCAATGCAGGGGCCGCAGGCTCGGCGGCGGCCGCAGGATCTCGCAGATGGAGATACTGCTGCGCGAGTTCGTCCAGCAGGTTCTGCATGGACACGCCGTCGGACACGATGTGGTGCATGACTAGCACGAGGCGGTGGTCATGCGGCCCAAGCCGCATCAGCAGCGCGCGCAACAGCGGGCCAAGGCCCAGGTCGAAGGGCCTGGCACGCAGGCGGAGCGCCTCGTCGCCAGCGCGCTGTGGATCGGCGCCCAGGTCCAGCAGGTTGAATTCCAGGCCGCCCGCGTCAAGCACATGCTGTTCGGCAGAGCCATCGGCCGCAGGCCGGAACACGGTGCGCAACGCGTCATGACGCGCCACCAGGCGCTCCAGGGCCGCGTGCAGCCGTTGCGCATGCAGCAGGCCGCCCAACCGCAGTTCCACCGCCACGTGGTAAGCCGTGCCCGCAGGATCCAGATGCCAGAGAAACCACTGCCGCTGCTGGGCATGGGAGAGGGGCTGCGCCTCGCCGCGGTCGCGCGCCACGGGGCCTGGGCGTGGGCCTGACGTGGTGCGATTGGCGTGGGCAGTCGCCTGATGCAACTCACGCAATGCAGCCGCGCATTCGGAGAAGCGGGGCCGGTCAAAGAGCAGGCCGGGCGCGAAGTCCACACCCCAATGCGCCGATACGCATGCGGCCAGTTGCGCGGCCGAAAGGGAGTTGCCGCCCAGCAGGAAGAAATGGGGATCACCCTCAGGCAGCTCGGCGCAGCGCAGGGTCTCGCACCAGATCGCTGCCAGAGCAGTCTCGGTTTCGTCGCGCGGCGCGATGGAGGCCGTTCCGGACGCGTCCGCATCGCCATTCGCATTGGTCGCGGAATTCACTGCCTCCACGAAGGCCCCGTGCTCCCAGACCGCATAGACGTCCAAGCTGCGCTGCGCCCAGCCCTTCTTGCAGGCCTGGCGTTGGAGCTTGCCGCTTGATGTTCTGGGCAGGGCGCCGGGTTCGAGCAGGACCACGACGGCCGGCGCCTCGCCAAAGGCCGTGGCCACGGCTACGGCCAGTGCATCGACCAGGGCCTGGCGTGGCACCAGTTTTTGCAAGCCGCGTGAAATCTCGGCCGCCACACCTATGCCCTCACCCGCAGGTCCATCCACCGAAAAGGCCGCCACGCGTCCCTTGCGCACGGCTTCCACCTCGGCCTCGACCACACGCTCTATGTCCTGCGGATAGAGGTTGTGGCCGCGCACGATGATCAGGTCCTTGATGCGACCTGCCACATGGACCTGGCCGCCGTGCACAAAGCCCAGGTCGCCCGTGCGCAGCCAGCGCTGGCCGGCATGTTCGACAAAGGCCTGTTGCGTCTCCTGCGGCTTGCCCCAGTAGCCCTGGCTGATGCTGGGGCCGCGCGCCCAGATTTCACCCACGCGGCCGGATTCCAGAACCTTCAGGCTGTCGGGGTCGACAATTTCCACGGCATGGCCGGGAACGGCAGGGCCGCAGCCCACGAGCAAGGTCTGGGAAGACTCGGGACCCTCAGCAGCGTTGCTGGCAGGCTCCGCCTTGCCCAGGCCCAGGGCGTCGGTATCGAAGGCCGTGACGGCAGCGCCCGCGCCCCGTGCGCCGCCCGTTATGAACAGGGTGGCTTCGGCCAAGCCGTAGCAGGCATAGGCCGCGTCGGGCCGCAGGCCGCAGGGGGAAAAGCGCTGCGCAAAGGCCGAGACCGTGTCTGCGCGCACGGGCTCGGCGCCCGTATAGGCCAGTCGCCAGCTCGACAGGTCCAGTTGCGCCAGCTGCGATGGCTTGATGCGCTCCAGGCACATCCGGTAGGCGAAGTCGGGGCCGCCGCTGATGGTGGCGCGGTGGCGCGAGATCAGCTCCAGCCAGCGCACCGGGCTTTCAAGAAAGAGGCGCGGCGAAGTCAGCACCAGCGGCAGCCCGCGGTACAGGGGCTGCAGCAGGCCGCCGATCAAGCCCATGTCGTGGTAGAGCGGCGCCCATGAGACAAAGCGATCACCCGCGCCTATTTCCATGCGCTGCTGTATGGCAGCCTCGTTGGCGATCAGGTTGCCGTGGCTGACCATCACGCCCTTGGGCGCCGAGGTCGAGCCCGAGGTGTATTGCAGGAAGGCGATGTCAGCGCCGGTGGGTGCATGGGGGACCCATGCGGGGGCATCAGCGGGGTCTATGCGATCGGCGGCCATGGCGGCGATGCCGGCAAAGCGCGCATCGGCCCCGGGCAGGGCTTCAATGACTTCGGCCGTGCTGATCACGCAGGCGGCGCCAGCGTCGCCGACGATGCCCAAAAGCCGTTCCAGATGCTGTGCGCGCAGTGATTCCAGCGGCGGTACCGGCACGGCAATGACGCCGGCGTAGAAGCAGGCGAGCATGCTGGCGGCATAGTGCTCGTCGTTGTCCATCATCACCAAGGCACGCGCGCCCGCAGGACAACGGTGCTGCAAATGGGCGGCCAGCGCTCGCACGCGGCGCTCGAAGTCGCCATAGCTGTGGTGGCGCTCGACCAGGTGGCCGTCCTGCATGGCGGCCACGGTGAGCCAGATGTCATCGGGCCGCTGTTGCGCCAGCCCCCTCAGATGCTCGACCAGGCTGGCCGGCGCCTGCCCCTCTGCTGCGATTGCACTTTGTCCACTCAGCATGTCAGCTGCCTCCCGGGTTCTCAGAAACGATCCAGATTGCTGCGCGGCTCGGCCATGGCGACGATGACCTTGCGCGGTCCCTTGAAGGGCGAACGCGCATGGGCCACGAGCATGTTGTCCAGCATCAGTACGTCGCCCTGCTCCCAGGGGAAGCTGACGGTCTCGGCGTCGAGTGCGGTGCGCACCTCGGCAAAGATGTCGTCGCTGATCGTCGATCCGTCGGCAAAGAAGGTGTTGCGCGGCAGGTTCTCGATGCCGTAGATTTCTTCCAGCACCTCGCGCTCTTCGGGCTCGCGCGCCGAGATGTGGAACAGGTGCGCCTGGTTGAACCACACCATCTCGCCCGTCACGGGATGGCTTTCCATGGCCTGGCAAAGCTGGCGCGTTCGCAGGCCGTCGTCTTCCTTCCACTCCCAGTCCATGCGCGCATGGCGGCAGAAAGCCTCGACCTCGGCGCGACTTTCGGTGTTGAAGACCTTCTGCCAGGGCACGTCCATTTCGCCGAAATTGCGCACGTAGAGAATGCCGGGCTTGAACAGCTCTCGGATATGCGCCGGAATGCGCCGGTAGACCGCGCGGCTGTCGGCAATCGGCGTCTCTCCGCCCTCGGGCGACGCGGTGACGCAGTGAAACCAGATCTTCATGGGCCACTCGCGCGTATAGGCCTGCTCGTTGTGCAGGGGGATGCTCTGGTGGGCCGGGTACTCGGTGGAGGTGTAGACGCCCGCGCCGCTGGATGCCTCGACCGCGCTGCGTGGCGTGGAGGCAAATTCGTATTTCAGCAACGGATGGCCGAAGGCGGAAGCAAAGCGCTGGAAGGTCTCCACATCGGGCACGGAAAAACCGCGCAACAGCACGCCGCCCGTGGTCAGCAGCGCCTCGCCGATGTCGCGGCGCAGCGACTGCAGCGCGGCAAGCAGGTCCTGGCCTCGGTGGGCCGGCGTCATGAGCAGAGGAAGAAGAGATCCGGCAGGTGCCTTGCGCTCGAAGCGCTGAAGGGTTTCGTTCATGTCGATTCCTTGGTACGCCACGCAAGAGCTGCCGCGTAGCCCGGCGGCGCTGGCAGCGCCATTGCTTGAAAACCATTCCACTCGGGGACTTCGCTGGCAATTGCCAGCCGCCCATCCGCTTGGGGACTGATGTCGATGGAGCACAGGTGCTCGGCCACACCGATGCCGATGGCCTTGAGCACGGCCTCCTTGCCCACCCAGCGCTGGTAAAAAGCCGAGAGCACGTCGGGGGCGCGGCGCACGCTGTCGCGCTCCTGAGCCGTGCACACGACGCCCAGCATCACATCCGCATCGAGATCGCTGCGCTGCTGCTCAATGTCCACACCCAGGTGCATGACGCCGCAGGGATCAGCCAGAGCAATCAATGCGTGGTCTCCCGAATGCGAGACGTTGAACACCGGTGCGCACTGCGGCGCCTCATCCACGAAAGGCTTGCCATGGGGCCCCATGGACAGCGGTACTTCGGAAGGACAGCAGCCCAGCCGCTGCCCAACAGGCAACGCACAGCGTTGCGGGTTTGCGCGAAGCGCACCCGGTCGGCCCGCCGCACGTAGCGCCAGGCGCGGCTGCGCTCCTCGGGTGTCAGGTGCTGCAGTGCCTGTTGCGCGTCGGCCTGCAGATCGAGATCCAGGCGAAAGATCTCGATGCCCGCCGGCAGCGCATCAGGCATGGGCGTGAGATGCATGGCTTTCTCCTGCCACCGACCATGCCAAGCGTTGCTGCAGTGCGGACAGCACCCTGGCTTCATGCTGCTTGATGAAGAAATGGCCGCCATCAAACCAGTCGAGCGAGAAGCCCGTTGCCGTCTCGGCGGACCAGGCGTCCATGCGCTCGGCCGCGATGTCATCCTCACGCCCCGCAAAGACATGCAGCGGCATGGGCAGCGGTGGCTCGGCCGCATAGGCAAAGCTCTCGCAGACACGGTAATCGGCCCCGAGCACGTCCAGCGTGATGCGCATGAGCTCCGGACTGGCGAAGACGTCTTCGGGTGTGCCGCCCTGCTTGCGCAGATCGGCGATCAATGCCTCATCGTCGCCCTTGCGCGCAAATCGCTCCGGATCGCGGCGTGAGGGCGCGGAACTGCCAGAAGCGACCACGGCCAGTGGCAGTTCGCGCCCCGTGGCACGCAGATGGCGCGCCATGCCGAAGGCCAAGAGCGCGCCCATGCTGTGCCCGAACAGGACGAAGCGTCCTTGCATGGCACTGCGTTGCTCGCGGCACACCAACGCCACCATCTGTGCGAAGTCCTCGACGGCCGGCTCGCCCAAACGACCTCCGCGCCCAGGCAACTCCACGGGAACCAGATGCATCCACTGCGGAAGTTGCCGGCGCCAGCGCAAATACATCGTGGCACTGGCGCCGGCGCACGGCAGGCAGAGCAGGTTCAGGGGGGCAGCCATGCCGGTCAACCGGCAGCAGAATCAGACGTCTCCAGCCGAAGGGAGCCGGCATCCGAACGAGCACGCTCCTGCTCTTGCATCCATACCCGCAAGGACTTGGGACGCATGTCAGTCCAGGTCCGGTCTACATACTCGAGCACCGTCTTTTTGTCGCCCTTGACACCCTCCACCGCGGTCCAGCCGCCCGGGACGGCTTTCCAATGGGGCCAGATGGAATATTGCTCTTCATGGTTGACCAGCACGATGAAGGTTTCGTCTTCGCGGTCGAAGCAGCTTGTAGACATGAGATCGTCCTTATGCACTTAAACAGTGATGGAGTCGGCAAGGCCAACGCTTGTCTAACGAGACGATCGGAGATTGCTTTTGTTCATGCCGAGTCAGGCATCCAAGGCTGGCCGGCCTTGTCGCGCTGGAAAATGACCACGCTGCAGGTCGGGCTGTAGCGGGCACAATTGCACGTCCCGCCCTCCTCGACCGCACCGGGATGAGTGCTTCTGCGGGGCCTCCCCAGCGACCCTCCTGTCTCTCGGTGGGGAACAGGCATTGACAACCGCGACTCGCAAGACCTCATCTGCCCGGCCATCGATGCTGCGAACGACGGGTTCGGCGTGCAGGCGGTGAGGAACGCATCAGGCTCCCCCAAGCCACCTATCCAAAGAGTTCTCACACCCGCTCATGCACGATGCGGCCGTGTTCACGCATGGCACTCAAACGGCAAGCGACTCCCGCAAACGATCCCCCGCGTAGGCCTGCGCCAGCCGCGCCTTCTCCAGCACTGCGGCCGCACCGAAGAACTCGTGCGCCACGCCTTCGTATTCCCGGCGCTCCACCGGAGTGCCGGCCTTTTGCAGGGCGTCTTCCAGCTTCGCTCCATCGCTGCGCAACGGGTCCAGGCGGGCGTTGATGATGGTCACGGGCGGCAGGCCGCGCAGGTCGGCGTTGATGAGGGACAGGCGGGGGTCGGCCAGGTCGTCCTCCGTGCGCACCAGATGGTCGACGAACCACTTCACCATCGCGCGGTTCAATGGCTTGGCGATGGCGTTTTCGAGGTACGACTCGGTGCTGAGGCTGGTCTGCGCCACGGGGTACACGCTCAGCACGTGCCGGGGCAACGGCAGGCCGGCGTCTCTGGCCGCAATGGCGGTGGCCACGGCCAGGTTGCCGCCGGCGCTCTCTCCGGCCAGCGCCAGGCGGCGGGCGTCGCCCCCGATGCGGGAGGCAAACTGGGTGAGCCAGCGGTAGCTGGCCAGGGCGTCGTCCCAGGCGGCGGGGAACTTGTGCTCCGGTGCCTGGCGGTAGTCCACCGACACGACGATGGCGTGCGCCTGCTTGGCCAGGCCCCGGGCACCGCCGTCATAGACCTCCTTGTCGGCGATGACCCAGCCGCCACCATGAAAGAACAGCACCACGGGCAGCTCGGTGCCCTGGCCGGTGGCGTCTTCCGGTGCATAGACAGTGGCCTGCAGTGGGCCGTGGTCGGTGTCGATGGACAGGGGCGTGGCGCGCACGCCGGGCACCAGCGCGGTGGGATCGGTGGCGCGGCCCTGCTGGGTCAGCAGGTGTTTCACGGCATCCGCCACGGTGGGCTGGCTGCGGGCTTCCTGCACGCTGAGTTTCTCGATGGCCTTGGGGTGAAGGGCTTCGTGGGCCTTGGCCAGTTCGAGCTGGTCATCGTCGGCACGGATCGCGGCGATGGTGTTGGACAGTGCGTTGACGATGGGGTTGGGCTCGCCGTGCTTTTCGTCGCTCATGGGACATTCCTTCGAGACAGTGAATGGATGAGCGGCCACTCTATGGAGGGCTTGGGCAGTGCCGCGTCAGACGCCACGCCGGGGCAGCGTGCGGCCACAGGAGGCGCGTTTGACGGCAAGTTTTACGGCAAGGGCAGAGCCACGCGCCGTGCGCCCGGTCACGGGGCGCACGCAGGCCACGCCAGGGCGCGAAGGGATGCGCGAAAAAGAAAGGATCGATGGCATTGGCCCGTGCCTGACCTGCCGGCCTCAGCGGAACCCGCCCCGTGTCGGGTCGTGTGGTAACCGCGTGGCGCGCGGGCCTCCTTCCACCCGGTCGGGGGCCACGCGTTGGCGTTGTTGCTCGGCCAGGGCCGTGCGCGCGAGATGCAGGCGCTCGGCCGCCTGGTGCAGGGATTGCCGCAGCGCCACCGCGGCCGATCGAAGCCGGCGCGCACGCTGGATGGGGTCTTCGTCGTCTTGCGTGGACATGCCGATGCCCTGGCAAACGGTGTTCCCGCGGGTGGCGGGGCGCGGCCGCAAAAAGTCCGCGGGGCCTGAACGGCCTTCGCTTGCACGCCGATCGGTTCGGCCCTCGCCAGGCGACGCGGGCAGCCAGGCGGCACCATCCCCTTCAGCCACGACACAAAGCCGGCCGTCCGGTTGCAGTCGCCCCCTCTTTTTGCATGGGATACGGTAAATGACATCGATATTCAGCTTCAACAAGCTGCGGACCGCCATGGGTTCAGCAGGCGCTTCGGCCGACCCGGCACCTTCCGCCACACCCGGCACGCCGAGCGGCAAAAGCAAGTCCTCGAGCGGTTTCAACGGGCTGCAGGGCCGCGAGAACCCGGCGCAGAGCGGTGGCATGGCCCCGCGCGGCCGCTCGCCGATGATGCAGGCGTTTTCCAACGCCGCGATGCACGCCCACGGGGCCGTGCACCAAGCATCGCAGGGCATGCAGAACGACGTGCAGAAGCTCAAGAACGGCTATTCGGCATTCCGCGCCGAGTCCCATGCCGCGTCTCGTCCGAACTTCAGCTATCCCCAACTGGCGGGGGAACATCGCCTGGCACAGGCCGACCATCGGCAACGCGCGCAGGCAGCCTATTCCCAGGCGGCAGGCCATGCCCGTGCGTTTTTCGGGGAAACGGCCCATGGCATGTCGCAAGGGGCGCGCCAGGCGGCGTCCTCCCTGGCATCGACGATGGAACGGTTCGATCCGCGCCGGCTGGCCCATCAAGCCAAGCGGTATGGCAACGCAGCCCTGCACCAGGCGACTCAGGTGGCCATGGTGGGCGTGGGCGGCGCGCTGCTCGCAGGCGCGGCCGTGGCCCATGGCGTGAATGCGGCGCGGCACAAGGTGGGACAGGTCGCGCACTCCGCCGCCCAGAGGGTGGACCACGCCATGTACCGGGCGGATCAGGCCATCCAGTCGGCCGTGAACCGTGCGGAATACGCGGTCCACTCCGGCCTGCACCGCATGGACAACGCACTGCACCGGGCGGAACACAAGATCCAGAACATGGGGCATCGCATCGACCAAGCGGTGCAGTCGGCCGTCTATCGGGCCGAGCACAGGGTGCAAACCGCGCTCAACCAGGCAGCCTACCCGTTCCATGCGGCGGCGCAGACCTACCAGTCACTCGCGCATGCGGCATCGGTGTTCAAGCACGACATGGCGCATTTCGACCCTTACCGCATGTCAAACCAATACCAGCGATACCAGTCCAGCTGGTGATGCCGGTCGATTGCTCACAACGAACCTGATCGCCGCCTCGGCCACCTCATCTCGCAATACCTGCCATGACCACCGAATACCTCGCCGAAACCCCTGTGACCTCTGACGCATCGCCCCTTGAAACCGCTGGCGATGCACCGCCGCCCCCGTTCGACGAACGGGCCCTGCTGGCGCACTATGTGCTGCGCGATTTCGAGCAAGCCGTGGCCAACGTGGAACAGCAGCTGTACGAATCCGAGCCCGCTCCCGATGCGTCGTCGGAGTCCCCTCCCACGCAGGAGGCCCTGGAAGCCTTGGCCGAGGAGCGCAGGGCGCTGGCGCGCGACATCGTGGTCGACGCATGGCTCAACCGCAACAACCCGGATTGGGACCCGGCCCGGCCGGAAACCCATCGGCCCGACCCGAACGATCCGCTGTTGGCGATTCTTCAATCCGTGCAGGAGCCCGCACCCGCGGACTGACGGCATGGCAGCGTGAAGCCACGCTGCCCGACAGTCGCCGTGCTGCGGATGGCCCGCCATTCAAGCGGCGCACGGCCGGGGGCCGCCATGGCCCTCAGCGCGCAGTGGGCGGCACGGCCTTTTTTCGGGACGCCGCCGCACCGTCGATCTCCCGCAGCAGCCGCACCCCCACCAGCGTGTAGCGCGTGTCCGGGCTGTTCCAGTTGCGGTACGAACAGCGCGCATACAGCGGCCAGGTGTGCCAGGAGCCGCCGCGGCGCACGCGCACGTCGCCCTGCGCGGGGCCCTGCGGATCGTCGCGCGCCGACTCAGCATAGGCGGTGTCGCCGTGCCAGTCCGAAACCCATTCCCACGCGTTGCCCACCATGTCGTGCAGGCCGAAGGCGTTGGCGGGGTAGCTGGCCACCGGCGCGGTGAAGGCATGGCCGTCGTGGCCTTGGAGCGCCTGGGCCTGCCAGCGGGGCCAGTAGGGCACGGCGTCCTGGTCGAACGTGTTGGCATGGCGCACCAGGCCTTCAGGATCGTCGCCGTGCGGATAGCGGGTGCGCTTGCCGGCGCGGCAGGCGTATTCCCACTCGGCCTCGGTCGGCAGGCGGTAGCGGTGGCCTTCGGTGCTGCTGAGCCATGCCGCCAGCGCGTGCGCGTCGTGCCAGGTGATGTTGACCACCGGATGGTCGTCGCCCTGCGCAAAGCCCGGGTTGCGCCAGGAGTAGCGCCGGTCGCGCCCCTCGAAGGCGTCGCCGCGCGCGGTGCTGGCCGGGTCGTAGCCGGGGTTGTAGCCATAGCCTCCCGTGCCGTCGGCCTCGGATTCGGCGCGGTAGCCCGATGCCTCGATGAAGCGGCGGAACTGGCCCACGGTCACCTCGGTCTGGCCCAGGTAGAACGCGCGGCGGATGCGCACGGTGTGCACGGGCGCCTCGTCCGCCAGCAGGGTGAAGCGCTGTCGCTCCATGAGCGGGTAGGACGCCGCCAGGGCCTCGGGGGATTCGTCGCTGCCCATGCGAAAGCGGCCGGCCGGGATGCGCACGAAGGGCATGCCGATCGAATTGGTCCAGACCACGGCGGCGGGCGGCTGCGCACGCGCGAAGGTCGGAACCGCCAGCCCCAGCACCGCCGACAGGGAAGACAGAACACGGAGCGTGGAAGGGCGCATGGCGATTCCCTGAAGGGTCCCGGAGACCGGAGGGGATCAGTGTATGCGGGCGGGGGTGGCCTGCGAAGGGTTCAAGCCAAATTGGCTTCCACGGCATATATCACTAAGGCATATTGCTACAAAAATAGGAGCAAATTTTCATCGATTCACCGTGCCCGCCGCCCTTCCACCCCGCCCTGCCCTGCCTGGGCCACGCCACCTGCCTGCCTGGCCACCACGCGGTCGGCCAGGTGGACGTCGCGGTTGTCGCGGGAGATGACGTCCAGCAGGTGCCCGCCCGAGCGCAGTTCGGTGTAGAAAAGGCGGCGAAAGGTGAGGTCTCGGTCGTCCACCCATCCGTCGGGCATCAGCATCGGGGCCCCCTCCACGGCGAGACAGGCACCAGCGCCAGCCGCTTGCGCTGCCCGTCCATTCCCATGGTGTGCACCGGCCCGTTCATGCCCTGAAGGCAGCGAGCGGCGGGCGGATGCGGTAGACCTCGGCCTTCTAAACGGGAGCCGGCAGCTTGCTGCGCCATGCCAGCGCCGCCACATAGCCCGGCGGTGCCGCGAGCGCCATGGCCTCCAGCCCGGACCATTGCGGCACGGTGCTTTCAACCGACCACCGGCCGTCCCGGCCGGGATGAATGCCCACGCAACGCAGGTGTTCGGCAATGCCCACGCCGATGGCCTTGAGCACCGCTTCCTTGCCCACCCAGCACTGGTAAAGGGCGCGCTGCGGATCGGTCGCCCGGGCCACCGCTACGCGCTCCCGATCGGTCAGGACGGTCTGCGCCAGGGAATCGATGTCCAGTCCTCCGCGGCATCGCTCGATGTCGATGCCTACGACACTGACGGCGCCCGGGTCCGCCACGGCGATCAGGGCATGGCCTCCCGAATGCGACACGTTGAACAGCGGCACCTCGCCACGCCGGTCAACGAACGGCTTGCCATGGGCATCCTGCGCCAGCGGCACCTCGGCGGGCCCGCAGCCCAGGCGGTCGGACAGCAAGCGCCGGGTGGCCGCGCGGGTTTCGGCAAAGCGCCGGCGATCCGCCGCCCGCAGGAACCGGCTGGTGCGCACCCGCTCTGCCGGACTCAGAACGTCCAGGGGCAATGCGCCATCGCTTTCCAGATCGAAGTCGAGGCGGTAGCCCTCGATGCCCGTCGGCAACGGCTCAAGCAAGCGCTGCAGCGGCACGCGCACCCCCCACTGTGGTCTGCGCCAGGCGGCACACGAACGACGCCAGAAAGGGGCTTTCCTGTGGTCGCGAAGAGAAGTGCCCGCCGTCTAGCCAGCAGCGCGTGCACGCCGCGCTCGACTCTGCCGACCCAGCCTGCATGCTCGACGGATCGATGCGGTCCTGCCGCCCGGCCAACACGTGCCACCGCACGGGTAAAGCGCTTGGCTCGGTGTGGCGAAAGCTCTGGCACACCCGGTAAGCCACCGCGAGCGCATCCAGCGTGAGGCGCAACAGCCCGGCGCTTTTCCAGGCCCCCTCCGGTGTACCGCCTGGATCCCGCAAGTCGGCGATCAGCGCGGCATTGTTGCCTTTGTCCATGAACCGATTCGGTTCACGCATCGAGGAAAGTCTCGTCGTCGCAGTCGAGGCCGCTGGTTGACATGGATACGTCCTTGGGCGGTGGAGAGGAAATGGCCGCACGACGCCGGCAGCCAGACAGACGGATCAGTCCTGCGCCTTGGGCAGGGCTCGCGCCGGGGTGGTCTCCCGCAGGTCGCTCATGGGTGCCGTCAGACCGGCCAGCAGCCAGAGCCGCGCCGCCTTGTCGTACGCCTTGCGGTGCGCCTCGTCGGCCGTCAGCCAGCGCATCATCGCCTCGCGGGCTGCCGGGTCGAAACCCTCACGGTCGTACTCGCGCTGCACCCAATCCCACGCCACGGCCCAATGGGGGTCGGCTTGTGTCATGCCTCAAACTCGCTCGCGCCGCGGCGCATCGGTGGACCAACCGACCGGATGCGGATGCACCGGCCCTGGCTGACGGCCACCTTACCGCAAGTAGGCCTCGCGGGGCAAAGCGCTTTTTCGGAAAGTGCGGAGTTCGATGGCGCCGTGGCGAACGGCTCAATCGTCCGTGAGCAGGTGGTGCAAGGCGGCAATGGCCTGGGTGGCTTCGGCGATCAGCCGGTTGACCAGCCCCAGGGCGCAGCCCAACGAGATGGCGATGTCGCGCTGCGTCATGCCGTCGAGCCGGTACAGCTGGAATGCCACGCGGGTTCTCGTGGGCAGGTCCGCCAGCGCCTTTTCGATCAGGCCCACGAGCTGCCGATCGCGCATCAGGCGGTCGGGCGACTCGGGCCCGGCCACCTCCAGGGCTTCGACATCCATGCCGGAGGCAACGCAGTTGCGCTCCACGGCCTGCCGCCGGCAATGGTCGAGCGCCAGATTGCGCACCACCTGGCAGCAGTAGCCGATGGGCTGGTCGATCTTGCGTTCGCTCGCACCGCCGACGATGCGCAGATAGGCGTCCTGCACGATGTCGTCCGCCAGATCCATCGTGCGAACGATCTTGTGCGCCACGCGCAAAAGCTGCGCCCGGTTGGCCACGAACACCTCTCCGAGCGATGGCCCGGACGAATGCAAAGACATGTACAGCACCTCCCAGTGAACTGAATAAATCGCCATGGTCCGGGGCGGCTGGCCGCCTTATCCCAGGCCCGGCAGGTCGCCCCGCCTCCCGTCCCCATCGAGCGCCGAAGGAACCAGAGGTCTTTCATGAACTATTTCATCGATCATCCATGAAATGTTAATGAGAATTATTATTAATTGGTGACGGAAAGAAACCGCGAATCCGCGGTGACTGACCTTACCCATGAAGACGTGCGAGCGCGGAAGATGAAGACAGGGGGAAGGCGCCAACGCACGCGTCCTGCTGCATGGCCTCGGTCAGAAAATGCTGCGAGCCGCCACAGCGGCGCGGGGATCGCCTCCGATCCCGGGCCCTCGGAAGGCGGGCGACGCCTTCCGCAGAGCCAGAGCCGGGAGCGCTCATTTCAGATTTTGCTACTGAATTTATAGCAACAACGGCAAACAATCCGCCGGCATGAGAGGCTTTTGACTGCCATGACTGCCAATGGCAGCCAGCGGACCTTCTCCGCTGCTTCGGCCTACCCCTGCGCGCCCTCGTCGTCCCCTTCGTCGTCCGGGGCGGCACGCCGCTCGTGCACGGCCTTCACGGCCGGGCGTGCCAGCACCTCCACATAGAAGGCATCCGCCCCGTCCGCCGCCGCAGCGCCCACGCGATCGATCAAGTCGGCCAGCGGCACGGTTTCCGCAGACTCCTTCGTCAGGCCGAAGCGGCAATCGAAGTCCCAGTAGTTCGATCCGGCGGGCAGTTCGCGCTTGCGTTCGCGGCGCAGGTATTGGCGGATTTCATGCTTGACGCCATCCAGAACACGCTCGCGCTGCTTGTTGGGGGAAATGAGGGTGAAGTTTTTTCGCATGGGCGATGGTAGCCCCAGTGGACCGCCCGCCATGCCCGTGCCACCGCATGGCCGGCATGGCAAAGAAACTTGAATCCGTTGCTGCACCAGCCCCGTACCCCCACCACAGGAAGACGGCGGAGGCGATCCATGGCATGCAGTGCCGGGCATCGGCCGGCCCCGCTTTCCTGCCTCTCCGGCAACGGCTCCCTGCCGCTGGACCGACATGTGACCTTCGTGCTTCGCACACCACCAGGAACCACCATGATCGACATCCCTGCATCGCCCCTTGAAATCCTGCAACGCCGCTCCGACAAGCTCAAAGAGCGTCGGATGTTCTTTCGCAAGACCGGGGGCTTTGCCGCTGGCATGGCGGGAGGCGCCATCCTCACCGCGTGCGGCGGCGGATCGGGCCCGGCCGTCGGCGCCGACGCGCCCACCGACCCGGAGATTCTCAACTTCGCGCTGAACCTGGAGTACCTGGAGGCGCAGTTCTACCTCTACGCCACGACCGGCGCCGGCCTGCCCGATGCGCAGACCACCGGCACGGGCACGCGCGGCACCGTGATCGGTGGCACCAAGGTGCCCTTCTCCGACCCGGTGGTGGCAGCCTACGCCAAGGAGATCGCCGCCGACGAGCTGGCCCATGTGAATTTCCTGCGGGCCGCCCTGGGATCGTCCGCCGTCGCCATGCCATCGATCGACGTGGGCGGCACCGACCCGAACGGTGCCTTCTCCAAGGCGGCGCAGGCCTCCGGGCTGATCCCGGCCGGGACGGCCTTCAATCCCTACAAGGACGATCTGAGCTTTCTGCTGGGCGCGTTCATCTTCGAGGACGTGGGCGTCACGGCCTACAAGGGCGCCGCGCCGCTGATCCAGAACAAGACCTACCTGGAGGCCGCTGCCGGCATCCTGGCCGCAGAGGCCTACCACGCGGGACTGGTGCGCACGGTGCTGTATTCGAAGGGCATCGATGCCCAGGCGGCGGCGGGCAAGATTTCCGACGCGCGCGACACCCTGGACAACTCCAAGGACCTGGACCAAGGCATCGCGCCCGACGCCAGCGGGGCATCGAACATCGTTCCGCTGGACGCCAACGGCATCGCCTACAGCCGCTCTCCGGACGACGTGCTCAACATCGTCTATCTCACGCCCAACGCGGCCAGCCAGGGCGGGTTCTTTCCGGCCGGCGTGAATGGCAGCCTGCGGCTGAGTAGCGTGTACATGTAGCCGCCCGAAGGCACCGCCGCGGCGTCGTGCCGCCGTGGTCTCCGCCCACCCCGCCCATCCTTGCAGGAGTCCTTGCCATGCCATTGCATTCCCATGATCCAGCAAGCCATGCCGAAGTGCCCGCGCATCACGCCCTGTCCTGGCGCCAATGGCTGGGGTTGGGCATCGTGGCCGCGGGCCTGGCCATCCTCTCGGCACAGGCCATGGGTGGCCTGGTCAGCGGAGACGACCGGCTGCACGGCGCCCTGCTGGGCGGGCTGATGGCGGCTGCAGCAACGGCGCTGGGCACGCTGCCCGTGCTGCTGTCGCAGAAGTTCTCGCAACGCACGCACGACACCATGCTCGGCTTCGGCGCCGGGGTCATGCTCGCGGCCAGTGCGTTCTCTCTCGTCATTCCCGCCCTGGCCGCGGCGAAGTCCCAGGGCGCCGGGCCGTGGGGGGCGGGCGGCATCGTGGGCGCGGGCATCCTGGGCGGGGCCCTGTTGTTGCTGCTGATCGATCGCGCCGTGCCGCACGAGCATTTCGTGAAAGGGCTGGAAGGCCCGCAGGCCCGCGCCATCAAGCGCGCCTGGCTCTTCGTGCTCGCCATCACCCTTCACAACCTGCCCGAGGGCCTGGCCATCGGGGTAGCTTTCGCCGGCCCGGACGGCGTGGGGGCCAAGGCGCTGGCCGCGGGCATCTCCATCCAGGACGTTCCCGAGGGCATGGTGGTGGCGCTGGCCCTGCGCGGCGTGGGCTACGGCCGCTGGATGTCCGCGGGCCTGGGCGTGGTGTCCGGCCTGATCGAGCCGGTGGCGGCCGTCATGGGTGTGGCACTGATCGGCCTGTCGGCCAGCCTGCTGCCCTGGGGGCTCGCCGCGGCCGCGGGCGCCATGCTGTACGTCATCAGCCACGAGATCATTCCGGAATCCCACCGCAAGGGTCATGAGGCTTTCGCCACGGGAGGGCTGATGCTGGGCTTCGTGGTGATGATGCTGCTCGATACCGCCCTGGGATGAACGGCCCATTCCGGCTTTGCAGCGCTGTCTGCCTATGATTCGGCCCTGATGTACTTATTGAATTTTCAGTAAATCCTGAAAATTCAATAAACCCGAGGCACAATCGCGGCATGACACAGATCAAGCCGCTCCCCTCCCTGAATCGACAATTCGTGGCCCACTTCGGCGAAATGGGCAGCCGCTGGGGCATCAACCGCACCGTCGGGCAGATCTACGCCCTGCTCTACCTATCGCCGCGCCCTGTCAATGCGGATGAAATCGCCGAGACGCTGGAGTTTTCTCGCTCGAACGTGAGCATGGGCCTGAAGGAACTGCAGGCCTGGCGGCTCGTCCAGTTGCGCCACCAGCCAGGTGACCGGCGCGAGTACTTCGAAGCGCCGCAGGACGTGTGGCAGATCTTCCGCACCCTGGCCGAAGAGCGCCGGCGCCGCGAGATCGAGCCCACGCTGTCAATGCTGCGCATGGCCCTGCTGGAAGAGCCCACGTCCGAGGACGAACGCCATGCGCAGCAGCGCATGCAGGACATGCACGACCTCATCGACCGCCTGATGACCTGGTTCGACGACGTGCAGCGCCTCGCCCCGGAGACCGCAATGCAGCTCATGGGCATGGGCACCGCCGTCACGCGGGTGCTGGAGTTCAAGGACCGGCTCACCGGCAAGGGCGGCACCGGCAAGCAGGGCGGAAAGGACCGGTAGATCGCCATGGACACCTTCATGCTCTCGCGGATCCAGTTCGCGGCCAACATCAGCTTTCACATCCTGTTTCCCACCATCAACATCGCGCTGTGCTGGTTCCTGGTGTACTTCCGGCTGCGCCACCGGGCCGCCGCCGGCACACCGGCCGCGCAGGGCTGGGAGCAGGCCTACTACTTCTGGACCAAGGTCTTCGCGCTGACCTTCGCCCTCGGCGTGGTGTCGGGGGTGACCATGAGCTTTCAGTTCGGCACCAACTGGCCCGGCTTCATGGAGCGGGCCGGCAACATCGCAGGCCCACTGCTGGGCTACGAGGTGTTCACCGCGTTCTTCCTGGAGGCGACGTTCCTGAGCATCATGCTGTTCGGCCGCCAGCACGTCAGCGACCGCGTGCACCTGATCGCCACCCTGCTCGTGGCCGGGGGCACCACCCTGTCGGCCTTCTGGATCCTGAGCCTCAACTCCTGGATGCAGACGCCTGCGGGCTTCGAGATCATCGACGGCAAGTTCCACGCGGTGGACTGGCTGGCCATCGTCTTCAACCCCTCTTTCCCCTACCGCCTGGGCCACAAGCTGCTGGCGTCCACGCTGACCGCCGGTTTCCTGCTGGCCGGCGTGAGCGCCTGGCAGTTGATCCGCGGCACAGCCACGCTCGGCACGCCCTTGGCGCTGCGCGCCGCCCTCGTCGCGGTGGCCGTGGCCATCCCCGCGCAGATCCTGATGGGCGACATGCATGGCCTCAACACCTTGCAGCACCAGCCCGCCAAGATCGCCGCGATCGAAGGCATCTGGCACACCGAAAAGGGCGCGCCGCTCACGCTGTTCGGCTGGCCCAACGAGAAAGAGGGCCGCACCGACTACGCCGTGCAGATCCCCAAGGCCGCCAGCCTGATCCTGGCGCACGACAGCGAGGCCGAACTCAAGGGCCTCGCCGAATTCCAAGGCGCGCATCCGCCCGTCGCGCCCGTGTTCTGGAGCTTTAGGGTGATGGTCGGCATGGGCATGCTCATGCTGGCGGTGGCATGGTGGGGCGCTTTCGCGCTGTGGCGCCGCCGCAAGGAGGCCTCGCCCGTGGCGTCGCTCCCGCGCGCCCTGCTGTTCACCCTGGTGGCCATGACCTTCTCGGGCTGGGTGGCCACGCTGGCCGGCTGGTATGTGACCGAGATCGGACGCCAGCCCTACCTGGTGTACGGCCTGCTGCGCGCCGCCGACACGGTGGCGCAGCACCCACCCTCAACCGTGGCGATGTCGCTCGCCGCCTATCTGGCGGTGTATGTCACGCTGCTGGTGAGCTATGTCGCCGTCATCAAGTACATGGCCGAACACGCGGCCATGCCCACGCCGGCGGTCCGCCCGCCGGCACCGCAAGCCGTTTGAGGTGCCCGCCATGGAAATGACCCTTGCCAATGTTCTGCCCCTCGCCTTCATGGCGGTCATGGGCCTGGCCCTGCTGGCGTACGTGGTGCTGGACGGCTACGACCTGGGGGTGGGCATGCTGCTGCCCTTCGCCAGCGATGCCGAAAAAGACACCATGGTCTCCAGCATCGGACCGTTCTGGGATGCCAACGAAACCTGGCTGGTGCTGGGCGTGGGCGTGTTGCTGGTGTGCTTTCCGATGGCCCACGGCGTGGTGCTTTCAGCGCTCTATGCGCCGGCCACCGTGATGCTGCTGGGCCTCATCCTGCGCGGCGTGGCGTTCGACTTCCGGGTGAAGGCGCGCGATGCCCACAAGACCGCCTGGAACCGCACCTTCGCCGCCGGCTCGCTGGTAACCACGCTCGCGCAGGGCTGGATGCTGGGCGCCTACGTGACCGGCTTCGCAGGCGGCCTGTGGCCCACGCTGTTCGCCGCCGGCATTGCCGCCACGCTGCCCGCGGCCTACTGCATGCTGGGTGCCGGCTGGCTGCTCATGAAGACCGAGGGCGACCTGCAGCGCAAGGCGCTGGCGTGGGGCCGCGCGGTGCTGTGGCCCATGGCCCTGGCCTTGGGCGCCATTTCGCTGGCGACGCCTTTGGTCAGCCACACGGTGTTCGAGAAATGGTTCGCGCTGCCTCAGCTCTTCGTGCTGCTGCCCATTCCCCTGGCCTGCGCCGCGGCGCTGTTCGCGATCCACCACGTGCTGCACACCCCGCGCATCGTGAACGCAGGCTACGGCTGGATCGTGTTCGTCGCCACCGTCGCGGTGTTCCTCCTCGCGTTCTTCGGGCTGGCGTACAGCCTCTATCCCTACATCGTCATCGACCGCATCACGGTGTGGCAGGCGGCGAGCGCGACCGAATCGCTCGCGGTGGTGGCGGTGGGCGTGGGCATCACACTGCCGGCCATCGTCGCCTACACCATCTTCATGTACCGGGTGTTCTGGGGCAAGGCGAAAGCGCTGACGTACGGGCTTTGAGATCGCTGCCCGGGCACGTCACGCCATGGCAATCAGGGCCATGGCGGCGTGTGCACCTACACCGGCCGGGCAGATTTGGCCGGCCGTTGCGAAGACGATTGCATTAGCATTCCCGCAACATGAGCAGCAGCGAAAAGCCCCCCGTACCCGGCCCGTGGCAAGCCTACGTGGCCGAAGGCGCCCCCGGCGAAGTGTCCGACCACAAGGACGACATTTTCTTTGCGGCCATCGAAACCACCCGCATGCCCATGCTGGTGACCGACCCCCGCCAGCCCGACAACCCCATCGTGTTCTGCAATCGGGCTTTCGTGGCGATGACGGGCTACTCCGTCCAGGAGATCATGGGGCACAACTGCCGATTCCTGCAGGGCCCGGCGACCGACCGCAACACCATTGCTGCCATCCGCGAAGCCATTGAACAGCGGCGCGAAATTTCGCTGGAGCTGCTCAACTACCGCAAGGACGGCTCCTCGTTCTGGAATGCCCTCTTCATCTCACCGGTCTACAACAGCCGGCGCGAGCTTGTCTATTTCTTCGCCTCGCAGTTGGACGTGAGCCGGCGGCGCGATGCGGAGGAAGCCCTCTCGCAGGCGCAGAAGATGGAGGCCCTCGGCCAGCTCACCGGCGGCATCTCCCACGACTTCAACAACCTGCTTCAAGTGATGTCCGGGCACCTGGACGTCATGCGCGTCAAGAACCGCAACAACCGCCTGGGGCCGCAGGACATCGACCGCTCCATCGACAGCATTCGCAGTGCGGTATCCAAGGCATCCACGCTGACCCAGCAGTTGCTGGCCTTCTCGCGCAAGCAAAAGCTCAAAGGTCGGGTGGTCAATCTCAACAGCCTCGTCCGGGGCATGGCCACGCTGGCCGAACGCACGCTGGGCGAAGCCATCGAGATGGAATACGTGCTCGGCGAAGACCTGCCGAACTGCGAGCTGGACACGACGCAGCTCGAAGTGGCTGTGCTCAATCTGTTGCTGAACTCCCGTGATGCCATGCCCAACGGAGGCCGCATCCGCGTGGAAACCCAGGGCATCCACCTGGATGCGCAGGATGGCGACACCTTCTCCGGACTGCAGTCCGGTCACTACGCCACCATCTCCGTGACGGACACCGGCGCCGGCATCCCGCCCGAAGTGGTGTCGCGCGTGATGGACCCCTTCTTCACCACCAAGGAGGAAGGCAAGGGCACGGGCCTGGGCCTGTCGATGGTGTATGGCTTTGCCAAGCAGTCGGGCGGCGCCGTCACCATCTATTCGGAAGTGGGCCTGGGCACCACGGTGCGCATGTATTTCCCTGCCGTGCACGGCCGCCCCCATCCCGATCTGGCCGAATCGCTGACCCCGAAAAACCGGGGAGGCAGTGAAACCATCCTCGTGGTGGACGACCGGGTCGAGGTGGCCGAACTGGCCCAGGCCATGCTTGAGGGGCTGGGCTACACCGTGCACGTGGCGCACAGCGCCCATGCCGCGCTGAAACTGGTGCGGGCGTTGCCGCAGGACGCGCTGCCGGACTTGCTCTTCACCGACGTGGTGATGCCCGGGGGATTGAACGGCTACGAACTCGCGCGGGAGATGCGCAAGACCGTGGCGGGCATCCACATCCTGCTCACTACAGGGTTCGACCGCGACATGGGCAGCCTGGCCAACGTGGCGCCGACGGAGTTCGAGATCCTGAAAAAACCCTATCGGTTGGCGGACCTGGCACGCAGCGTGCGCATGGTGCTGGACGGCGCCACCGGCACCCGGACCTGACGGCATGAAACCGGGTGCGCTATGCAGTGAAATTTCGCGCCGCCAGCAATCCAACGGCCACAAGCCTGCGTACAGAAAGCAGGCCGCACATTCCGACGCGGCATTCCAGGAGCCGCACATGCCGAAAAGCACCGCCAATGCCATTCGATGGGCCGAGCAGGGCATCGTGCCCGACCAGATGGTGCGGTACGGCATTCGCCGGCTTCTGAAAGAACGCCTTCAGGAAATGCGAAGCGGCGATGCCGAAGCCACGGCAGAGCAGACGCAGGCCTTCGTGGATGCCATGCGCAAGGCCGAGCTGGCACCGCTGCCCGACAAGGCCAACGAGCAGCACTACGAGGTGCCGGCCGAATTCTTCGGCGCGGTGCTCGGCCCGCATCGCAAGTACAGCAGCGGCTACTGGGGCGACGGAGCCGCCACCCTGGCGCAGGCAGAAGAAGCGGCGCTCCTTCGAACGTGCGAGCACGCCGGACTGGTCGACGGGCAGCGCATTCTGGAGCTGGGATGCGGCTGGGGGTCCCTCACGCTGTGGATGGCGCAGCGCTACCCCGCCAGCCGCATCACCGCCGTTTCCAATTCGCACTCGCAGCGCGCCTACATCGATGCAGAGGCGGCCAGGCGCGGTCTGTCCAACGTGCAGGTGATCACCTGCGATTTCAACCGCTTCGACATTGCGGCCCGCTTCGACCGCGTCGTTTCGGTGGAGATGTTTGAGCACCTTCGCAACTGGCCGCAGGCCTTCGCCAACGTATCGCACTGGCTCGCACCCGGGGGCCGGTTCTTCATGCACGTGTTCGCCCACCGCGAGGCACCCTATCCGTTCGAGGAACGCGATGCGAGTGACTGGATGAGCAAGCATTTCTTCTCCGGTGGCATGATGCCCAGCGACGATCTGGCCCTGCACTGCCAGGACGATCTGCAGTTGCGGCGGCGCTGGCGCTGGGACGGCACGCACTACGAACGCACGGCCCGCGCCTGGCTGGACAACATGGATCTGCAACACGATGCGCTCATGCCACTGTTCCGCCGCACCTACGGAGAGGACGCCCCGGCGTGGTGGAGCCGGTGGCGCCTGTTTTTCCTGTCGGTGGAAGAGCTCTTCGGCTTTGACGGCGGGCAGCAGTGGTGGGTGAGTCACTACCTGTTCGACCGGCGCGACTGATCGGAACGGCATGAATGCATCGGCTACCGTCACCTGGGCCCTGTACGGCCTCGCCTGGGCCCTGTCCGCGTCCATTGCCACATGGCTGGTGAGCCTGGCCCGCAAGGATGCCAGCTTGGCCGATCGGGCCTGGCCCATACTCATTGCCGGCTGCGGCGCCGTGTATGGGGCCTTGGCCCCGAGCCTCGGGGCCCGGGGCATTGCGTTGCTGCTGCTGTCGGGGATCTGGGGACTGCGGCTGTGCGCCTACATCACCGCACGCAATTGGGGGCATGGCGAAGACCACCGCTACCGCGCGATGCGCGAACGCAACCGCCCGAACTTCGCCTTCAAGAGCCTGTACCTCGTGTTCGGCCTGCAGGGCGTGCTGGCCTGGATCGTCTCGGCGCCCTTGCTGGCGGGTCTGGCGGCATCGCCCCACCCGCTGGGCACGATCGATGCGATCGGCATCGCCCTGGCCGGATTCGGCATCGTGTTCGAGGCGGTGGGCGATGCGCAGATGGCGCGCTTCAAGTCCGATCCCGCCCATGCGGGGCAGGTCATGGACCGGGGCCTGTGGCGGTTCACGCGCCACCCCAACTATTTCGGTGAAGCCTGCGTCTGGTGGGGCCTCTGGCTCTTGGCGCTCGCAGGCACGGGCTGGGCGGGCGTGTGGACCATCGTGTCGCCCGCGCTCATGACGGTCCTGCTGCTGCGCGTGTCGGGCGTGGCGCTGCTGGAAAAAGACATCGCCGAGCGGCGCCCGGCCTACCGCGAGTACATGCTGCGCACCAATGCCTTCATTCCGGGACCACCGCGCACCGGAGGCCCCCGATGACCGGCCGCCTTGCATCCTGCGGCCGGCAAACCGCCTGGTGCATTGCCGCCGCCTTGCTGTGGACCGCCACGGCCATGCCTGCAGCCGCGGCAATGCCGGCGGCCAACGAGTGGAATTTCCAGGTGGCCCTGGATGGCACGCCGATCGGCGAACACCGCTTTCGCCTGTCGGCGCCTGCGGCCCAAGAGCGTGTGCTGACCAGCGAAGCACGCTTTGCCGTCAAGCTGCTCGGCCTGGTGGTCTATCGCTACCGGCACGATGCCCGTGAACTTTGGCGAGATGGATGCCTTGAAGCCATCACCGCGGAGACGCAGGACGACGGCAAGGTCAACAAAGTGGACCTGCGCTTTCCCGCACCGGGCAGCACCACTCCGCCCGCCGAAGGCATGCCCGCGTGCACCTTGAGTTTTGCCTACTGGAACCCGGCCATCCGCAGCTCGACGCAGTTGCTCAATGCCCAGACCGGCAAGATCGATGCCGTGCAAGTGGTGCGGCAGGGCGAAGGCACACTCGACGTGCGGGGCGAAACCGTGGCGGCAGTGCGCTGGCGCATCACCGGGCTGCCGCACCCGATTGACCTCTGGTATGCCGCCGACGGCGCGTGGATCGGCCTCGATTCCACCGTGGGCAGCGGCCGCCGACTCAGCTACCGATTGAAATAACCGCCCCCCAGGAGAACACCCATGATGATCCGCCCCCTTGCCGTCGCCTATGCATCCACAGCCCTGGTCTTCCTGGCGCTCGACGCCGTATGGCTCTCCACCATGGCTGACCGCCTTTACCGCCCCGCCATCGGGCACCTCATGCAGGACAAGTTTTCGGTGGCGCCCGCGGCGTTGTTCTACCTGATCTACGTCGCCGGCGTGGTCGTGATGGCGGTGTTGCCTGCGGTGGAGCAGCGCAGCTGGGCATCGGCCCTGGGCATGGGCGCCCTGCTGGGGCTGATCGCCTACGCCACCTACGACCTGACCAACCAGGCCACCCTGAAAGACTGGCCGTGGAGCGTGACGATCGCCGACATGTGCTGGGGCGCTTTCGTCACGGGCGCAGCCGCCACGGCCGCTTGCCTGGCCACCCTGCGCTGGGGCGGTCCGCTGCGCTGATTGGTTTTCGCGGCGCGCCCTTCGACGGGGCGCGCATCCGCTCACATGCCGGCGAGCGCACCGACCCAACGCGCGATGGCACCATCGAAAACCACCCGGCCCTCGATGCCCGCCAGGCAGATACATTCGCCGCCCGGCTCCACCACCGGCTGATGGTGCACCTGCCCATCGGCGCCGTCGAAATCTCCCGGGCCGAACCGCGCGCGCCCATCGTGGAAGGCGCCATGCAGCACCTGGGTCCATTCCACCTCGCTGTGCGTGTGCTGGGGTAAACGCTTGCCCGCACCGATGCGCAGGAGCAGCACGTTGGCCTGGGCATCGTCCGGCAGGGTCACGCGGCTCCAGCGCATACCGGGGCCCAGCCAGCGCCAGGGGGAGACCTGGCAAGCATCGAGCGCATCGGGCCAGAAGGCGCCTTCCGGCCAAGACGCCGGGCGTGTCGATGACCGCCGGCCAGGGACAGGGCGATGTGCAGCGCCGTCGATGGCGGCCAGGGTGCGCGCCAGGGCATCGGGCTGCAACGTGGCCGGGGCGATGCCGTCCAGCATGGCACCGCCCACCATTTCGAGTATGCACAAGCGCTCGCGGCATTGCGCGCACATGGCCACATGCGCCTGGATCAGCAGCGAGGCAACCGCGGGCAGGTGCCCGGCGGCCTGGGCCAGCAGCACGTTGTCGGCAGGATGGTGTTGGATCGTCATGGCTCAAGGTGGCCGAGCAAGCGGCGCAAATGGTTCATCGCCAGGCGGACCCGCGATTTCACGGTGCCCAGCGGAATGCCCAGATCCTGCGCGATCCGGGCGTGGGGATGCTCTTCGAAGAAAGACAGCCGCAGCACCTGAGCCTGCTCGGGCGCCAGCTGCTGCAGGGCATGCCGCACGTCGCGCTCCTGTTTCGCGGCGTAGCAGTGTTCTTCGGGCGCAGGCGCCGTGTCGGGCAGCTGCTCGCCCTGGCCTTCGTCCTGTTCCAGCGCCAAGTTGGATCGGCGCCGGAAGTGGTCCACCCGCAGGTTGCGCGCAATCGTGAACACCCAGGTGGAGACTCCGGCATGCGCCGGGTCGAACAGGTGCGCCTTGCGCCAGACGCTGACCAGCGCCTCCTGAGCCAGGTCCTCCGCCACGCTCTCTGGGGTCCCGAGGCGCATGAGGTAGGCCTTCACGCGCGGGGCGAAGTGCTTGAACAGCGCCGCGAACGCCTGCCGGTCACCCTGGGCGGCCACCGCCTGGACCAGGGCGCTCAACGCGTCTCCCGTCGGATGGGCTCCATGGGTGGGTGGCTGGGTCACGATCGACAAATAAGGAGGCCAGGATTTTCGAGGCCTGGAAGGCCGCTCTGCGGGCTGGCGGACGGTGGTCATGCTGCTCATACGCAACACCCGGCGGATTAGATCACGCCCATCTGGTGGAATCCAAACGCGTGGTCACTGCGTATACCGACACAATACTCCGCGAGGAGACTTCGAGGATGGACGAAATGACAATCCACGCGGCGCCTGCGCCCGCATCGCCCGCCAAGGCCGCCCCGACGGGGCGGCCGCTGGACGTGGCCGTGATCGGCAGCGGCATTTCCGGCCTGTCGGCAGCGTGGCTGCTCGCCCAACGCCACCAGGTCACGCTGTTCGAGGCCGACCAGCGGCCCGGCGGCCACAGCCACACCGTCCACGTGCCCGGGCCGGAGGGCGACATCGCCGTGGACACCGGGTTCATCGTCTACAACGAATCGGCCTATCCCAACTTGACGGCGCTGTTCGCGCACCTGCAGGTGGCCACGCTGGCCACCGACATGTCCTTCGGCGTGAGCCTGGACGGCGGCGCACTCGAATACAGCGGCACCGGCTTCGGCGGCGTCTTCGCCCAGCGCCGCAATCTGCTGAGCCCCCGTTTCTGGTCGATGCTGCGTGATCTGGTTCGCTTTTACCGCCGGGCGCCCACCGATGTCCGCCAACTGGGCGACCTCTCGCTCGATGCCTATCTAGACCAGCATGGCTATGGCCGGGCGTTCCGCGAGGACCACCTCTATCCCATGGCCGCCGCCATCTGGTCCACGCCCGCGGCGCGCATTGGCGAGTACCCCGTCCAGGCGTTCGTGCGCTTTTGCGAAAACCACCACCTGCTGAACCTCGGGCACCGTCCGGCCTGGCGCACCGTGCAAGGCGGCAGCCAGCGCTACGTGCAGAAGATCACGGAGGTTCTCGGGCAGGGGCTGCGCCTGGACAGCGCGGCCATCGAAGTGCGACGCACCGCCGAGGGTGCCTACGTGCGCACGGGCGATGCGCAGGAATCGCGGCGTTTCGACCAAGTGGTCATCGCCACCCATGCCGACCAGGCCCTGCGCCTGCTGCCGGATGCGAGCCAGGCAGAGACCGAGCTGCTCGGCGCCTTCGGCTACAGCCGCAACCGGGCCGTGCTGCACAACGACCCGGCCCTCATGCCCCGGCGCCGCGCGGTGTGGTCCAGCTGGAACTACGCCGCCGAGCGCGAACGCAGCGAGGCCCTGAGCGTGACCTACTGGATGAACCGCCTGCAGCACATTCCGGACGCCACCCCGCTGTTCCTCACGCTCAACCCCACGCAGGAGCCGCCCCCCCGCCACCTGCTGCACACGCAGACCTACGAGCACCCGATCTTCAACGGCGCCGCCATGCAGGCCCAGCGATCGCTCTGGTCGCTGCAGGGCCAGCGGCGCACCTGGTTCTGCGGCGCCTACTTCGGCTCCGGGTTCCACGAAGACGGGCTGCAGGCCGGCCTCGCCGTGGCGGAGGCCCTGGGCGGCGTGCGCCGGCCCTGGAGCGTGAACGACGAATCCGGCCGCATCCACCTGCCCGTGGCCTCTGCGCACGCAGCGGCACGCCTGGGAGCCGCGCGGTGAAGGGCCAGTCCGCGCTCTATACCGGCCGCGTGATGCACCAGCGGCTCAGCCCGGCGCGGCACCGGCTGCAGTACCGCGTCTTTTCGCTGCTGATCGATCTGGACGAACTGGCAGGGCTCGACCGACGCCTGCGGTTGTTCTCCGTCAACCGCTTCAACCTGTTCAGCCTGCACGAGAAGGACTACGGCGGCGCCGAGGGCCTGCCGATGCGCCAGCATGTGGAGCAGCAACTGTCCCGGGCGGGGCTGGCGCCCGGCGGCCGCATCCAGCTGCTGACCATGCCCCGCATCCTGGGCTACGCCTTCAACCCGCTGACCGTGTACTTCTGCCACCGGCCCGACGGCGCGCTCCAGGCCCTGCTCTACGAGGTGAACAACACCTTCGGCGAGCGCCACAGCTATCTCATTGCCGTCCCCGAAGCCGAGCAGCACGCCACCCGCATCCGGCAGTCGTGCGACAAGGAATTCCATGTGTCGCCCTTTCTGGGGCTATCGATGCGCTATGCCTTCGACATCGCCCTGCCTGCGGCGCAGCGCGACCACTTGGGCGTGAGCATCACGGCCAGCGATGCGAACGGACCCGTGCTGGTCGCGCGCTTCCACGCGCGCCGCCGGCCGCTCGACGACCGCGCCCTCGCCCGCACCTTCCTCACCCACCCGCTGCTCACGCTGAAAGTGATGGGCGCCATCCACTGGGAAGCACTGAAGCTCTGGATCAAAAGGGTGCCGCTGCACACCAAGCCGCCCGCGCCGGCCCTGCCCGTGACCATCATCAAAACCAAAGACCTATGACCCTCCCCACCCCCTCCACCGGACTTCCGACGGACGGCACGCATGCGGTCGCGTCGATGCCCCGCCGGGCCACCTGGCGGTCGCGGCCCCTGCAGCGCGTGCTGCGCCGCCTGCTGACCAACGTGCGCTGCGGCACCCTGACCGTGGAGCTGCCCGGCGGCGAACGCGCCGAAGGCCGCGGCACCGAGCCCGGGCCCCACGGCACCCTCGTGCTACACCGCTGGCGCCCGCTGTGGCGCCTGGCCGTGGGCGGCGACCTGGGCCTGGCGGAGAGCTACCGTCAGGGTGAATGGTCCAGCCCCGACCTGGCCGCCCTGCTGGAACTGGGCGTGCGCAACGAGGCCGGCTGGGGCCGTGCGCTACAGGCCAGCCTGCCGGCGCGGCTGCTGGCGCGGCTGTTCCACCTGCGCCGCGCCAACACCCGCCGGGGCAGCCGCCAGAACATCTCGTTCCACTACGACATGGGCAACGATTTCTATGCCCAGTGGCTGGACCCGGACATGCTCTATTCCAGCGCCATCTACGGCACGGGCCAGGAATCGCTGGAGCAGGCCCAGCAGGCCAAGCTGGCCCGCATCGCCACCCTGCTGGCGCCCCGGGCCGGCGAACGCGTGCTGGAGATCGGCTGCGGCTGGGGCGCCCTGGCCATTGCCCTGGCCCGCGACACCGGCGCATCGGTGACCGGCCTCACCCTGTCGTCCGAGCAACTGCGCCACGCCCGCCAGCGCGTGCACGAAGAGGCGCTCACCGAGCACATCGACCTGCGGCTGCAGGACTACCGCGACGTCGAAGGCCAGTTCGACCACATCGTCTCCATCGAAATGCTGGAGGCCGTGGGCGAGCGCTACTGGCCGGCCTATTTCCAAACGCTCAAAGAGCGGCTGCGCCCCGGCGGCCGGGCGGTGGTACAGGTCATCACCATCGCGGACGCACAGTTCGAGCAGTACCGCAGCACCACCGACTTCATCCAGCGCTACATCTTTCCGGGCGGCATGCTGCCCTCGCCCTCGCGGCTGCGGCAAGCGCTGGCGAACGCGGGCCTGGCGCTGCAGGCCGCGGAAACCTTCGGCCCCAGCTATGCGACCACCCTGGCCGAATGGCGCCACCGCTTCCTGAGCACCTGGCCCACGATCGAGCCGCTGGGCTTCGATGCGCCGTTCCGTCGGCTGTGGGAGTACTACCTGTGCTATTGCGAAGCCGGCTTCAGCACCGGCCGGGTGGACGTGGGCCTGTACACCATCGTCCATGCCCCGCCGGCCGCCCCGGACACGCCCGACACACCGCACCGCCCCGGGTAAACCGCACTCCCCCAGCGCCCCACACGGCGGGGTGCGTGCCAGAATCTCGCCATGCTTGCCCACACGGCTTATTCGGCCCATGCCGCCCTCGTTCCCCGCCGCTCCGACGACACCACGATGGGAACGCTCTACCGCGCCGCGATCGGCCCGGTCAATGCCGACTACTACCTGCCCGCCTTCGAGCGGCTCGACACCGCGGGCCGCCCGCTGCCGCGCTGGAACTGGGCCGCGGCCCTGTGCACGCTGAACTGGCTGGTGTTCCGCCAGCTCTGGGGGGCCGCCCTCGTCTATGTGGCGGCCCTCGAAGGCGTGGCGTTGCTGGTGTTCGCGCTGGGCCAGTACGTGGTGCAGTGGCCGCTGCCGGTGCTGTCGGGCGTGCTGCTCGCTCTCCTGCTGGCCGCCACGGTGGTGCCCGGGCTCTACGGCGACGCCATCTTCCACGCAGAGGTGCGCAAGCGCATCACCAAGGCGCTATCGGCCTCGGCCACCTTGCCCCAGGCGGGCGAATGGCTCGCCCGCCGCGCAGCGACCCGGCGCCGGCTGGGGTGGATCGCCGCGGCCAACGTGGCGCTGGCGATGGCCGCGCTGGCGCTGTACCTGCTGCTGCCTGCCGGGGCTTCTTTGGCAGGCCCTGCCACCGGCAGCCCCCCTGCGGCAGCACCCATGCCCGCCGCATCGGCCGTGCCAGCGACCGCCATCGGGGTGGCACCTGCCGCCAGGCCAGCGGCATCGAACAGGGACAGCGGTGCCGTGCAGGCCGAAGCGCCGGCCACCGCCCCGCTCCCTGGCCCCGCTCCCACCGCCCCCCCCGCAGCCGGGACCAGTGCGCCCGCCGCGCCCGTCCCTGCGGCTTCGCTGCCGGCGAAAGCACCAGCCCCGCAAGCCACTCCGCGCGCGCCAGCGGCCTCCTCCGCAGCGGCCCCGTCCATAGCGGCTCCGGCATCCGCCGTCGCCTCCCAGGTCTCGGCAGAACCCACGCGGGCCACGGTGCTCAGCGCGTCCTCCCCCGTGCAGTCGCCCGCCGCCCGGCCCGCTCCATCCGCGGCCTCCGTCCCGACCGCCATGCCAGCGCAGGCGACAGCCGCGTCAGCACCAGCGTCGGCCCTGGCCACGGCGGCCTCGAAAGCCGCACCCGCCAGCCGTGCGGCTGCCGAACCGACCAGACCGCGCGCCTCCGCGCCCAAGCCCGCCGCGGCTCGGACGGCGACGGCCTCGGACAAAACCTCCACCCCAGCTGCGAGTGCATCCAGCGCGACCGCCGCGCCCGACCGGCGCCTGTACATCAACGTCGGCCTCTTTGCCGAACCCGCCAATGCGCGCCGCGCCCATGCCCGGCTGCGGGAGGCTGGCCTGCCGGCCACGTCGCAGCCCGTCACCACCTCGGGCGGGCAGAAGCTGCTGCGCGTGCGGGTGGGGCCGTTCGCCTCCGCGTCGCAAGCCAACGCGGCGGCGGCCAAGGTGCGCGACCTGGGCCTGGATGCTTCCGCGGCGGCGCTCCCTGCGCCGGCGCGGAATTGACCCTTCGGCCCCCCTGGCCGCGGGGACGCCACGGGGACCGCTGCCGCGTTACCACTAGTGACCCTGCCGCCAGCACCCTGCGCTAAGGTGTGCTCCTTTCATTCACCAACGACATCGCTTTCCAACATGTCCCAACGCTCCCTGACGGCCCTCGCCCTCACCGCCGCCGCCCTGCTGGCCGCCGGCTGCTCCACCAACGCCCCCTGGGGCAGCGCCACGCCAGGCACCACCAGCAGCACGGGCGCGCCCGTGGGCGGCATCTGCAGCGGCCCGCCCGCACAGGTGGTGGTGGGCCAGAACAGCACGGCCAAGGTGGTGGAATACGCCCGGGTGCGCTCCGGCGCGCAGATGGCCCGCGTACTGCGCCCCGACCAGATCGTGACCAAGGAATTCGACGCCACCCGCCTGAACCTACAGGTGGACGCCAACGGCCGCATCGTCGCGGCGCGCTGCGGCTGACGACCTGAACCCGGTGGGCTCGGCCGGTGGTGGCGGTCCAGGCGCCGGAGCGCTCGCCCGTCAGTCGGCCAGAAAGAGCGCCTGCAGGTCGCTCAGGAAATCGAAGCCCCGCTCGGTCGGGCGCACGCGCGCCATGTCGCGCTCGATCAGGCCCTTGCGCTCGGCCTCGTCCAGCGCCTTGGCAATCGCGGTCAACGGCAGGCCCGTGCGCGCCATGAAGTCCTGCAGCGCAAACCCCTCGCGCAGGCGCAACGCGTTGAGCATGTATTCGAACGGCAGGTCCGCCCGGCGCACCTCGTCGTCCTGCGCCACCGCATGGCCTGCCAGCGCGTGGTCCATGTACCGTCCGGGGTCCCGAAAGCGCACCTGCCGCACCACGCGGTGCGCGAAGCTGATCTTGCTGTGCGCGCCCGCGCCGATGCCCAGGTAGTCGCCGAACTGCCAGTAGTTGGTGTTGTGGAAGCAGCCGTGGCCCTCGCGTGCATAGGCCGAGATTTCATAGCGCTGCAGCCCGGCCTGCGCCGTCATCTCGGTGATGCGGTCCAGCATGGCGTAGGCCTGGTCGTCCTCGGGCACCACGGGCGGGAACTTGGCGAACACCGTGTTGGGCTCGATGGTCAGGTGGTAGATCGAAATGTGCGGCGGCCCCAGCGCCAGCGCGGTGCGCATGTCCTGCTCCAGATCGGCGAGCGTCTGGCCCGGCAGGGCGTACATGATGTCGAGGTTGAAGGTCTCGAACGATTGCGCAGCCTCTTCCACCGCGGCCATGGCCTGGGCACCGTCGTGCACCCGCCCCAGCGCCTTCAGGAAACGGTCGTCGAAGCTCTGCACGCCGATCGACAGCCGCGTCACCCCGGCCGCGCGGTACGCCCGGAAGCGGTCCTTCTCGAACGTGCCGGGATTGGCCTCCATCGTGATCTCGCAGTCCGCCTCCAGGCGCAGCCGCGCGCGCAGGCCGCCGATCAACTGGTCGATGGCGGCGGGCGAGAACAGGCTGGGCGTGCCACCGCCGATGAAGATGCTGTGCACCGTCCGGCCCCAGATCAGCGGCAGCGCCGCCTCCAGGTCGGCCATCAAGGCGTCCAGGTAGCGCTGCTCGGGCAAGGCCTGCGCACCGCCACCCTCGCGGTACTCATGCGAGTTGAAATCGCAGTAGGGGCATTTTTTCAGGCACCAGGGCAGGTGCACGTACAGCGACAGCGGCGGCAGGCTGCCCAGCTGCAGCACGCCGGGCCGCATGGAGTGCTGCACGTCGCGCACGGGCGCCGGCGCGGCCTCCGCCGAGGACTCGGGAACGATGGGAATGGAAAGGGACACGGCCAGGAATCTCCGAAAGGCGCGAGCGCCTCAGAACCAGCGCTCGCGCATCAGCGCCAGCATCTGCTGCGCCGAACGGCCCCGGTGGCTATGGGCGTTCTTCACCTCCGTCGGCAGCTCGGCGAAGGTCTTGCCGAACTCGGGCACGACCATGATCGGATCGAACCCGAAGCCCTGGCTGCCACGCGGCTCGCGCGCGATCTCGCCCACGACCCGGCCCACGGCGATGAGCGGCTCCGGGTCCTCGGGCGTGCGCACCGCCACGAGGGTGCTCACCATCGCCGCGCGGCGCTGGTCGATGCCTTGCATCTGCTCCAGCAGCGCGCGCACGTTGTTCGCGTCGCCCTTGTCGTAGCCGAATCGGGTCGCGTAATAGGCCGTGTCCACGCCCGGCAATCCGTCGAAGGCATCGACGCACAGGCCGGCGTCATCGGCCAGCGCCGGCAGTCCGGTGTGCTGGGCGGCAAAGCGTGCCTTGGCCAGCGCGTTCTCCACGAAGGTCCGAAAGGGCTCGGCCGCCTCGCCGACGCCCAGGTCCGCCTGGCGCACGAGCACCACGCCGAGCGGCGCCAGCAGCGTCTGCAGTTCGGCCAGCTTGCCCTGGTTGTTGGATGCGAGTACGAGTTTCATGGTCAAAATGGCTTCCAGCGCATATTCATCTAGGGCATACCGCTACAAATTCAATAGCAAATGCGATTTCCATCGGTGCAAAGGGGGAGCCGGCCAGGCACAGCCAAGGCCGCATTCGCTATCGCTATCCGTTGCGCAGCGCCTGCTGCTGCAGCGCCACCAGTTCGGCCACGCCCTTTTCGGCCAGCGACAGCAGGCGGTCCATCTCCTGGCGGGTGAACGCCACGCCTTCGGCCGTGCCCTGCACCTCCACGAAGTGGCCGGCGCCGGTCATCACCACGTTCATGTCGGTGTCGCAGGCCACGTCTTCCACGTACTCCAGATCGAGCAGCGGCGTGCCTTCCACGATGCCGACCGAAATGGCCGCCAGCGGGGCCGTGATCGGCGATTCGGCCAGCTTGCCGCGCGCGATCAGATGGGCCACCGCATCCTGCGCCGCGACCCAGGCACCCGTGATGGCCGCCGTGCGCGTGCCGCCATCGGCCTGGATCACGTCGCAGTCGAGCTGCAGGGTGCGCTCGCCCAGGCGCTGGAGATCGAACACGGCCCGCAGGCTGCGGCCGATCAGGCGCTGGATCTCCTGCGTGCGGCCATTCTGCTTGCCGCGGGCCGCCTCACGGTCGCTGCGGGTGTGGGTGGACCGGGGCAGCATGCCGTACTCGGCCGTCACCCAGCCCTCGCCGCTGCCGCGCTTGTGGGGCGGCACGCGCTCTTCCACCGACGCGGTGCACAGCACCTTGGTGTTGCCGAACTCGATGAGCACCGAGCCTTCGGCGTGCATGGTGTAGCGGCGGGTGATGCGCACCGGGCGCAACTGGTCGGCGGCACGGCCGCCCGGACGGGTGAAAGAGGTCATGGAATGGGGTCCGGTAGAAAACGAAAACAGGGCGGCGAAAACGAAACGGTCATCCGGCAGGCACTGCGTCCGGCCGAGCGCCGGGCGGAGCGAGCGTTCAGGCCTTGCGGGCCGCCGAGCGGCGGATGGCCTCGTTGATCTCGGCGATGGAACGTTCGATGGCCTCGTCGTCCAGGTCGTCGTCCACCATATCGAGTGGACCGGCCTGGATCGTGGAGGAAAACCCGTCGTCGCTGATGCTGTCGGTCGAAATGCCCTGGGTGGATTCGAACGCGTCCGGCGTCTCCCACTCCAGCGCCACCACGGTCACGTTGTCGCTGGTGTCGCCGGCCTTGCGCAGTGCGTCTTCGACCATGTCGGGCACCGACTGCGAGACCGGCAGGCGGCTCAGCTGGCGGGCGATGGTCTCGTCGTCCAGCGTGCCCCACAGGCCGTCGGAGCACAGCAGGATGCGGTCGCCCTGCTCCAGGGCCACCGGGCCGGTGATGTCGTAGATGGGCTTGGTCGGCGATCCCAGGCAGGTGAACAGCACATTGCGGTTCACCCGTTCGATGCCCTGCAGCGGCATGTTGCGCAGTTCCAGGTACGAGTGGTCGCGCGTGCGCGTGAACAGCTCGCCCCCGCGCACCATGTACAGGCGCGAGTCGCCGCAGTGGATCCAGCTGGCGGACCCTTCCTGCACCACCGCCACGACCAGCGTGGTGCGGGGCGTGTCCAGCATGCCGCGGTCGGCCGCGTAGCGAAGGATCTGGTGGTGTGCGGCCAGCAGCGCGTCGGCCAGAAATCCGTGTACGTCTTCCAGCGTGGGCTTGGCGTGGCGCTGGAACGCGGCGGACACCGTCTGCAGCGCCAGTTGCGCCGCCACTTCGCCCTCCGGGTGGCCGCCCATGCCGTCCGCCAGCACGAACAGGCTGGACTCCCGCGTGTAGCAGTAGCCCATGCGGTCTTCATTGGTTTCGCGGCCACCACGACGGCTGACCTGGAAGACGGAGAATTTCATTTCGGCTTCGCCCCCATTCGCGTGGCCTCGCCCACCTTCTGCACATTCTTCTTGGTATCGGACACCAGCGTATCAAGCTGCAGGCGCATCTTCTCGCCCACGGACAGCTTGGTGTAGCGCCGCTCGCCCTCGCGGCTCAGTTCCTTTTGCAAGGCGAACACCGACTGGGGCCGCGACAGCGGGTCGAGCGCCATGCACCATTCGACCACCTCGATCAGGTTGTCGGAGTAAACGCCGCGCAGCTTGGTCAGCGCCAGCGACAGGCGGTCCTTGTCGGAGCGCTGCGGCGCCTCGTTGGGCGGGAATCCCTGCATGCAGGCGTAGATGCAGGCGCCGATCGCGTAGATGTCGGTCCAGGGGCCCATCGACGAATCGCGGCGGTACATCTCGGGCGCCGCGAAGCCGGGCGTGTACATCGGGCGGATGAAGTTGCCCTCCTTCGAAAGCACCTCGCGCGCCGCGCCGAAGTCGATCATCACCGCCTTGTTGTCGTCGGTGATGAAGATGTTGGCCGGCTTGATATCGAGGTGCAGCATCTTGTGCTGGTGCACGATGCGCAGGCCGCGCAGCACCTCGTCGAACAGCGAGCGGATCGTGGACTCGCGGAACACCTTCTGCGTCTTGAGGTCGCGCGCGGTGATGATGAAGTCCTGCAGGGTGGCCCCTTCCAGGTAGTTCATCACCATGTAGACGGTTTCGTTTTCCCGAAAGAAATTGAGCACGCTCACCACCGAGGCGTGCGAGATCTGCGCCAGGGCCCGGCCTTCCTCGAAGAAACTCTTGAGGCCCAGGCGGTACAGCGACAGCTTTTCGGGAGGCACTTTGGGCAGCAACTCGCCCGGGCCGCGGGTGGCCAGGGAAGACGGCAGATATTCCTTGATGGCGACCTGCTGGCCGTCGGGATCGATGGCCAGATACACCACGCCGAAGCCGCCGGAGGAGAGCCGGCGCACCACGCGGTAGCCACCAATCGTGGTGTCGGGCGGCAGGGGGGCCGGCTTGATTTTTGACATATTTTGCGAAGAAACCTCGGGCACGAATCGGAACCCGGATAATCGCCGGATCGCAAGCAACCACCGAAAAGTCCAATGGCAGTTTACAGCATGACCGGATACGCCAGCGCACAGCAAAGTGCATCCGCGGGAGGGGGCGAAACCGATGGCCGCACCCGCCGCCTGGGGCTGGAGATCCGGTCCGTCAACAGCCGTTTCCTGGATCTGTCGTTCCGCCTGCCCGACGAGTTGCGCGCCCAGGAGCCGGTGCTGCGCAGCCTGCTCACCGCCCGCCTCAAGCGGGGCAAGGTCGAAGTCCGCGCCTCCATCGAGAACGAAGACACCACCACCCTGCCCGACCCGGCGCCCCGCCTGCTGCAGCGGCTGAACTCCGCGCAGGACGCCGTTCGTGCCTGGCTGCCCGACGCGGCCCCCTTGAGCGTCGCCGACGCCCTGCGCCTGTGCGCGAATGCCGGCTCCGCCCAGGACGACTGGAGCGATGCCGTCCCCGCCCTGGCCCAAAAAGCACTGAAAGACCTCGTCCAAGCCCGGGAACGCGAAGGCAAGCGCCTGTCGGCCATGCTGCAGGACCGGCTCGAACAACTGCGTGCCCTGGCCCACCAGGCCACGCCGCTGGTTCCCAAGCTGGTGGAGCAGCAGCGCCAGCGTTTCATGGAACGCTGGAAGGAGGCCATGGCCCTGGCCGACAACGCCACGCTGCCCGAAGCCGCCCAGGACCGCGCCCTGACCGAGGCCACCGCCTTCGCCATCCGCATCGACGTCGCGGAAGAGATCACCCGGCTGGATTCGCACCTGGACGAGATCGAGCGCCTGCTCAAGAAAGGCGGCGAAGTGGGCAAACGCCTGGACTTTCTCATCCAGGAACTGCACCGCGAAGCCAACACGCTCGGCTCCAAGTCCGCCGCGATGGAACTCACGCGCATCAGCGTGGACATGAAGGTCCTGATCGAGCAGATGCGCGAGCAGGTCCAGAACATCGAGTGAGTGATAATCCTTTTTTGATAGCAGCCAGCACCTATCCCGCATGGACTACCCTGGAAATCTATTCGTAGTGGCAGCGCCCAGCGGCGCGGGCAAATCGAGCCTGGTCAAGGCTTTGCTGGAGCTGGACTCCCATGTGCAGCCTTCGGTCTCGCACACCACCCGGGCACCGCGTGGGCAGGAAAAGCACGGCCGCGAATACTTCTTCACCTCGGAGCAGGAATTCGACGCCATGGTCGCCTCCGACGGCTTCGTGGAGTGGGCCCACGTGCACGGCCGCCGCTATGGCACATCCCGCAAGGCCATCGAGGAGCGCATCGCGCAAGGCGCCGATGTGGTCCTGGAAATCGACTTCCAGGGCGCGATCCAGGTCAAACAGGCCTTTGCGAATGCCGTCCTCATCTTCATTCTCCCCCCCAGTTGGGAAGAACTGAGATCCCGCCTGGAACGCCGCGGGGAAGACGCTCCGGACGTGATCGAGATCCGGCTGAAGAATGCCGCCCAGGAAATGGAACAGGCATACAAATTCGACTTCGTTATAATCAACGAACTCTTTGAGCGTGCGCTTTTCGACCTGAAAACCATCGTCCACGCTCAGCGGCTGAAGTATGCGGCGCAACGCCGTGCACGGGCCGACACGTTCGAATCCCTCAATATCACCTGATCCTTCTGGAGAAGACGCATGGCCCGCATTACCGTTGAAGACTGTCTCGAGCACATCCCCAACCGCTTTCAACTCGTGCTGGCAGCCACGTACCGCGCACGCATGCTGAGCCAAGGCCATGCCCCAAAGATCGAAAGCCGCAACAAACCTGCGGTGACCGCCTTGCGCGAAATCGCCGAAGGCAAGGTCGGTCTGGAGATGCTGAAAAAGGTTCCGGGCTGACGCGCCCAGGTCTGCTGCTGCAGCCCAATAGCACCGCTTTGCGGTGCTTTTTTTGGCCAAAAACCCCGATCTCCCCAGCAAGCTACATTAAAGGGATGAATGCGGTCTTGAATAAACCATCTGCCCAAGACCCGCGCCCCGGCGAAAGCGGGGCGGCGGGCGGCACGTCCGCAGCAGCCGCCAACGCAGCAGCGGCCAGTTTTGCGGCCCTCACCGAGAACCTCGGCTACCTCGACGCAGCCAGCATCGAACAGGTGAGGCAGGCCTACCGCTTTGCCGACGAAGCCCACCTGGGGCAGTTGCGCAACAGCGGCGAGCCCTACATCACCCACCCCATCGCAGTGGCAGCCCAGTGCGCCACCTGGAAGCTGGATGGCCAGGCGCTGATGGCGGCACTGCTGCACGACGCCATGGAAGATTGCGGCGTCACCAAGTCCGATCTCATCGATCGCTTTGGCCTGCCGGTGGCCGAATTGGTGGATGGCCTCACCAAGCTCGACAAGCTGCAGTTCAACACCCGCGAAGAGAACCAGGCCGAGTCCTTCCGCAAGATGCTGTTGGCAATGGCCCGCGATGTACGGGTCATTCTGATCAAGCTGGCCGACCGCACGCACAACATGCGCACGCTCTCGGACATGCCGCGCAGCAAATGGGGCCGCATTTCTTCCGAAACCCTCGAGATCTATGCCCCCATCGCCCACCGGCTTGGGCTGAACCAGACCTACCGGGAGCTGCAGGATCTGTCATTCCGGCATCTCCATCCCTGGCGCTACGCGACCCTGTCCAAGGCGGTGAACAAATCGCGCAACCGCCGGCGCGATATCGTGCAGCGGGTTCAAACCGAGGTCGACACCGCGTTTTCGAAGTTGGGCATGAAAGCCCGCCTCGCAGGCCGCGAGAAAACGCTCTATGCCATCTACCAGAAGATGGACACCAAGCACCTGAGCTTTGCCCAGGTGACCGACATCTACGGCTTTCGCGTGATCGTGCCGACCGTGGTCGATTGCTACACGGCATTGGGCGTGCTGCATCAGATGTACAAGCCTGTTCCTGGGCGATTCAAGGACCACATTGCCATCGCCAAGCTCAACGGCTACCAGTCGCTGCACACCACCTTGGTTGGACCTTCCGGAGTCAACATCGAATTTCAGATGCGCACCGAGGAAATGCACGTGGTGGCGGAAGCCGGCGTGGCCGCCCATTGGTTGTACAAAGCACAGGACGCCGACGGATCGGCCGCGGAGCGCCTTGGCACCAAGTGGCTCCAGTCGCTGCTCGACATTCAGAACGAAACGCGGGATGCCGCGGAGTTCTGGGACCATGTGAAGGTGGACCTGTTCCCCGATGCGGTCTATGTCTTCACCCCAAAGAGCCAGATCATGGCACTGCCACGGGGCGCCACGGTGGTCGATTTCGCCTATGCCATCCACAGCAATGTGGGTGACCGCACCACGGCCGCCAAGATCAACAACGAGCAGGTCCCCCTGCGGACCGAACTCAAGAACGGCGATGTGGTGGAGATCATCACGGCGCCGGTGTCCACGCCCAATCCCGCCTGGCTGGGCTTCGTGCGCACGGGCCGCGCACGCTCGAAGATTCGCCACTACCTCAAAACGCTGGCACATACCGAATCAGCGGGACTGGGCGAAAAGCTTTTGACCCAGGCCCTGAGGGCCGAGGGGCTGGAACGCCTGCCGACCGAGTCGGAGAACCAGGCACTGTGGGACAAGCTGCTCCGCTTCACAGGCAATCGAACACGCAATGAACTCATGACCGACATCGGTCTGGGCAAACGCATTGCGGGCATCGTGGCGAAACGCCTCATGGTGCTGATGACGGAACATGGACACCGACCCGATGCCCTGTTGCTGACCCGTGAAAGGTATTCATCCCACGAAACCCTGTCGCAAGGTGGCGTGACTTTGGACGGCAGCGAAAACGCATCCGTTCAGTACGCGAACTGCTGCCGGCCTGTGCCAGGAGACCCCATCGTCGGCTACCTGGGGCGCGGTGAAGGGCTGGTGGTTCATAACGCCCAATGCAGCGCGGCAAAAAAGCTTCAGCACAAGGACAGCGAACGTTTTATCGCCGTGGACTGGGCCGATGAGCCAACGCGCATGTTCGAAACCGGGATCGTCGTGACCGTGGCCAACGGCAAGGGCGTCCTGGCACGTATCGCCGCCGAACTGGCGAGCTCCGAAGCGGACATCGTTCACGTCGACATGGACGATGAAGCCGCCATGGACACAACCGATTTGCGTTTTGTCATCGCCGCACGAGACCAGTCACACGTCGAGGCCTCCTTGCGCAATTTGCGCCGAACGCCCGCAGTGCTTCGCGCTTTCCGCGTGCTGCCGCAGGGGTAAGGCCGGCACACTAGCCCCCTATGCCACCGGTTGGGGATAGCGGACGTGCAAAACCTCCAGCGTCCGTGTGCCACCAGGCGTGGCCAACTGAACCTGATCCCCTTCGCGGGCCTTCAGTAAGGCCCGAGCCACCGGCGACACCCAACTCACTTGTGCCAGGCCCATCTCGACTTCATCGATTCCCAGGATCGTGATGGTGCGCTCGACGCCTTCATCGTCCGCATAGTGGACCGTGGCACCAAAGAACACTTGATCACTTCCGGCGTGAATGGCGGGATCGACCACCTCGGCAATTTCGAGTCGTTTGGTCAGGAACCGAATCCTGCGATCAATTTCGCGCAGGCGTTTCTTGCCATACAAGTAGTCCCCGTTCTCCGAACGGTCCCCATTGCTTGCAGCCCAATGAACCACTTCAACGATCTTGGGCCGCTCGTTGTCGATGAGATCCAGCAGTTCATCGCGCAGCCTGGCGTAGCCGGAAGGGGTGATGTAGTTCTTGCTACCCGCAGGAAGCGGTGCAGGGGAAAAATCTTCGTCATCGGACTGATCCGATTCTTTGGTGAATGCCTTGCTCATGGGTGCATTTTGATGCAGAGAGCATTCGAATCCCCAACGGAAAAAGCCCTAGAACATCACTGTTCTAGGGCTTACCGTTTGGTGCGGCTGGCAGGAATCGAACCCACGACCCCTTGGTTCGTAGCCAAGTACTCTATCCAGCTGAGCTACAGCCGCTAAGCTTTGAATTATAGCATCTTTTCAACGCCGTCATCCATTTCTTGTTTTGATTTTTACGCGAACTATGTGAGGAATTTCGCAATCAAGCAAGACTTAAATTCTAACCCATCTTTTGAAGCTGCTTGGCTTCTTTTGCAGAAAACGCAGGCATCTCAACTCTCATGTGCGCGCAATGCGCCTGAACAGGCAAGCGAGGAATTGCCATGAACAGCAATCAAGCCCGTTGAACTGGTAGGGCGTGAGGGACTTGAACCCGCGACCAAAGGATTATGAGGCCAGAACCCCTGGACTTGCTCGGATTCAGTCGGACCTCAAGCTCGCTAAGTTGTTGATTTTATTGAACTCATCGTCCAGCGACATCCGGCGAAATCCATGGTGTCCGGGGCGCCACTGGCTGCAAACTGGCAACGGATAGACGCTATCCGGAGGCGCAATTTAGGTAGTTTGATGACCTTTCCCTTGGTAAGCGCCGTCTCAGCCCCCCTCTTGACGCGGGATCGACGGAAGAACTACAGCAGGTCGCTCTCACCGTCGCGACGCACGAGCATGGCCAGGCAGTTGCTGCCATCGGCGGCCGTGGCGACGCACTCGTGCGGTGGCAGCGCACCGATCGTGATGTCGCCGCCGTCCTCGATCAGGGCCTTGATGTAGTTCGTCCGAGACATCGTCGCTCAGACCTTGATCGCGGCGAGCCGGTCGTTGATCTCGATGCTGTCGAAGGCCAACGGGTCCCAGGTATCGGCACCGATCCATTCGACCAGGTTGTCGTGCTCGGGATCGTCAGGGTTCGCCATGGCCCGCACGAACTCCGCATAGCCCGGTGCGCCTCCGCAATCCTCCGGCGGCGTTGCACAGGCACCGCCGGCACAGAACGGGAGCACGAACTGCGGCATCGGTGCGATCTTCTTCTCGACCTTGATGCGGTGGTCCCAGTAGTCCCCGAAGTCGTAGACGTAGCTCAGCGTCGACCGGTTCAGGGCAGTGGTCAGTCGCGTGCTTTCGCTGGTGATCGAGCCAGGCTCGTCGTGCATCGGGTCTGGCGTGCCATAGCGCTCGCCGTCGCCAGCGATGAACTCGTGCAGATGCGAGTGGCCCCAGCCGAAGGCAGCCTGGACCACAAGATGCAGCTTGGCCAGGGTGATCGTCTCTGGCACCAGGACGCGGCGCCAGACCTTGGGCTTGGTGCCGCGCAATTCAATGTGCAGTTGCAGGATCGCCGCTGGTGCCTTGATCCGTTGGACCTTGCTCGCCATGCTCAAGCTGCTTGTCGTTGGTCTTCGGCGTGTCGGCCGATGTTCCACGGCAGCAACTCGTCGATGCGATTGATCGGATGGTCCGCAATGCGCCCGAGCACATCGCGCAGGTAAGCCTCGGGGTCGAGCCCGTTCAGCTTGGCCGTCTCCACCAGGCTGTAGATGGCCGCGGCGCGCTCGCCCCCAGCGTCCGAGCCCATGAACATGAAGTTCTTGCGGCCCAGGCTCACGCCGCGCAGCGCGCGCTCGGCGGCGTTGTTGTCGATCTCGATGCGACCGTCGTCACGGTAGCGCGTCAACGACCGGAGCCGTGTGAGCGTGTAGCCGATGGCGCGTGCGAGTTCCGACTTGGCACACACCTGCCCGAGCATCCCTCGCAACCAGGCGAACAGTTCCTCGAGCAACGGCCCGGCTCGCGCCTGCCGCTCCCGGCAGCGCTCATCCGGTGGGCGGCCGCGGATGTCGGATTCGATCGCATACAGCGCACCGATGCGCCGAAGGGCCTGTTCTGCAACCGAGCCCTGCGCCCGCCCCTGGCTCTCGTGCAGATCCCAGAATGGTCTGCGCGCATGCGCCCAGCACGAAGCCTCGATGACGTTGCCGTTTGCATAGAGCTTGGCGAAGCCGGCATACGCATCGGCCTGCAACACGCCCTTGAAGTTCTTCAGGTGCGCCTGAGGATGTTCACCCTTGCGGTCGGGCGAGTAACGCAACCACGCCGCGGGCGCGTCTGCACTCGCAGATGACCGATCGTCACGCACGTAGACCCAGAGCCGCCCGGTCTTGGTCTTGCCCCGCCCGGGCGAGAGCACCGCCACTGGCGTGTCGTCGGCGTGGAGCTTGGAGCCCGCCAGCACGTAGCGCCCGAGCGCTGCGACCAGTGGGTGCAAGAGCTTCTCGCTCTGGCCGACCCAGCCAGCCATCGTGGAGCGCTCGATCAGGACGCCCTCGCGTGCGTAGATCCGGCTCTGGCGGTACAGCGGTTGGTGGTCGCAATACTTGGCGACCAGCACGTGGGCCAGCAGCCCGGGGCCGGCCACGCCGCGTGCGATGGGCCGGCTGGGCGCTGGCGCCTGGAAGATCGATTCGCACGCCATGCAGGCGAGCTTGGGGCGCACGTGGCGGATCACCTTGAAGCGCGAGGGCACGTACTCCAGTTGTTCCGAGACGTCCTGGCCGATCTGCCGCAGCCGACCACCACATGCGCTGCAGCCGCAGGCCTGGCCGGCGGCATCGCGCCGCGCATCCGATGTCTCGGGCCGGTACACATGGTTCTCCCGCGGCAGGTGTGTGGGCAGGCTGCGGTCGAAGCCTTCGCTGTTGGCCGCTTGCGCCTTCGGTGTCTTGCCGACCGGTGCGAGTTCATGCAGCGGCAGACCTTCGATCAATGCGATCTGCGGATCGTCCAACTGCTCGCTGGAGGCGCCGAAGCGGGCGCGGACCTGGCGCAGCAACTGCACCTTGAGCTTGTCGACGAGCAGTTTGAGCAGGGCGACTTCCGCGTCACGGGCCTGCACGACACGCAGCAGCGAGTCGACGGTGTGGGGTGCGTTGGCGGTGTTCGGCACGCCATCTACTATGCCATCGGACCTACCCGGAATCGACCGCGACCAGCGCGTTCAGAAGACGAATTCTTGAGCCCAGTTCAAGCTGCGAGCGCAGGCTGATCTGTGCGCATCGGCATGCGCCAGTCGATGCCTTCGAGCAGCATCGAGAGCTGTGCCGGCGTGAGCGAGACCTTGCCGCCTTGCGCCTGCGGCCAGACGAATCGGCCGCGCTCCAGGCGCTTGGCCAGCAGAAGCAATCCCTGGCCATCGAACCACAGCACCTTGAGCATGTCGCCGCGCCGGCCGCGGAAGACGAAGACGTGACCGCAGAAGGGGTTGGCCGCCAGCGCCGTCTGCACCATCGCAGACAGGCCGTTGAAGCCCTTCCTCATGTCGGTGTGGCCGGCAACGATCCAGACGCGGGTGCTCGTGGGAAGGCCGATCACGCCAGCGCCTTGAGCGTCTGCAGGACATGGCGCACGCTGGCTTCGTCGACTGCACCGCGCAATCGCACCCTCGCCCCGCCGACATCGATCTCGATGGTCCCGCCAGGCTGACGAGGCGCCGCCGCCGTGGGTGAAGGGCATGGCGCAACCGGAGCAGCTTCGATGGTGACGGGCAGCAACATCGGCGAGGGCTGCGGCGGCGCTGGCGTCTGGGGCTGCTCTTGCGTGCTCAGGTGCATCCGGCGCCATGCGAACAGCAGGTTCGAGTTGATGCCGGCCTGCAGCGCGACGGCGGCCACTGACGCGCCGGGCACCAGGCTTCGTGCGACCAGCTCGCGCTTGAACATCGGGCTGTGCTCGCGCCGACGGCGCTTGCTCGGGGTGTCTTGATCGTTCATTGATGTGCATTAGCGGTTCTTCATGCACACCATCGCAGCGTACATGGACCACCGATCCTGCACATCAGCCCTCAGCAAAAACAGAGGGTACTGAGAAGACGCTTACGGTATGCCAGAGTGCTTTTGAAGGATGAAATGGCCTCGAAACGCGCCCCAGCAAAACTCGCCGAAAAATGACCCTATTTCGCCGTTTTGCATTTCCGTCTGCAAAATCGGAAAGCTGCTCTATATAAATCAACAACTTAGCGCACCCCTGCATTTCGCTATTTCATTTATTCCGTGCAAAAAAGAAATACTCGACAAATTTAAGGGGATATTTTGTGATCGGGGGAGATGGCGTTCAGGGCGCAAATCATTCCATTGGCGGCCAAAGGTTGGCCCTCGCCTGCGCCAGCTGCCGCAGCTTCACCAGCTCAGAAGGCATGGGGAGGACCCCGATGTTGGCGAGCGCCTGTATCGCGTCGCGCTTGGACCAAATGTCCGTCTTGTCGCTTGTGAGGAAAACCGAACAGCCGGCCTTGACCGCTGAATCGAGGTGCTGTGTATCGACCTGGGCGCCCAGCAACTTGCGTAGCGCTTCAAAGAATGTGTGAATCGCGTTTGCTTGTCCCTATGCACGCCGGGGCTTGATCAGTGGGCGGCGTAGGTCGCGTGAGCTATACGCCAAACGCTGCGATCGTGCAGCACCAAATGCAGCTTAAACCGCAGTGACCAAGGACGCTTCATGCCGTTGATCGTGGCGTCAAAGACGCCTCGGCCGTGCAATTCGGCTGTCGATCCTGCTAGATGGAGAGACAGCGCCGACACCTTCACGTCGATGTGGTGGTAGTCGAAGTGCCCGTCGCGCACGACGCCCAGCCACTCGGCGCGCGGTTGAACGTAGCCGGTGATATGCGTGAGCGTGAAGCCGGGTTCGAGCAGATCGTCCAGCACGTCGATGCGAGCCGCGACCATTGCCTCGTGGTAGGCGTGCAGCAGTTGCAGAACTGCTGTGTGTTCTTTGGGTTGAGTATTGTTGGTCATGACGGGACTGGCTCAACCATCGGCCGTCGACGGGTGATGCACACCAGCACTGTAAGCAGCGCCATGCTCAGCAGCACGGCACCAGCGCCCAGTGCAGCAGCGATGCGATGGACGGCTTCGGCCAAGGAGGTTGCTGCGGCCGGTGCGGTGGCACACGCATATACAACCACCATCACCGGCAGGCCGAGCGCGCCACCGAGCTGATGCGCCACGCCTACCAAGCCCGAGGCCGAGCCTGCATCTTCGGGCGCCACGCCCGTGATGCCCGAGATCGTCAGCGACGCAAGGGCGGAGCCGATGCCAGCACCCACCAGTAGCATCGGCACGGCAACGCCGGTGACGAAGGGCGTGTCTGTGCTCAGTAATCCCAGCCACGCCATGCCGATGATCGACAGCAACGGCGCTCCGCTGAGCACCGTCCCCTGACCGAAGCGCTGCGCTATTCGTGGCGCCGCCAACGCACCGAGAAAATTTACCAGCATCGACGGGAAGAACGCGATGCCCGCCCACAGCGGCCGCATACCAAGCACGCCTTGCAGGTACTGGGTTGTGTAGAAGAAAAAACCCATTGCCGAACGCATGGCACGCGAGCCAATCAACCACGCAGGTGTCGTCCCCAGTCCGATGGCGAGCGAGGCAGCAGTGAAGATGCCTAGCCCGATCATGAAGACGAGGCAACGGCCCAATAGGTCACCGGCGCGTGCGCCCAGCAGCATGAAGCCGCCGAAGGCCAGTGCGTAGGAGTTTTGCACCCACGACAGGCCGGCAGCGGAGAACCCAAGGCCATCGCGGATCGAAGGCAAACCGGTGATCACGATCGAATTGCCAATCACGATCATCGCGTAGCCGGCCAGCAGCAAGCTCTTCTCGCGGCGAGGGCTCTCTGTGTTCATTGTGAGCAACTAGTGTGTTTCGATTTTCGGCTCAACCTGGTGTAGGCAACTTGCCAGCACGCATGGCGGCGATCACACCGCCATCGATCAGCAGGTCGGCGCCGGTGATGAAGCCGGCGTCCGAGCCGAGCAGGAACGACGCTGCGATCGCAATCTCATCGGGTGGCGCCATGCGCTTGGAGGGGGATTCAGCCACCATGCCGCGATAAATATCGCCGATCTCCGACTCAAGCTCATGTCGTGCCAGCGGCGTCACGATGATGCCCGGGCTCAGCGCATTGACGCGTGCGCCGCGCTCGCCCCAGGTCATCGCGGCAGCCTGCACGCGCAACATATTGGCGCGCTTAGCCATCATGTAGGCGACCAGAGTGTTCGGGATAGCGTCTCCCTGCAAGAATGGCAGATCCAGGAGTTCTTCGGTGGGGGTATAGGCGAGCGCTCTGTCTTGCTCCGGTGGAAGAGCCGGCATCATGTGGCCCGCCATGCTGGAGATGACCAGACCCGATCCGCCGCTGGCGACAACGTGTTCAAACTCGTCAAACACGACGGCTGTGCCGTACAGATCGACTTTAAGAATCTGGTCGACGGGAGCCATGTTCGGTGAAAGGCCCGCCGTGTTGATGACCTGTACCACGGGCCCGAGCGCTGCCGCGGCCCTTGCCAATGCCTGCACCGATTCGCGAGAGGAAACGTCGACGGGGTGGGTTTCGACTGCATAGCTTGCGCCGCGCAATTCGGCTGCTGCGGATTCGAGCGTCTTCTCGTTGAAATCAGCAAGCAACAACGTCTTGCCAAACCCTTGCCGGCGCGCAATTGCAATGCCGATACCACCGGCGCCGATCACTACCACTACGTCTTTTCTCATGTAAATCTCCTACTGGACGGGTCGAACATAAAAGGCTCCCGATGGCGCGGCGCAGAACGAGGTCTTTCACCCGCAGGTCAATCCGCCACCTGGCTGCCCCGTTGTCTGGTAGCTGGTGGAGATCGGGAGTTCAGAAGGACTTTAGGGATAAGTGGCGATTGCGACTAGACTGCTAGATATGGATAGACCCATAAGGAGTTCTTATTAATGGCGCGTTTCGACGATTTGGCCGCATTTGCTGCAGTCGTGCGTGCAAAGAGCTTCACGCGGGCGGCAGCACAAATCGGTGTGTCGCAATCGGCGTTGAGCCAAACTGTTCGTACGCTTGAGCGCAAGCTCGATCTAAAGCTGTTGAACAGAACGACGCGCAGCGTATCGCCGACTGAAGCAGGGCAGCGCTTGTACGACACAGTCGCGCCGCGTTTCTCAGACATCGAGACCGAGCTTGCCGTTCTTGGTGAGCTCCGTGGCAAGGCAGCAGGAACCGTGAGGATCTCCGCGACCGAGCACGCCGTGCGCAGCGTGATTTGGCCACGCTTAGAACCATGGCTAAGCAACTATCCTGACATTCGCATTGAGATCAGTAGCGATAATCGGTTCATTGATATCGTCGCGGACCGCTATGACATCGGTGTGCGGCTAGGTGGAGATGTGGCAAAAGACATGATTGCGGTGCGCCTGGCAACGGACATGAAGATGGCTGTTGTCGGCAGTCCGACCTACTTCGCAGCTAGGGGAATGCCGACTTCACCGCAGGATTTGACAGAGCACGACTGCATCGGAATGCGACTTCCCACGCATGGCGGGCTGATGACATGGGACTTCCAGCGTCGTGGGCGCAGCATGACCGTCCACGTTTCAGGACGTCTGATATTCAGCAACGGCGATTTGATCGTGTCAGCCGCGACAACGGGACACGGGCTTGGCTGGGTTCCCGAAGACATGATCTTAGACCAGATTGCCAACGGCAGGTTAGTTCGAGCGCTTTCAGATTGGTCTATCACTTATCCAGGCTATCACCTGTACTACGCCAGCCGCAGAGCCTCACCTGCGCTCAGTCTCGTGATCGAGGCGCTCCGCGCCACGAGCAACTAGTGTCCTGTCCCGTTAATTCGCCCGCATAGTCTGGCGAGTTTTTCGAGGATGGAGTCTGCTGTAGCTGTCCAAGTAAACGGCTGGCAGGACTGGTTGTAATTCGCGATGAATGTGTCGATCTTGTTGATCAGATCCTTCACGCTGGTGAACGAGCCACGGCGGATTGCCCGCGTGGTGATGATCGAGAAGAAGCGCTCGACCTGATTGAGCCAGCTTGAATAGGTCGGAACGAAGTGCATGTGCCAGCGAGGCCGCTCGGCCAACCAAGCGCGCACCTTTGGATGCTTGTGGCTGGCGTAGTTATCAGCTATGCAGTGCACATCCAGTTCGTCGGGCACTGCCTTGTCGATGGCGCGCAGGAAGGCAAGGAACTCTTGATGACGATGCCGGGGCCGGCACTGCGCGATCACTTGGCCATTCATCACGTTCAGGGCCGCGAACAAGGTGGTGGTGCCGTGGCGCACGTAGTCGTGCGTGACACCTTCGACATAGCCAAACCCCATTGGCAGCATCGGCTGCGTACGCTCCAAAGCTTGGCATTGGCTCTTCTCGTCCACGCACAGCACCAGCGCGTTGTCAGGTGGGTTCAGGTACAGCCCCACAACGTCGCGCAGCTTCTCGATGAACAGCGGATCGGTCGACAGCTTGAAGCTGTCGGCCCGGTGCGGCTTGAGGTTGAAGGTCTGCAGATAGCGCGCCACCGTGCTCTTGCTGATGCCCGTATCGGCGGCCAGCGTGCGGGTGCTCCAGTGGGTACCCCCATCAGCAGGCTTGGTGTGCAACGTCTTGGTAATCAACTCAGCAACACGCTCGTCATCTACCGTGCGGGGGCGACCCGGGCGCAACTCGTCGTAAAGCCCTGCAATGCGATGGCGCGCATAGCGCCCGCGCCACTTGGTGACAGTGCTACGACTGATCCCCAGAGCCTGCGCAACCGCGGTGCTGGCTTTATCTGTGCCTTCGCAAGTCAGCACGATGCGCGCCCTGAGCGACAACGCCGCTGGCAGCGAACGTGATCGCGCCATGGACGTCAGTTCCGCGCGCTCCACTTCACTAAGCGCAATTTCTGTTCGGGTCGTTGCATTGGGCATGGCGGCACCTCAAGGATGGCCCGAAACCATGCAGCTATCGTGCCTGCGAATTAACGGGACAGGACACTAGATGGCCACTGGCTAGCTGCAATCACCGCAGTACCTTGAGCTTTGCTTGCAGTTTTGTATGCACTAGACAGAGCTCAGGATGGATCCTACCAACGTAAGCGTCTTCTCAGTACCCTCTGTTTTTGCTGAGGGCTGATGTGCAGGATCGGTGGTCCATGTACGCTGCGATGGTGTGCATGAAGAACCGCTAATGCACATCAATGAACGATCAAGACACCCCGAGCAAGCGCCGTCGGCGCGAGCACAGCCCGATGTTCAAGCGCGAGCTGGTCGCACGAAGCCTGGTGCCCGGCGCGTCAGTGGCCGCCGTCGCGCTGCAGGCCGGCATCAACTCGAACCTGCTGTTCGCATGGCGCCGGATGCACCTGAGCACGCAAGAGCAGCCCCAGACGCCAGCGCCGCCGCAGCCCTCGCCGATGTTGCTGCCCGTCACCATCGAAGCTGCTCCGGTTGCGCCATGCCCTTCACCCACGGCGGCGGCGCCTCGTCAGCCTGGCGGGACCATCGAGATCGATGTCGGCGGGGCGAGGGTGCGATTGCGCGGTGCAGTCGACGAAGCCAGCGTGCGCCATGTCCTGCAGACGCTCAAGGCGCTGGCGTGATCGGCCTTCCCACGAGCACCCGCGTCTGGATCGTTGCCGGCCACACCGACATGAGGAAGGGCTTCAACGGCCTGTCTGCGATGGTGCAGACGGCGCTGGCGGCCAACCCCTTCTGCGGTCACGTCTTCGTCTTCCGCGGCCGGCGCGGCGACATGCTCAAGGTGCTGTGGTTCGATGGCCAGGGATTGCTTCTGCTGGCCAAGCGCCTGGAGCGCGGCCGATTCGTCTGGCCGCAGGCGCAAGGCGGCAAGGTCTCGCTCACGCCGGCACAGCTCTCGATGCTGCTCGAAGGCATCGACTGGCGCATGCCGATGCGCACAGATCAGCCTGCGCTCGCAGCTTGAACTGGGCTCAAGAATTCGTCTTCTGAACGCGCTGGTCGCGGTCGATTCCGGGTAGGTCCGATGGCATAGTAGATGGCGTGCCGAACACCGCCAACGCACCCCACACCGTCGACTCGCTGCTGCGTGTCGTGCAGGCCCGTGACGCGGAAGTCGCCCTGCTCAAACTGCTCGTCGACAAGCTCAAGGTGCAGTTGCTGCGCCAGGTCCGCGCCCGCTTCGGCGCCTCCAGCGAGCAGTTGGACGATCCGCAGATCGCATTGATCGAAGGTCTGCCGCTGCATGAACTCGCACCGGTCGGCAAGACACCGAAGGCGCAAGCGGCCAACAGCGAAGGCTTCGACCGCAGCCTGCCCACACACCTGCCGCGGGAGAACCATGTGTACCGGCCCGAGACATCGGATGCGCGGCGCGATGCCGCCGGCCAGGCCTGCGGCTGCAGCGCATGTGGTGGTCGGCTGCGGCAGATCGGCCAGGACGTCTCGGAACAACTGGAGTACGTGCCCTCGCGCTTCAAGGTGATCCGCCACGTGCGCCCCAAGCTCGCCTGCATGGCGTGCGAATCGATCTTCCAGGCGCCAGCGCCCAGCCGGCCCATCGCACGCGGCGTGGCCGGCCCCGGGCTGCTGGCCCACGTGCTGGTCGCCAAGTATTGCGACCACCAACCGCTGTACCGCCAGAGCCGGATCTACGCACGCGAGGGCGTCCTGATCGAGCGCTCCACGATGGCTGGCTGGGTCGGCCAGAGCGAGAAGCTCTTGCACCCACTGGTCGCAGCGCTCGGGCGCTACGTGCTGGCGGGCTCCAAGCTCCACGCCGACGACACGCCAGTGGCGGTGCTCTCGCCCGGGCGGGGCAAGACCAAGACCGGGCGGCTCTGGGTCTACGTGCGTGACGATCGGTCATCTGCGAGTGCAGACGCGCCCGCGGCGTGGTTGCGTTACTCGCCCGACCGCAAGGGTGAACATCCTCAGGCGCACCTGAAGAACTTCAAGGGCGTGTTGCAGGCCGATGCGTATGCCGGCTTCGCCAAGCTCTATGCAAACGGCAACGTCATCGAGGCTTCGTGCTGGGCGCATGCGCGCAGACCATTCTGGGATCTGCACGAGAGCCAGGGGCGGGCGCAGGGCTCGGTTGCAGAACAGGCCCTTCGGCGCATCGGTGCGCTGTATGCGATCGAATCCGACATCCGCGGCCGCCCACCGGATGAGCGCTGCCGGGAGCGGCAGGCGCGAGCCGGGCCGTTGCTCGAGGAACTGTTCGCCTGGTTGCGAGGGATGCTCGGGCAGGTGTGTGCCAAGTCGGAACTCGCACGCGCCATCGGCTACACGCTCACACGGCTCCGGTCGTTGACGCGCTACCGTGACGACGGTCGCATCGAGATCGACAACAACGCCGCCGAGCGCGCGCTGCGCGGCGTGAGCCTGGGCCGCAAGAACTTCATGTTCATGGGCTCGGACGCTGGGGGCGAGCGCGCCGCGGCCATCTACAGCCTGGTGGAGACGGCCAAGCTGAACGGGCTCGACCCCGAGGCTTACCTGCGCGATGTGCTCGGGCGCATTGCGGACCATCCGATCAATCGCATCGACGAGTTGCTGCCGTGGAACATCGGCCGACACGCCGAAGACCAACGACAAGCAGCTTGAGCATGGCGAGCAAGGTCCAACGGATCAAGGCACCAGCGGCGATCCTGCAACTGCACATTGAATTGCGCGGCACCAAGCCCAAGGTCTGGCGCCGCGTCCTGGTGCCAGAGACGATCACCCTGGCCAAGCTGCATCTTGTGGTCCAGGCTGCCTTCGGCTGGGGCCACTCGCATCTGCACGAGTTCATCGCTGGCGACGGCGAGCGCTATGGCACGCCAGACCCGATGCACGACGAGCCTGGCTCGATCACCAGCGAAAGCACGCGACTGACCACTGCCCTGAACCGGTCGACGCTGAGCTACGTCTACGACTTCGGGGACTACTGGGACCACCGCATCAAGGTCGAGAAGAAGATCGCACCGATGCCGCAGTTCGTGCTCCCGTTCTGTGCCGGCGGTGCCTGTGCAACGCCGCCGGAGGATTGCGGAGGCGCACCGGGCTATGCGGAGTTCGTGCGGGCCATGGCGAACCCTGACGATCCCGAGCACGACAACCTGGTCGAATGGATCGGTGCCGATACCTGGGACCCGTTGGCCTTCGACAGCATCGAGATCAACGACCGGCTCGCCGCGATCAAGGTCTGAGCGACGATGTCTCGGACGAACTACATCAAGGCCCTGATCGAGGACGGCGGCGACATCACGATCGGTGCGCTGCCACCGCACGAGTGCGTCGCCACGGCCGCCGATGGCAGCAACTGCCTGGCCATGCTCGTGCGTCGCGACGGTGAGAGCCTCAACGTCCTGCTCAAACGCTTGAACAAGGCCATCGGCCTGGCTTGGTCAAACGACACGTTCGTTGACGAGGTCAACGACGGCGAGAGCGACCTGCTGTAGTTCTTCCGTCGATCCCGCGTCAAGAGGGGGGCTGAGACGGCGCTTACGACGTTCCGTCATGACGGTCAGAGACTGCGGGATATCCCGAATGTCTTGGGTGCTCTTACCAATGTTCGTTTTCTTGGTCTGGAGCTTGTCCTTGGACTGAATCTCGGCTGCTTCCTTAACGGTCACAGTGCCCATCGTTGCTTCAGGCGCGGTTTGCGCCCAACTGCTTACAGAGGCCGCGAGCATCAAAGCGCCCAGGGGCAGTAGTGCCTTGTCGGATGCAAGGCCCGTTACCGTAGATTGCGTCAAAGGGAGAGGTTTTTTGGGCGCAGCATGCTGCTGCGTCGCTGGGCGCGCGATTTGGACAAGATTAACTCCAGGAGCAGGGGGAAAGGGGCGGCGGATGGATACGCCAAGCCGACAACGGGCGGGAGCTAGGGGTGCCTGGCTAAGCGCTCGCAGTGCATCAGGATGTTATATATAATGAGTAGTATTCGCATTCACCATGATGCGTAGGCGCTACAGATACCACTGTCTCGAAAGATGAAAATGATTACTTTACATAACTTCATGTAAAGCGTCGCCAAACGCGCGGCCTGCTTAGCTCAGTAGATTCGGGAATTTTCGAAGCATTGCCAGCAACCGCTTCACCTATGAAAGACGGCGATTTCGCCAAAAATGCTTAGGCGCGAATGACGATGTCGCGGCCCTCGAAGCTGAGACCAGCAGCGCGCGCAGCTGCAATCAGGCGGTCATAAAGATCAGCGTCATCAATCGCCGTGATACGCCCTGTCTTAGAGCACTCCAGGCGTACTACTTTCTTTTTCGCACGATCCCCTGCCGTGACGAAGTAGAGCGCCCTTCTGCTCCTGGTAAGAGTCTCAGAAACCAATCCATGGTCTACGAAATCGCGAATGATCCGATAGACCGTACTGGTTGATACCTGCGTGCCTCGGTGATGCATCACTTGAAAGGTATCGTTTGCAGTAATACCGTCCCTGCCGACAGCCGCGATAGCTTGGTAGATGCCTATGCGCGCTATGGTTGGACGCAGTCCTGCAGCGCGAAAGTGCTGCAGGACTGGCACCTTCGCGGCAAAGAATGCGCCTTGTACGGGCTCTTCGGCGGGTGCAGCTGAAGCGGGAGTCTTGATCAGCAGATCCTGCGACCTGGATACGCTATGTAACTGCGTGTTCCTCACAGCAGATTCACTTCGCGAGTCAGCCCCGACCGCCCTGCGCGCTTGATACATTCATGCGCGCCGAAAGTCACTTGAAGCCGACACGGTCCAGCATCTGCTGGACTTTCTGCTGATTGGCTGCGACCGCTGTGACGTGTATGGTTTCCGACTTGAAACCGTTTGGACTCATCGACTGCAAGGCGGGGTTATCAATCTTCACCCCCTTGGCTGTAGGCCATTCGTTGTTGCCATTCGCAAAGTACTGTTGAGCCTCTGTCGTGGCCAAGTACTCAAGGAACTTGACAGCATTGGCTCGGTTCTTGGCGTTCTTCGCAACACCTCCACCCGCGATATTCACGTGCGTTCCCCAAGTGCCTTGATTGGGAAACATGATCGCAATCTTGTCCACAACCGCTTTGTCTTCAGGCTTGTCAGAACGCATGAGCCGGGCGACGTAATAACTATTAGTCACAGCGATTTGGCACTCGCCCGCTGCAACAGCCTTCACCTGATCTGTGTCGCCGCCCTTTGGATCTCGGGCAAGGTTGCCAACAACGCCTTTCAACCATGCTTCTGCGCTCGCTTCACCAAGATGTTCCGTGACGGAACTGAACAGGCTCAGGTTGTATGGATGGGAACCCGAGGCGCTGTTGCACAAATCGAATTGCAGACGGCATGACCCTAACCCCAGACGGACCTATGCCACAGCAGTCACCGACACGGTGTGAGGACGGCCGATCTGACTGAACCGATTGAGCAAGGCCACGCGGACATGCAGCTCCACAACCTGGCGGTCGAACGTGCGCGCGATCACCCGTTCGCCCAGTCGCTTGAAGCAGTGCATCTTCGTCTCCACAAGGCTGCGCCGGTGGTAGCCGCTCCACTTCTTCCAAATGCCGCGACCCAGGCGCTGGCACGCCCGAATGGCCTCATTACGATGCGCCGAGCCCGGACTCGACTTCTTCCAATGGCTGGCGTTCTTGCGGGGCGGGATCACCGCCATCGCGTGCCGCTCGGCAATGGCGTCCAGGCAGGCGCGCGTGTCGTAGGCGCCATCGGCACTGACGCTTTCGATGGATTCGTCAGTGGGAATCTGAGCCAGCAACCCGGGCAACATCGGCGCATCCCCAATGGCGTTGCTGGTCACCTCGATGGCGCGTATTTCCAGCGTCTGCGCGTCGATGCCCAGATGGACCTTGCGCCATTCGCGCCGGTATTCAGCACCATGCTTCTTGCGTTTCCACTCTCCTTCGCCCAGGAACTTGATGCCGGTGCTGTCCACCAGCAACTGCAGCGGCGAGTTGGTTCGCTGGTAGCTCAGTTCGACCTGCAAGGTCTTTTGGCGCCGGCAAACAGTGCTGAAGTCAGGTACCGGCCAGTCCAGCTTTGCCAGCCGCAGCAGGCTCTGCACCATGCCCAGCGCCTGTCGCAAGGGCTGGCCGAACAGGCACTTGATGCTCAGGCAGAACTGGATTGCTGCGTCCGAGAAGGTTCGGCTGCGTCCACGCCTGCCGGTCGGCGTGCCAAACCACTGCATGCCCTCATCTAGCCACATCGTCAACGAGCCTCGCGCTTTCAGCGCCGCGTTGTACGCCTTCCAGTTCGTCGTGCGGTACTTGCTCCGCTGCCTGTTCTTCGTCTCTGTCACGCAGTCAGTCTACGGGCATCAGCATCGCGATTTGTGCAACAAAGCCCATCGCCAGCACTGATGTTGTAGCTGAAATCGGTTTGATTGAAGATGCTCTTTCTGCTGGTGGTATTGTTGTATGCACTGATCGCGACTGATGTGCCCGCCGCGTTGACTGCACCTGGAAAGACGTTCTGATAGAACTTGTCCTGATCGGTAATCCTGGTGCGGTTGCGAAGAGATACGCCGTTCTCGAATTCGTGTTCAACCGAAGCGCTGAAGGCATTAAGCGTTGTTCCGGTAGGACTGCCAGCCGCATTTCCGAAGAACGTAGAGGGTGCGACCGCCACAGGCACGCCCTTGAAGTTGCTGATGCCGCGATCGGCAATGCGATCGTCCTTGAAATGCTCATATCCAAGGGTCACCAGTGTTTTAGAGCCCGCGCGCCAAGACAAGGTGGGGTTGATGCCAGATCGTTTGATCCAGACGCCATCGCGATAAGTGTCAGAGTTTTCGTACAAGGCGTTCACACGGAATGCCAACTGATCGTTAATCGGCTGATTGATGTCGGCCGTGAGGCGGCGATTGCTATTCGAGCCAAGTGTTACGGAGCCTCCCAAAGAAGGAGTCCATCCGGCTTGTTTCGCCACACGATTAATGAGACCACCCGTGGCCCCTCGACCAAAAATCATGGCGTTAGGGCCTTTGAAGACCTCCACACGCTCAATGTTGTAGAGATCTCGGTAGTACTGGACGTCATCGCGAACTCCGTCGATGAAGAAGTCCCCGGTGCTACTGATGCCACGGAAAATGGGCGTTTCGCGATTGCCTTCCCCTTGCGCAAAACCAATGCCAGGCACATAGAGCGTCGCCTCAGCCAGGCTCTGGGCTGCTTGGTCACGTATCTGATCTTTGGTCACTACGGAAATCGACTGAGGGGTATCCCGCAAAGGCGTGTCAGTCTTCGTTGCAGTTGAGCTACGGGGTGCGGCATAGCCCTCTTCTGCCTCGCTATTCACGGTCACGATAGGTAGCGAGGCGGCTTGAGCCAGCGCAGAGGCTGCAGGCATGGACAGGGTTGCTGTAGCCGCAACGATTTCAATTGCGCGGCAGATGACGTTACGCCGCGGGGAAGTAACCACACCAAAAGACTGGATTCGATTCATTTGAAGCATTGAGTGCCTTGGGAGCAGGAAGAGGAATCAGGACGCCCGCGAGATCTCGAAGACGTAGAGGCGTGGATCACGCAATATCAAAATGCGACTTGTTCTCATTCGCAATCAAATGTATCAATGCAAAAGTAGTTCTGTCAAGTTCTACTATTTGATAGAGTGCCGCCCCACAGACGAGCAAGTGACAGGCGCGTGAGGGTCTTTAACGCGGGATGTAGCTTCGACTTGTGCTTAGTCAGGGCGCGATGGGTCAGTCAACCCGCATGCATAAAGCGAGAAGACAGTAGTTGTTTGAAGGTCTACTTGACCGTGTCCTGACAGGAAATGGGGATACGCCTGGTTGCGTAACTCAAGAAGTTTTGTCAACGCGAGCCGTGCGGACACCGCTGATCTGCCCTCGCACAACCTTCCAGAAGTTCTTTGTGCCATCGACCAAACGCCATGCATTTGAGCGGTGAGCTAAGACACCGACTTCTGGCAAGACATCTCTCAAGCTCTTGAGGCCGAGAATCTTGAGGTACTTGCGAATTGTGGCGGGGCTATGGATCAGAAGCATGACTATCCATCCATAGTGCCGGCCCAGCATGAGCATCCCAATCGCGCTCTCCAGCTCGTCAAGGTCCCCATTGAACTCGTCTACGGCACGGTCAATGATGGTCAAAAGATCCTGATCGGTCATAGGAATAGGCATGGGGTGACGAGGGACGCGCTGGCGGACAACAAAGCCAGCCGACAGTGTCTCCTGGAAGTTTACATTGATGCCTGATAATGAGACGCATCTTCATGAACTAATGCGCCTTGGGCATGCTTTTCCGTGTTTGATGCATTCGCCGTGGTTTTAAGGGAATCAGCCGAACTGATTCTCATACTTGGATCGCTTGTGGCCAGCCTCCGCTCTACCAAAGCTGAGCATCTACTGCCGTGGGTCGCTGGAGGGGCGACGACAGGCTGCGCTGCTGGCGTAGCTCTCTGTCTCTGGCTCGCATCCTCCTCAGTCGACTCTCGCTGGACGGCAGGTTTGACGTTTGTGCTTGCATTTAGCGTGCTGTTGATGGTCAGCACCATGCTGGTTGCACAGAGCACCATTCGATCACGCACTCAAACGCTCGTTGCCAACTGGCTTGAGAAGCCAGCCGCTCCGTTGATAGTCCTTGCTTTCTGCGCGCTGGCCGGACTACGTGAAACTTTGGAAGCAGGTCTTTTTCTGCGCTCTCTTTGGATACGAGCCGACAGTTCGGATGTTCTGGTTGGAGCCACGCTTGGGTTGGTGGGCGTGCCGTGCTTGGCCATCGCCTCACTCAAGCTAAGCACTCGCATCGGTATCTTGGCGGCGTTTCGGCTATCGGCTCTGTTACTGTCTTTGCTTGCGATTCAGATGATGCTCGGCTCTCTGGCTGAGTTTGCTCGCGCCTCAGCTGGATCAGATGGCACAGACTCACATTTGTTGCAAATCGTCCTGCCTAACGGGCGCTGGTACACCTGGTTCTGCGCCGCACTGATGTTCATTCCGGCTTCATTTATCGTCCGAGGTTGGTGGAAAGAATCGGCTAGATTGAGCTAACTTTCAACGCGCTCTGAGGGCCAGATGAAGTCGGCGTGAAAGGTGAAACTTTCAACAGCGTGGCGTAACTAGTGGACTCACGGATTTTTCGAGAGTTACACGATAAACACGACTAGCTGCAGGCTCGTCGACGATATCGAAAGATCCTCCGTGGACGGCGGCAACACGCTTCACCACTTGATGTCCAAGGCCGAGCCCAAGAATGGTGGCGGGCTGAGCCCGGTTGGCTCCTGTCTGCGGACCATTGTCCCGTACCTCAAGCCTCACAGGCTGTGCAGCAGCAACGATCTCGACCCATGTTCCCTTGGGCGTGTGGGCAAGGGCATTTTCAAGAAGATTGCGCAAAGCTAACTCCACCAGAATGGGATGGCCTCGCATAGGAACTGAGACCACTCCGCCAAGAGACAGCTCATGCCCAGTGGAGTACGCGGTTTGGCCATACTCTGAAGTGACGCGACGTGCAAGCGATGCCAGATCGAAATCCTGCGCCGCTTCTGCCAACTGCGCACGGCTGGCGCGGGCCAGGGAAAGCAGGTCAGAGATGACTGAGGCCGAGCGCGCGGCATCGGTATCAACCTGTACAAGTGCAGCTTCCCTCTCCTCCTCGCTCAGCCGTCCGCGCAGCAGGTTGGCATGCAAGCGAAGTGACGCCAAAGGCGTTCGAAGCTCATGAGCAAATTCATTGGCAAGCTCGCGCTCACGCAGGAGAGCAAGGTTGTAGCGCTCGGTCAGAGTATTTATGGCGTTGACCATCACCTGGAACTCAAGGTGTGGTGGTGCGACGAGAGGCACGTTATTGTGGATGTCCAGGGCGTGAACACGTCCGCTCAATTCGTACAAAGGCCTCAAGCCCCGGCGTATCGCAACGACGAGCACAAGCGCGATGACTGGTAGTAACCAGAGACCTGGCGTGGCGACGTGTTCGGCGATGTCTTGAGCGAGAGAGTCACGTTCCGCAAGGCTCAGCAGGACCATGATTTTGCGTCCATGGTTGGCGTTATCCCACCTGGAAAAGACGCGCCATTCCCGGGCCGGATCGCCAAGGAGCAGGGTGCTGAAGCCTTCGGTATAGTCAAAGGTGGGCAACGGGGCCTGACCGGTATGCGCGAGTAGCTTCCCGCTCGCCTCCCAGATCACGACGCTCAGCGACTGCTGGTAGTCATGTGTGCTGAGCTCGGGCCTATCCGCTACATCGGAGCTATGGGGCTTGGGCGCAAAGGAATTGCTGGGATAGGCCAATAGCAGAGCCGCAACTCCCGCCAGGTGGCCATCGGTCAGCTCATCTGCTTCATGCAGGCCCGTTCGATACCCTGCGGCGACGAACGCGACCCACACCGCCAGCAGCATTCCGAGGACCCAGCCCAGCAATTGGCGCTGTAGAGAGGGGCGCATGATCATTCAATGGCCTCGTCCGGAACAAAGTAGCCCACGCCGCGCATGGTGCGTATGCATTCCTCGCCCAACTTCTTGCGGATGTTGTGGACATGGACTTCAATGGCATTGCTCTTAAGAGCATTGTCCCAGCTGTACAGACTGCCTTCTAGTTGCTGCTTGGAGAGGACGTGAGGCCTTGCCTCCAGAAGCGCCATCCAGATTCCGAACTCGCGGGCAGAGAGGTACACCTCCCGGCCGGCCTGGCGCACGCGCCGGGTGGCAGGGTCGATCTCGGCATCTCGCCAGTACAGCAGCGCCTGATGTCTCCCCATAGCCCTGCGACGCAATGCGCGCACCCTGGCTGCCAGTTCATCTGTCGAAAACGGCTTGGTGAGGAAGTCGTCAGCACCGAGATCGAGCCCTTCGATACGTGAAGAGATCGCATCGCGCGCCGACATGATTAACACGGGAGTGGTAAGCAACGGCAGTCCCTTGGCGGGTGAGCTGCGCAATCGCCGTATGACTTCAGATCCATCGCCGTCGGGTAGGCCCAGGTCCAGAAGGACTACAGCAAATGGCTCCGTGCGCAGCGCCGCCCATGCCTGCGAGACACTGGTCGCGACATCAAACGTCCACCCCAGGTTCTTCAATGCAAGGCGTAGGCCACGGCATATCGCCTCGTCATCTTCCACGATAAGTATTCGCATTTCTCCATTTGCGTTTCCTGGGCTTAAGAACCTATTAAGGGCGTTTCGATAGCTTCAGTAAATGCAAAACTTTTCTGGCAAGTTTCTTTGGATTGCGCTACTTTCGTTCATGGCGGTTCTGGTTTGGGATGCATCTGGACTCGACATGGCGATGGCCATGCTGATGGGCAATACGCAAGGTTTTCCATTTCGCAACAGCTGGCTGCTGACCAGCGTTTTGCACGATGACGCCAAGCATGCAGCCTGGGGTCTTGTCGTTTTGCTCTCCGCTTCAGCGCTGTGGCCTTGGGGGCCATTCGCCAAACTGCCGTTCGAGCGGCGGCTGCAATTGGCGGCGGTCACCCTGCTTGCCACAGGGGTAGTCTCTCTGGTCAAGGCCACCAGCCACACCAGTTGTCCGTGGGACCTGGCCGAGTTCGGAGGCGTTGCCAGGCATGTTTCCCACTGGAGCGGCTGGGCCGACATTGATGGAGGCCCTGGCAGGTGCTTTCCCGCAGGGCATGCGTCTGCCGGGTTCGCATTCGTTGCCGGCTACTTCGCGCTGCGCAGGGACCTGCCCCGGCTTGCCCGTATATGGCTGCTGATTGCCCTGGCAAGCGGTCTTGCACTCGGACTGGTGCAGCAGTTCCGCGGCGCCCATTTCATGAGCCATACGCTGTGGACGGGATGGATCTGTTGGATGACTGGATGGCTGACCGACCCCCTGTTCTCGCGGTTTCGTGGCCGCTTCGACGGGACTCCAGCATGATCCGCCGGCCGGTTTCACCGCTGTGGCTTGCGGCGGGAGCGAGCCTGTGGATGGCTGCCACCGGCAATGGCCCGCTCTGGAGCCGTCTTTCGGGTCTTGGGTTGTTGCAGAGCCCGCAGGACGTGGCATTTGCCGGTGCCATGTTCCTGATGATCTGGGCTTGCCTCGCCGCCTTCCTCTGCCTGCTGGCATGGCGGTTGACGCTCAAGCCCGCCATCACCATGCTGTTCGTCAGCACGGCGGTGGCCGGCCATTTCATGGCCAGCTACGGTGTTGTCATGGACCCGAGCATGCTGCTCAATGCCATGCAGACCGACGTAGCCGAAGCCGGGGCGCTGATGAACTGGCGACTGCTCGTGCGTTCGCTGGCATTGGCCGTGCTTCCGGCTTGGCTCGTCTGGCGGCAGCCCGTAATTTATGGGCCAACCATGCGACAACTGTGGCGCAATCCGTTGGCGGCACTGGCTGCCTTGGCGTTTCTGGTAGCGACGGTGTTCGCGAGTTTCCAGCCGCTGGCTGCGACCATGCGCAACCACAAGGATGTCCGTTACCTGCTCAACCCCGTCGCCAGCGTGTATTCGGTGGTGCGGGTGGCTCTGAAGTCTTTCGAGCGAGATGAGTCAACGTTGCTACCCATCGCGCAGGACGCTCATCTGGGCCGTCCTGCAACGGTTGCAACGGAGCGTCCACGCCTGTTGGTGCTGGTGCTGGGCGAGACTGCAAGAAGCGCCAATTTCGGCCTGAATGGCTACGAGCGCCAAACCACGCCTCGCTTGGCCAGCCACGGCGTCGTCAGCTTCACCAATGCCTGGTCGTGCGGCACGAGCACGGCAGAGTCGGTGCCCTGCATGTTTTCGCATCTGACACGCGATGAATTCGGCGGTCGCAAAAGCAATTACGAAAACCTGCTCGACGTACTGCAGCGCGCTGGATTGGCCGTACTGTGGATCGACAACCAGTCGGGCTGCAAGGGGGTATGCGATCGCATACCCAGCGTCTCCACCGTCTCCGCTGAAAACGCCCAACTGTGCGCCTCGGGCCAGTGCCTGGACCACGTGATGCTGGACGGGCTGGATGAGCGCATTCAGGCGCTCGACCCAGAACGCCGCGAGCGCGGCGTGGTGATCGTGATGCACCAGATGGGTAGCCACGGCCCGGCCTACTACAAGCGTTCGCCGCCCGAATCCAAGCTGTTCCCGGCGGAGTGCACGACCAATGCTCTGCAGGAGTGCAGCCGCGAAAGTGTGGTCAATGCCTACGACAACTCCATCGTTTACACAGATCGATTCCTTGGCTCGGTGATCGACTGGCTACAGGCGAGGCAGTCTCTGGCGGATGCCGCCATGGTGTACGTGTCCGACCATGGCGAGTCGCTAGGGGAGAACAATGTGTACCTGCATGGCCTGCCGTATGCCTTTGCGCCAGACCACCAAAAGCATGTCCCGTGGATCACGTGGATTTCCGACGGGTTCAAGGCTGTCTCGGCACTGTCAACGGAGTGCCTGCACAAGGGCCGCGACCTGCCTTTTTCGCACGACCATTACTTCCATTCCGTGCTCGGTCTCATGGCAGTGCAGACCGGTGCATACCAGCCGGACATGGATGCCTATGCCCGCTGCCGAAGCAACGGCGGTTGATCGCGGTGGGAAGCCGGCAGGTGGCGGCGTACTCACTGCCGCTCGCACGCTTGGCCGCGTTCATCGCAAACCGGGCCGGGCGGGAGGGCATGCCCTGTGCGGGCTTGCCGCGAAATCCCCTTGTCTGAACGAAATTTAAGCGCGTCTTAATCGCCGGCTTTCATGCTGACGGGGTCTGCACAAGCTATGGAGGCCGTGCACAAGATACCACCGACTCACCAGAAAGACGTGCATGCAAAGTCCGGTCGCCACCACACACCACCACGCGGCTTCTCGCTTCGGGGAGTTTCCTCAGGGGCCCGCCTTTCAGCGTGTTACGCTAGTGCTCGCAGCCATCCTGTCAGTGATCGCATTTTGCTGGCTGGCCCAAGAGGCGGCGATAGAAGGCGAATACATTGCCATGGAGGCGCAGTGGATAGCGACGGTCTTCACCTGGCGCAGCCCTCTGATGGATCAGATCATGCTGGGATACACCAGGACGCATGACCTCTTCATGGTCGCATTCATTCTGGGCTTCATGGGTTTTCACGCGTACCAACGGCACTGGCCGCAGGTCAGGTGGATCGTCGCGGTGGTGCCCGGCGGCATGCTGGCCAATCTGGGGCTGAAGGCATTCTTCCACCGCGCGCGTCCAGAGTTCGACTCCATGATCCACGCACACGGCTACAGCTTCCCCAGCGGCCATGCTATTGCCGCTGCTCTGGTGGCTGGCTGGCTGATCTATGCCACCTGCTTGTCTACCCGCAGCCTGGTATGGCGAAGTGCCAGCGTGGCGCTCGGTTTGTCGATCGCGGTCAGTGTGGCCTTCAGCCGCGTCTACCTGGGTGTGCACTACCCGATGGATGTCATTGCCGGGGCCCTTGCCGGAGCGGCCTGGATCTTGATCTGCCTGGCCTTGAAGAGCCTTCTGGATTCCGATGCCACAGAGTGACTTGGTGCCTATGCCCTTCCGTGCACAAGGCATTGGAGCGTGCAGGCTGGGCAGGCGCGCTGCAGTGTTCTTGGCTTACCGTGCCACACCGCCACCTGCGATGCTCACACGAGTGTCCCAGGAAACATGACGGTGATCCGCTTGCCCAGTCATATCTGCACGCCTGCTACGCTGAGAAGGGCGGCGGCGGGCTGCACGGCTGCCGCCGCCGGGCCCTTTTCCCATCACGTCGGCGTTGCCGGGGGAAGGGTCAGTGTGATACGGCAGCCGGGCTGGGCATCGCCGATGGTCAAGGCCATGCCATGCAGGCGTGCGATGGCGGCCACCAGGCTCAGGCCGAGCCCATGGCCAGGTGTATGCCGGCTCTTTTCCGAGCGGTAGAAACGGCGCAGCACGGCGCCCCGCTCCTCTTCAGGAATGCCGGGGCCTGCATCGGTGACCATGGCCTGTACCTGCCCCGCCTCCTGCGCCACCTGCACCGTGACGTCGGTCCCGGGCGGCGCGAACTTGATGGCGTTGTCGATGAGATTGGCGAAGGCGTCGAACAGCAGGTCCGGGTCCCCGCGCAGGATGACCGGCACTGCGCAGCCGACAAAGCGCAGCGCCACGCCGAGCTCCTGCGCGGCCGGCTCAAACAGCTCCACCGCATCGCCCACGATCACTGTGAGGTCCACCGTCTCGAAGTTCTCCCGCCGTGCGCTGTTCTCGATCTCCGAGATGCGCAGCAGCCCCTTGAACATGCGCAGCAGCAGCCGCGCATCGTCGGCCGTATCGTCCACCAGCGCCGACAGCTCTTCCCGCGACAGCGCACCGGCCTGCGCTCGGTCAAGCCCGGCGAGCATGCGCGTGAGTGGTGTGCGCAGGTCATGGGCCACGTCGTCCGTGACGCCTTTGACCTCTCCCATGAGCCGCTCGATCTCGTCGAGCATGGCATTCACCAGGGCGGCGATGCGGTCCAGATCGTCGCGGGAATTGCGCACGGGCAGGCGCGCGCCCAGATGGCCCTCCACGATGCTCTGCAGCGAATGGGCCATGCCGTCCAGGCGCCGCCGGGCCCGGGCTCCCAGTGCAAACGCACCCGCCAGCCCCACGCCCAGCACGATGAAGATGCCGCCAACCATGGCGGTGCGGATGCGCTCGTCGAACTCATCGAGGTCATGCACGTCACGGCCGATCACCAGCACCAGGCCGGAGCCCAGCACGCTGGCCAACGCACGCACGGGCACCTTGTTGCCATGGGCGTCGTATTGTTCGGCATCGAAGGGGGCGTCGTAGCGCGGCACCGGTCCGACCAGTTCGAAGGCACCGGCCACGCGCTCGCCGCCGCCGATCAGAACGGCGGGTTCGCGAAGCGATGGGTCGCGCCGCAGCCGCCCCGACACTTCACGCAGCAAGGCCTCCGGCGGCAGCTGCGACCAGCGCTGCACATTGGCCTGCAGGCTACGATCCACCTCGTGTGCCAAGTAGAACGAGGTCTGCCAGTAGACATAGCCCAGCAAGGCCGCGCTGGACAGGGCGAACACCGCGAGAAAATAGGCCGCCGTGCGGAAATGGCTGGTCCGCAGGGTGTCAGACAGGGGCATGAATGGCATAGCCGGCCCCCCGTACGGTCTGGATCATGGGCACCTCGCCCGGTGCATCGACCTTGCGCCGCAGCCGGCCGATATGCACTTCGATGACGTTAGTACGCTCCTCGTAGCGGTAATTCCACACCGCCTCGAACAGCATGGTTCGCGTCACAATCTGGCCCGCATGCTTCATCAGATACACCAGCAGGTCATGTTCGCGCGGCACGAGATCGATGCTGCGCGCGCCCCGGCGCACTGTGCGCGTGAGCAGGTCCACCTGCAGGTCGCCGACACACAGCTGCGTCTCGCGGCCGGTGGCCGGCGCCGCGCGGGTGCGGCGCACCAGCGCCTCCACCCGGGCCACCAGTTCCATCGCCTCGAACGGCTTGGCCAGGTAGTCGTCCCCGCCGGCGCGCAGTCCGCGCACCCGTTCGTCCAGGGCCGACAAGGCGCTGAGTATCAGCACCGGCGCATGCCCGCAGGCAAGCCGCAGTGCGGCCAGCAACGCCAGCCCGTCGAGCGCGGGCAGCATGCGGTCCAGCACGATCACATCGAAGTCCCCTGCAAGGGCGCGCACCAGCCCCATGCGGCCATCTCCCACATGCTCCGTGGCATGGCCCGCATCGTGCAACGCCATGGCGATGGCAGAGGCAGTTCCGGGGTCGTCCTCGATGACCAGCACCCGGCTCATCGCCTGCCCCGCGGTCCGAGGCCACCATGCGCGTGCTGATCATCGAGGATGACCGACGCACGGCCGCCTACCTGGTGCGTGCGCTGCGCGAAAGCGGCCGCGTGGCAGACCATGCGGCCGACGGGGCCACGGGCCTGGCCATGGCGCGCGAAGGCATCTACGATGCCATCGTGCTGGACCGCATGCTGTCGTGCATGGACGGCCTGGCAGTGGTGCGTGTGCTGCGCGGTCTTGGCCTGCACCTGCCGGTGCTGATGCTCAGCGCCCTGGGATCGGTCCAGCACCGGGTCGAGGGGCTGCAGGCCGGCTGCGACGACTACCTGACCAAGCCCTACGCCTTCATCGAGGTGCTGGCGCGCCTGGACCGCCTGCTGGCGCGCACCGAGCCCCTTGCCGAGGGCCTGCGGCTGGCTATGGCCGACCTGGAACTGGATGTGGCCAGCCGCGTGGTGGCCCGCGCGGGGCAGCGCGTCGACCTGAGCACGAGCGAGTTCCTGCTGCTCGAAAGGCTGATGCGGCATGCGGGACAGGTGATCAGCCGCCAGATGCTGCTGGAAAGCGCCTGGGACTATGACTTCGAGCCCCCGGATCATCTGATCGACAGGCACATGCATCGCCTGCGCAAAAAGGTGGACGGTGGGCATGCAGAGATGTTGATCCATTCGGTTCGGGGGGCGGGGTATCGCATGGGTCCACCTGCCGACGGCAGGGCCCCGGGCTGACACCTGCGCCGGCAAGATGCGTCTGCGCATTGGACCATCGCCCGCCCGCCAGGCCAACCCACTCCAACATAAACAGTAAGTCATTTTCAGGGAAGAGCGGCGTTAGCCACTCCCTCCTATCTTCTCCCCATCGGCCGCCCGGCATTCCGCCGGCGACCCCGGACAACGAGAGGATGGACCTTGAATCTGCACGACACTCGGTACCGGCTGCGCAGGACGGCGCTGGCCGCCCTGGCGGGCTCCCTGCTACTGGCGGCCTGCACCACGGTGCCGGCCGACCCTGCCCCCGTCGTCGCGCTGCCTGCGCACTGGTCCGGCACGCAAGAGGCCGCACCAGCGTCGTCGGCCGCGGACTGGTGGGGCTTCTTTGGCAGCACCCAGCTCGATGCGCTGGTCGCCCAGGGGCTGGACCAGGGCCTGTCCGTGCAGATCGCCCTCGCCCGGCTGGAGCAGGCGCGGGGAATGGCGCAGATCAGTGGCGCCGCCCGCTACCCCACCGTCACCGCGGGCCTGAATGCCAGCGGAGGCAGCAGCTCGAGCAGCCCCAAGCAGTCGCTGTCGATCACCGGCACGATGGACCTGGACATCTGGGGCCTGCATGCGGCCAAAGCCGACTCCGCGGGATCTGTCGCCCAGGCCAGCGAGCTCGACGTGGAGACCGCACGCCAGTTGCTGGCTGCCAACATCGCGCTCAATTACCTGCAGTTGCTTGCGCTGGACGAGCGGATCGATCTTTCCCGCCGCATCGCCAGCGATGCGCAGCAACTGCTGTCGCTGGTGGAAAAGCAGGCCAGCCTGGGCGCGGCCTCGGCACTGGACGTGGCGCAGCAGCGCAACACGCTGCAGACCTTTCTGGCGGCCACGCCGCAGTTGGTGCTCCAGCGTGACACCTTGCGCGGACAACTGGCCGTGCTCGTCAACGCCACGCCGCAGGAATTCACGGTCCGAGCCGAACCCTTCCTGGACATCGCCGTTCCGCAGATCCAGGCCATTGCGCCGGCACGGGCCGTAGCCGGCCGCCCCGAGGTGCTGGCGGCCGAGGCACGCCTGAAGGCCGCCCGCTTCGACGTGGCCGCGGCGCGGGCCGCCTTCCTGCCGTCGGTGTCGATCACCGCCCAGGCCGGCGCACTGCTCAACCCCACTCAGGCGCTGTGGAGCTTGGCCGGGGCCTTGCTGCAACCACTCTTCAACGGAGGCAGCCTCGACGGCCAGCTGCGCGTGGACCGCGCCCACGCCGAGGAACTGCTGGCCAGTTACCGGCAGTCCATCCTCCAGGTGCTCCAGGAAGCACAGGGGCAATTGATCGCCGTGCAGCGCCTGCAGGAAACCGAGACGCTGGACAAGGCCGCCGTCGAGTCCGCCCAGGAGGCCCTGCGCCTGTCGCGCATCCGTTACGACCGGGGCGCCTACGACCTGCTGGCCGTGATCGTCAACGAGCGCACCCTCTACCAGGCGCAGGACACGCTGCTGCAGGCACGCCTGCAGCGCCTGCAGGCCACCGTGGGCCTGTACCGCGCCTTCGGCGGCCAGTCCGCGCAGCCCGCCCCGGCCCAGATTTCCTCGAAATGAGAACACCATGACCACCGACACCCAAGCACCCCGTGCACATCCGCTGCGTCGCATTGCCATTGCGGCGGCCACGGTCGCGGCAATGGCCGCCGTCTTCGCCTATGCCACCGCCTCGACCCCGCAGGCAGCTCCCGCAAAAGCCGCGGGAGAAGCGGTTCCGGTCTCCCTGGCGAGCGTGGTGCAGCAGGATTTCCCCATCTGGACCGACGCCATTGGAACGGTGACATCGCTCAACGCGGTGAACGTCCGATCGCGCGTGGACGGCCAGCTTGAGCGCGTGGCCTTCACGGAGGGGCAGATGGTGCGCAAGGGCGACCTGCTGGCGCAGGTCGATCCCCGGCCGTTGCAGGCGCAGGTCAACCAGACCCGTGCCGTCCTGGCGCAGGAAGACGCGCGCCTGAGCAGCAACAAGATCGATCTGCAGCGGGCGATCGAACTCGCCGCAGCCGGTGCGGGCTCCACCCAGGCGGTGGACACCCTGCGCGCCACGGTGGCGACCCAGGCGGCCGTGGTGCAGGCGGCACAGGCGGCACTGGACAGTGCCCAGCTGCAACTGGGCTTCACGCGCATCACCTCGCCCAGCGACGGCCGCGTCGGCCAGCGCCTGCAGCCGGCGGGATCGACCGTGCATGCCAACGATGCCGTGGGCATCGCCACGGTCACGCAGATGAACCCGATCTGGGTAGCCTTCTCCGTGCCGCAGGACCAGTTGCCGGCCGTGACCCAGCAATCCCAGGCGCGTGCCCTGAAGGTCCAGGCGCTACTGCGCGACCGCTCCCAGGTGCTGGCAGACGGCGAACTGGAATTCGTCGACAGCCAGGTGTCTCCGGCGGCCGGCCAAGTGCAGCTCAAGGCCCGCTTTGCCAATGCCGACCGTGCGCTGTGGCCGGGGCAACTGGTCTCCGTGCGCATGCTGCTGAGCACCCAGGCCCAGGCCACCGTGGTTCCGCAGGAAGCAGTGCAGCAGGGGCCCAAAGGCGCTTTCGTGTATGTCGTGGAAGGCCAGCACATGGCCCAGACCCGGCAGATCGACGCGGGGCCCATTTCACAGGGCCTGCAGTGGGTGCGCAAGGGCCTGCAGCCAGGCGATACGGTGGTCACGCAAGGCCAGTACCGCATCGCGCCCGGTATCCAGGTCATGGCCACCACGGCCGCTTCCTACGCCCCCGCCAAAGGCCAATGATGAGCAGCATCTCCGAACCCTTCATCCGCAGGCCCGTCGCCACGGCCCTGCTCGCCCTGAGCGTGCTGCTGGTGGGCGTGCTCGCCTACTTCAACCTGCAGATCTCCTCGCTGCCGCAGGTGGAGTTCCCCTCCATCTCGATCTCTGCCAGCCTGCCTGGCGCCAGCGCGGAAACCATGGCCACGTCGGTGGCCACGCCGCTGGAGCGGGCCTTGTCGCAGGTGCCGCAGGTCACCTCGATGACCTCGTCGAGCTCGCTGGGCAAGACGCAGATCTCGCTGCAGTTCGACCTCAGCCGCAGCATCGACGGTGCGGCGCAGGACGTGGAGTCCGCCATCGCGCGGGCCAACCGGACCTTGCCCAAGACCATGACCTCGCCGCCCAGCTACAACAAGGTCAATCCGGCGCAGGCCACCGTGATGTCGCTGGCGCTGACCTCGTCCACGCGCACGCTGACCGAGCTCAACCGCTATGCCGACAATTTCCTGGCGCAGAAGCTGTCCATGGTCCCCGGCGTCGGCCTGGTCGACTACCACGGCCAGCAGCGGCCGGCGGTGCGGATACGCCTCGATCCGGACGCCCTGGCCGCGCGCGGGCTGACCCTGGCCGACGTGCGCTCCATCGTCGGGTTGAGCACAGTGAGTGCGCCCAAGGGCAGCATCAACGGGACGGACAAGACCGTATCGCTGAACACCACCGACCAGTTGCAGCGCGCCGAGCAGTTCGACCAGCTGGTGGTGGCCTACAAGGCGGGCGCACCGATCCGCCTTGGCGATCTGGGCACCGTGGTGCACGCGGCCGAGGACGTGCGCCAGGCCGCCGGCATCAAGGGCCAGCCCACGGTCATCGTGGACATCCACCCGCAGCCGGGCTTCAACATCGTGGACACGGCGCAGACCATCCGCCAGCAACTGCCACAGCTCACGGCGAGCATGCCGCGCGACGTTGCGCTCCAGGTGGTGGGCGAGCGCACGCAGACCATCACCGCCGCCGTGGCGGACGTCAAGTTCACCCTGCTGCTGTCCATCGCGCTGGTGGTGATGGTGATCCTCGGCTTTCTGCGCAACCTGACCAGCACTCTCATCGCCAGCATCACCATCCCCCTGGCGCTGCTGGGCACCTTCGCGCTGATGTACCTGATGGGGTATACGCTGGACAATCTGTCCATCATGGGCCTGAGCATCGCCGTGGGCTTCGTGGTGGATGACGCCATCGTCGTGCTGGAAAACATCGCGCGCCACCGTGAGCAGGGCAAAAGCGCCCTGCAGGCCGCGCTGGACGGAACCCGCGAGGTCGGTTTCACCATCGTCTCCATGACGCTGTCGCTGATCGCCGTGTTCATCCCGCTGCTGCTCATGGGTGGCATGGTCGGACGCCTGTTTCGGGAGTTCGCGATCACGCTGAGCACGGCCATCCTGGTCTCGGGCGTGGTCTCGCTCACGCTGGCACCCATGCTGTGCGCCCGCCTGCCCGGAAATGGCCATCCGTCCAACGAGAGCCTGAGCGTCTGGGCCGGCCGCGCCTTCGAATGGATCGAGCGCGGCTACGAGCGCGGATTGGATGTGGCGCTTCGCCACCAGCGCTCCGTGCTGGCCCTGGCAGTGGCGACCATGGTCGCCACCGCGGCCCTCTACGCCTGGGTGCCCAAAGGCTTCTTCCCGATGCAGGACACGGGCCTGCTGAGCGCCACGGTCGAAGGCGCACCGGACATCTCGTTCGACGCCATGCGCCAGCGCATCTCGCAGGTCAGCGAGGCGCTGCATACGGACCCCGACGTGCAGACCGTCTACTGGTGGATCGGCCCCAACCCGACCATCAGTCAGGGCAAGATGATGGTGTCGCTCAAACCTTTTGACCAGCGCAGCGCCACGGCGGCGCAGATCATGGCCCGGCTCAAGACGCGCGCGCTGGTGGTGCCCGCCGTCAAGACGTCGATGCAGATGATCCAGGACATCCAGATCGGCGGCCGCGCCGCCAAGGCGCAGTACCAGTACACCTTGCAGGCCGGCGACGTGAACGAGCTCGACCACTGGAGCAGCCTGCTGCAGGCGCGGCTGAAATCGCTGCCGCAACTGGTGGACCTGGGGTCGGACCGCCAGCCCTCGGCGGCCGAAACCACGCTCAAGATCGATCGCGACACCGCCTCCCAGTTGGGGGTGTCGATCCAGGCCATCGACGATGCGCTGTACGACGCCTTCGGCCAGCGCCAGGTCGCCACGCTGTTCACCCAGCTCGACCAGTACAGCGTGATCCTCGAGCTCGATCCCGCCTGGCAGCTGTCTGCGGAAACCCTCAAGCACCTGTACGTGCGCTCCTCCAGCGGCCCCGACCTGGTTCCCCTGAGCACGCTCGCCTCCCTTCAGCAGGGCGTGGCCCCCGTGACGATCAACCACCAGGGCCTGTTCCCGTCGATCACCCTGTCCTTCAACCTCGCGCCCGGCGCTGCGCTGGGAGACGCCGTGGCGGCTGTCCACGCAGCCTCCACCGCCATCGGCATGCCGGACACAGTGACGGGCACCTTCCAGGGCACGGCCCAGGCGTTCCAGGATTCGCTGCGCACCCAGCCCTGGCTGATCCTGGCCGCGATCCTCACGGTCTACGTAGTGCTGGGGGTGCTGTACGAGAGCCCCATCCACCCACTGACCATCATCTCCACGCTGCCGTCGGCCGCATTGGGAGCCTTGCTGGCCCTCAAGCTGTGCGGCCTGGACCTGGGCATCCTGGGCATGATCGGCATCATCCTGCTGATCGGCATCGTCAAGAAGAACGCCATCATGATCGTGGACTTCGCACTCGAGGCCCAGCGCAACCAGGGCCTGACGCCGCTGGAGGCTATCCGCCGTGCCTCCGTGCTGCGCCTGCGCCCGATCCTGATGACCACGCTGGCGGCATTGCTGGGCGCCGTGCCCCTGGCCTTCGGCCACGGGGCCGGATCGGAGATGCGCCAGCCGCTCGGCATCGCCATCGTCGGTGGCCTGGCGGTATCCCAGGTCCTGACGCTGTACACGACCCCGGTCATCTACCTCTGGTTCCAGCGCCGGTCCGACGCATGGACCCGCCGGCGGTCCCGACACCACCCGGATCAGCCGAATGGCCAGCCCCGCCTGCCTGCCGCCGTGTCCTGATCCGCCCCGCCCCTGCTTGCCATGCCCCTAAGCCTGCCCATGACCAACGACACCTTTCCGCCCATCTCCGCGCCTCTGCTCCCCGGCGCTGCGCAAGTGCTGCCAAAGTCGTGCCTGCGCGCCATGGCATTGCAATCGCCCCAAGGCGGCCCCTACAGTCTGGACTTGAATGCGGGCGAATGCGTTGCCATCACCGGCCCATGACCAACGACACCTTTCCGCCCATCTCCGCGCCTCTGCTCCCCGGCGCTGCGCAAGTGCTGCCAAAGTCGTGCCTGCGCGCCATGGCATTGCAATCGCCCCAAGGCGGCCCCTACAGTCTGGACTTGAATGCGGGCGAATGCGTTGCCATCACCGGCCCATCGGGCAGCGGCAAGAGCGTGCTGCTGCGCCTGATCGCCGACCTCGACCCCCACGAAGGCGACGTGGAGCTGTATGGCCGATTGCGCTCCACCTGGCCCGCGCCCGAGTGGCGCCAGCAGGTGGTGTACCAGGCGGCCGAGCCTGCCTGGTGGGCGGCGACGGCGGGCGAGCACATGGGCGCAGCGACCACGCAGGCCCTCGCACTGCTGCTGGCGCAGCTGGGACTCGAGCCCGCCATGCTCACGGCGGACATCACCCGCCTGTCCACGGGCGAGCGCCAGCGCATGGCCCTGGTGCGCTCGCTTTCGCGCCAGCCGCGGGGCCTGCTGCTGGACGAACCCACTGCGTCCCTGGATGTCGCCAGCACCCTGGCCGTGGAACGGCTGATCACCAGCAGGATGCGCAGTGACGGGCTGGCCGTGGCCCTGGTCACCCACTCCCATGAGCAGGCGCAGCGCATGGGGAATCGCTGGCTGCAGGTGCGCGACCACCAGGTGCACCCGCTATGAACGTTATCCACCTACAGGCCACGGACCTGGCCATTGCCGCCCTGCTGGTGGTGGCCAGCGCCGCCACATCATTCGCCCTGCACCTGCAGATCCACAGGCAGCTGCTATGGGCGGCTGCACGCATGGTGCTGCAACTGCTGCTGGTGGGGCTGCTGCTGCGCCTGGTGTTCCGCTCCGGCTCCGCGCCAGCCACCGTGCTGATCGTGCTGCTGATGATCGCCGCGGCGGCACGCGAGGTGGCCGTACGCCCATCAGAGCGCCTGCGCGGCCTGGCCAACTACCGCATCGGCGCGATGGTGGTGGGCGCTTCCAGCGCCGCTACGGTGTGCCTGGCGCTGCTCACCGCGATCCAGCCATCGCCCTGGTACGACCCGCGTTACGCCATTCCGCTGATGGGTATCGTGCTCGGCACGGTGCTGAACTCGGCCAGCCTGGCGCTGGACACGTTCTACGGCGGGCTCAGGGCCAGCCGTGCTGCCGTGGAGGCGCGCCTGTGCCTGGGCGCCAGCCTGCGCGAGGCGTTCATGCCCCTGGCGCTCACCTCCATACGCCGCGGCCTGATTCCGCTCATCAACCAGATGTCGGCCGCAGGAATCATCACCCTGCCAGGGATCATGACAGGCCAGTTGCTGGCAGGGATGGACCCGCTGGAGTCAGTGAAGTACCAGATCCTGCTTTTGTTCCTGCTGACCGGCGCGGGTTGCCTGGCGTCTGCAGGCGCCGTCTGGCTGGCAAGCCTGTGCGTGAGCGATGACCGCCAGCGCCTGCGGCTCGATCGCCTGCGTGACAGGTAATCCCCGTGTCTGGGGCCACGTCGTGGCCCGCAGCGGAAATGTCTCTGACACATTCACTTAAGCCCTCTTTAATGCAGCCCGCCAACACTGCTGCCATTGTCAGAAAGTGAACTCATGCACCATTCTCTCGTGTTGGATTACAGGGCTATGTCGGTGCCTGTCGGCGTACTGGATGCAGCGGAATCCCTTGAACCATCCGTTGCTGACAAGCCCATTCTGGGTACCGACGAGGCCCCCCGCTCCAAGCTGCCCAGCCTGTCATGCGTTGTCCCTTGCCACAACGAGGGGTGCAACCTGGAATTGCTGCTCCCGACACTCGTCGACATTCTCGAGATGCACACCCGTGCCTGGGAGATCATCCTGGTCGATGACGGAAGCACCGATGAAACGCTAGCCACGGCGCAGCGCTGGACCGGGGTACCGGGAGTGCGGTGCGTTCAGCTGTCACGCAACTTCGGCAAAGAAGCGGCGCTGACGGCGGGGCTGCAGGAGGCTGACGGCGAGGTCGTGGTGATGCTGGATGCGGACCTGCAGCACCCCCCGCTGCTGATCGCGGAGTTCATCCGCCATTGGCAGGCCGGCGCGGACGTGGTTTATGCGCAGCGCCACAACCGCGACGACGAGCACCTGACCAAACGCATTGGCGCGCGCTGGTTCTATGCTTTGATGAATGTGGGTGGCGGCTTCGAGATTCCCCCAGGTGCTGGCGACTTCCGGCTCATGGATCGGGCTGCGGTGGCCGCCTTGCTGGCGATGCCGGAACGCACCCGCTTCATGAAAGGTCTCTACGCCTGGGTGGGTTTCCAGGCCGTCGCCGTGCCCTATGTGCCGGCCGCGCGCGTGCATGGCAGCAGCCGGTTCAATCTGCTCAAGCTCATCGGACTCTCCATGGACGGCCTCACAGCCTTCACCAAGTGGCCGTTGCGTGCCGTCAGCATCGTCGGAACCGTCCTGGCCGTTCTGGCCTTCCTCTATGGCGTGTACCTGAGCATCGACTACCTGCTCAATGGCCACGCGGTGAGTGGCTGGACCACCATCGTCGTGAGCCTGATGCTTTTCGCCGGAATACAGATGGTTTCCCTGGGGCTGGTGGGCGAGTACGTCGGCCGTGTCTTCGAAGAGGTGAAGGCGCGCCCGCTGTTCGTGGTGCGCAGCCGTTTGGGCCGTGGTTTGAAGGCCAGCAGCAAATGAGCGACAGTATTCCCGAGAGCCGTCCCCATCCCCGCGAACTGCTGACGGCAGGCCTTGTCCTGTTCGCCCTGCTTGCGTTGACCGCATGGGCTCGGCCGCTCATGCTGCCCGACGAAGGGCGCTATGCAGGGGTGGCATGGGAGATGCTGCGCTCCGGCGATTGGGCGACGCCCACGCTGGATGGCATGCCTTTCTTCCACAAGCCGCCGCTGTTCTACTGGATCACGGCAGCGGCGATGTCGGTCTTTGGCGTGGGAGAGTGGTCGGCGCGCGCAGCCCCATTGGCGGGAGCGTGGCTCGCCGGCTTCGGCATGTTCGCCTTCGTCTGGCGCTGGGCCGGCAGGCGCCAGGCGCGGCTCGTCGCCATGGTGCTCCTGGCGCAGCCGCTGTTCTACATCGGCGGCCAGTTTGCCAACCTGGACATGTTGGTGGCCGGATGCATCACGGCCACGATCCTTCTGGCGGCTCATTCGGTGTTGTGCCGAGAGGCCGGACTGCATGGGCGCCTGGCGCTGGTTGCTGCCTATGCTTTCGCGGCCCTGGGCGTGCTGTCCAAAGGACTGATCGGCATGGTTCTCCCGGGAATGGTCATCGTGGTCTGGATGGTGCTCAGGGGGCGCATGCGAGGCTTGCTGGGCATGCTGTCGCTTCCGGGCCTGGCGGCTTTCCTGGCCATCGCCGCGCCCTGGTTCGTGGCGATGCAGATGCGATTCCCTGAGTTTTTCGACTACTTCTTCCTGGAGCAGCATTTTCGGCGGTTTACCGGCACCCAATTCAACAACGCCCAGCCATGGTGGTTTTACCCAGCGCTCTTGCTGCTGTTTCACAGCCTTTGGCTCCCCTGGATCGTCCGCACACTCATGCCCTCGCGCCTGGCCACTTTGCGGGCCGATTCAATACGGCTTTTGATGGGGGTGTGGGCGTTTTTGATCGTGGGCTTCTTCTCCCTTCCCCATTCCAAGCTCGTGGGCTACATCCTGCCGGCTCTGGCACCACTGGCGTACTTGCTGTGCGAGGCCTTCGCCAATGCGGGGCAGTCCCCCAGAAAAACAATGGTGCACTGGTGGTATGGCGCTTCGATCGTGGCCGCGCTTATGTCTTTGGGGGCCATCGCCTATCTATCGTTGAACCCGGACAATTCCAATCGCGCCCTCGCGCAGGTACTGCGCAGCGAGCATGCGGCTGGGGAGCCGGTGTTCATGCTCGAGCGCTACCACTATGACGTGGCGCTGTATGCGCGCCTGCTGCAACCGCCCGTGGTCGTCGACGCCTGGAACGACCCTGGCATCCCGCGCACGGACAACTGGCGCAAGGAGCTGGCGGATGCATCACGCTTCGCGCCGGAGGCAGCGAAGAACCTCCTGTTGCTGCCCGAACGCCTGCCCAGCGCCCTCTGCTTGGCGCCCGTCAGCTGGGTGATGGGGCCACCCGGCCGGGCCGATAGCCTGCCGTTCCTGGCCCATGCCAAGGTGGTCTACCGCGCGAAGGAGGTGGTGCTGTGGCGCGTCGAGCGCAGCCAGGCCCAGGCGGTCAATTCCCTGCGCTGCGAAGGAATGTCCAATGCCGGCTGAGCACGTAGGTGATCAAGGCCACGCCGATCAGAACAGCCGCAAGCTTCAGCGAATACCACCTCGCATTCCCTGCAAGCAGCAGTGCGTAGGCGGTCTGGTTGATGGCGAAGCCGAGACCCGAAACGAGCACGAAGCGAAGCGCGGATCGCAAGAGAGGAGCGCGGTGGCCGCGAAAGGTCAGCCGGTAGTGGCCAACAAAGGAGACGACCATGGCGACGATCCAGCCTGCCAGGTTGGACGCCAGGGGCTGCCATCCAAACGACTCCACGAGGCCAACCACCACGCTCCAGTGCAAGGCTGCAGCGCAACTGCCCACCGCAACGAAGAGCAGGACGTGATGGACCCGATGGAGGCGGGCGAGCGCACGCTTGAGCAGGCTATCGGTGGGCATCGTCCTCATCGTGCGCCCGAGCATAGCCGCGTGTGCGTCTGCGTGGATGATTTTGGACTGACGGACGGCATCGGCGATGCCGCGCTGCAACTCATCGACATGCAGCGCGTGCAGGCCATCGGGTGCATGGTCGGCGCCCCCGCATGGAGCGTCTGGAGCGGCCAGGCCCGCCGGCTCGACGCAGGGGCCGTTGACGTGGGCCTGCACCTGGACCTGACCGAGTTCACACTGCAGCCTGCGACGCGCATGGATTTGCCGCAATGGATCGTGCGCAGCTACCTCGGCCAGCTCGACACGGGTGCGGTGCGCGCGGAGATCCGGGCGCAACTCGGTGTGTTCGAAGACGCCGTGGGGCGGCCGCCGGCGTATGTCGATGGCCACCAGCATGTGCACCAGCTGCCCGGCGTGCGCCGGGAACTGGTCGACGAATTGCTCGCCCGCTATGGAGGGTGTTCAAGCCCGCGGCCGTGGCTACGGGCCACCACCGCGGCCGCGGGCTTGCATCCCGCATCCCACGGTGGCTGGCGCAGTTGGGCCAAGGCACAGGTCATTGCAGGCCTGGGCCATCGAGGCATGCGCTCACTGGCTCGCGCCCACGGTTTTTCGCAGAACGCAGGGCTTTTGGGCGTCTATGGCTTCGATGCAGATGCACTTGGCTATTTTTCACTGTTGGCCGCTGGGCTCTCGACCAGTCGCGACGCCACCCTGCTCATGTGCCATCCCAGTCGCAGCCACGATGCGTTCGACGCGATCGGAGCTGCACGTCGGATTGAATTCGAAGTGCTGCATGGGCCGCAGATGGGGCGACTCCTGGCGGAGTCCGGTGTTTGCCTGCAGCCCATGAGGCGGATACTGGCACGCGGCCGTGCGCCGGACTGACCGGCTTTCGCTACCCATGCCGGAGTCGCCACGCACAGGGCGACCTATCCCTCGTTTCCACACTTTCCATGGACGTCCCGAGCAGAATCGCACCCCACAGGCGCAGCCCTGCGGGGCCCACGGTAACCATGCCGAGGTTTCGAGCCCGTTGCCTGCAGCCTTGACGGGATACGGCGCCCTTCTTGCATGCCGTAGGGTTCAAATCAAGCCTTGTAGGCTGCCCCAAAACTGGTGCGTCTGAGGAAAAAGCTCAATCCTTGGGCTGCGGCAAGGTGAATGCCAGCGTCGCAGAGAAGCCGTCCTCGTCAGCCTCAGTGCGGTCGGTGCGTTCACGAGTATGGTTGGCCTTGATCACGTTCAAACCGCTGCTTCCCAGGCGCACTTGTACGCGTCCATTCGCGTCCGTCTTGAGTACCTTTCCATGGGTATCCCCAATATAGTCCGCCCGCACCATGGCGCCCACCAGTGGGCGTCCCTCAAACAACACTTGCACCGCGAGCCGCTCGCCCCGCTTGACGGACAGAGGATCCGCCAGCGGCACTATTTCCAGCGGCAGTCCGAATGGCTGCGCGGGCCCACCGGCTATGGGCCTCAGTACGGTGGTGGTGTACATCATGTAGTAGCCCGACTTCTTGGCCGCTGGCACCTGTGAACGTGGCCCCGACACCCATTTGCCGTCAGTTCCCCGGCTCCAATACCCGTCTTCAAAAGCCAGGGCTACGGCGGCCACATCCGGGCTCGCATCAACCAGTACGTTGCGAGACTGGGGCTTGAGCGCAACGGTCAAGGACGAGCCGTCGGCTGCCCGGCCTTGTACGCTTTTGACAGCCTGCGCCTGGTACTCGTCGTCCACAGGCCCCTCGCCGAGCACCAGGGCCCACTGACCCGTCCGCTGCGCCACCCAGACACCGTGCGCCTGAGCAGCGAGAGGTCCAAGCGCGCCCGCTGCGAGCAGCGCTAAACGTAGCAGGTAGCGCATTGCGCCAGCAGCTTTCATCATGTCGATTCTCCTCAGAAGTTGCTGGTCAGGGACAGACGCACGGTGCGCGGCTGGGCCATTCCCACCGTGCCGTACACCACCGACTCCCAATAGCGCTTGTTGGTCGCGTTCTGCACGGCCAGGCGCACGACAGAGGATTTGCCCATGATGCGGGTGCTGTAGGCAGCACCCAGGTCCCAGCGGCCGAAGCTGCCCACCATGACCGAGTTGGCACCATCCAGCGGACGGTTGCCCATGTGGTAGTAGCCTGCATTCACCGAAAGGCCGGGCACGGCCGCGACGCGGTAGTCAAGGAAGGCGCTTGCCTGGAAACGTGCCACATTGTCAGGACGCTTGCCGTCCACATTGGCATCCCCCGTCCCGTGCTGGGCGGCATCGATCCAGGCGACGCCGAGGATGCCGCTCAGTTGGCGCGTGATGCCGCCATTGGCGGCGAACTCCACACCGCGGTGGCGCTGGCGGCCCTGGGTCTTGAACAGGTTGTCGATGGCGCTTACGGCCTGCAATTGCTTATCGATATCAAAGACCGCGGCCGTCAGCATGAGGCCAGGCACCACGCTCGACTTCACACCCACCTCGTACTGGGTACTCGTGATCGGATCCAGGCGCTGATAAGGGTTGCTGGACCAGCCGGGCGCATAGGCGCCCTGCTCGAAGCCCTTGGTGTAGGTGGCGTACACGGTGGTGTGCGATGCCGGCTTGAATAGCACGCTGGCCGTGGGCACCGTGGTGGTGGTGGCATAGTGCAGACGCACACCGCTGTCGGGATAGTCGCGTGGCTTGTCGTTCACGTAGTCGATGTAGCGCGCACCCAGCAGCACGGACCAGCGGTCCGACAGCGCCACCGTGTCGCTCACGAACAGGCTGTGCTGGATCGAGTGTGCCGTGGGCAGGCCGGTATCCAGCGGCAGGCCTGGGTCGGGCACGCCGCGTGGGCGGTAGATGTTGCCGATGGCGTCGGGCAGGCGTGTGTAAGGCCCTTCGGGATAGTCCATCTTGGAGTAGCTGTATCCCGAGACCACCTCGTGCCGCAGCCCTGCGGTCTCGAAGCGGCCGGTAGCGAAGAACTGGCCCGATATCACGCGGTACTCCTCGCCCTCGTACGAAATGCCGCCGTCAAGTACGTTGCTGTTGGCCGCCACCGAATAGGCGTTGTTGAACAGCGCGTTGCGCTTGGTGGAGCCATAGCCGAACTGCCCGGTGAGTGTCCAGTCGGTGTTGAGTGCGTAGTCCAGTCGCGAGCCGACGTTCCAGCTGCGAGAGCGGTAGCGGCCCCAGGGCTGACCGATCAGCGTGCGCGGATCGATGCTGGCGGCAGGTACCAGTGATCCATCAGGCCGCGGGCCCAGGCTGGCGCTGGCCGACTGTGCCTTCTCCTGGTAGTCGAAGTCCAATTGCAGCATGGTGTCGCGGCCAAGCTTGAAATCCATGGCACCGCTGATAAATTCGCGCTGCAGATCGCCAGGGTGGGTGAAGTTGCCGACCTTTTCCTTGGCGACATTGAGGCGGTAACCCATGCTGCCGTCGCCGATGGGGCCACCGGCGTCCAGGCTGGTGTAGTAGCCCTTTTGCGTGCGCAACTCGCCGGTCACGCTGAGCAGGTGATCGCGCGTGGGCCGCTTTGTCACGTAGTTCACGAGGCCGCTGGGATCGCCCACGCCATAGAGAAAGCCCGAGACGCCCTTGAGCACGTCGATGCGCTCCTTGTTCTCCAGCGGCACATCGGCATAGACGTTGGCCAGCAAGCCGTCGCGGCGCACGTTGTTGAAGGTGTTGGCGGAAAACCCGCGCACGGCCACGCCATCGAACGAGGCTGCATAGGTCACGGCGCTGACCGACGGGTCGTTCTTGAGCACGTCGAGCGCCGTGCGCGCGCGCTGGCTTTGCACAGTGTCGGTGCTGTAGGAGCCGATGGAGAAAGGAACGTCCTGTGTATCGCGCACGCCTAGCGCACCGGCGTTGACATCGGGGGTTTCATACAGTCGAGGCGCGCTGGCCGTAACGATGACCGGTGGCAACACGGTAGCGGCCTCTGCCACCGGTGTTGCCGACTGGGGCGCTGAAGTGCTGCCGCGCCGTGTCAACACATAGCCACCGCCCTGCTCCACCGCAACCAGCCCCGTGCCCTGCAAGAGCACAGCCAGAGCCTCGGGAACCGCGTGGTTGCCGCGCACCCCAAGGGTTTGCAGGCCGGCAGTCATGTCCGTTGGAAAAGACAGCAGGATGCCTGCCTCTCGGCCAAGACGGTTGAGCGCGGCCTCCAGCGGTCCGGCGGGAATGTCGTAGGCCCTGCGTGCAGCAGGGGCCGCGGTCGCTGTCTTGTCGGCCGCCAGGGCCAGGCCTGGCAGCAATGCGGTAGCCGCAAAGGCCTGCCCAATGGCACAGACCAGCACACTGCGTGCGTACCGACGAACGGATGGCCTGCTGGCCGGGTGATATGGTCCCATGTTGTCGTCCCAAGGAATGTTGGAAAAGTGATTCGCTCACCTCCCATGTCCCGCGAGAACGCGAAAGAGACCACCTGTTCCGAAAATTACTTCAGGCGCCTGTTGAGCGAGGGATCACGCGCACCCAGTAGCGCGTGAAGTAAAGAACCCGCACGGGCAGCGTGCTTTGCAGTACTTCCAGGATCCGGTCCGTGTCGACCAACGGATAACTGCCCGAGACACGCTGCTCCGCCACCGCTGGGTCGCAGTCAATGCGACCGGGGCGGTGACGGGCCAGTTCGGTCAGGAAATCAGCAAGGCGCATCCCCCCTGCCAACAGCATGCCGTCCATCCAGGCAATGTCGGACTCCTGCGCGGCAACAGGCCGCCTGATCGAATCACGGGTCAGCCGTGTCTGCTCGCCCGCGCGCAGCGTAAGGGCTTGGCCATCGGCATCGTGCGGCTGTATTGCCACCGCACCTTCGTAGACAGCCACCCGGCTGCTGCCATCCTGCAAATGTACGGAGAACTTTGTGCCTAGCGGTCGCAACTCGCCATGCGCCGTCTCCACCACAAAGGGCAGCCCGGCGAAAGCGCCTTCGTGACCGGTGGTGACTGCAACCTCGCCGCTGACCAGGCGCAGCCGCCGTTCGGTGGAGCCCATCTGCACACTCAGGGCCGTGCCAGTGTTAAGTGCCACCATGCTGCCATCGGCCAAGCGCACTGTCCGCCGCTCGCCCACGCCGGTGCGTTCATCAGCCAGCCACTGTTGCCAGGGTGTCGCTTCGCGGTGTACCAACCAGGTACCGCTTCCTGCGAACAGCAGCACGGCCAGGGCCTTCACGCCTGTGCGACGGCGAAGAGAACGCGGAGATGCCAGCGCTGCGTGCGCAAGGACTGAGGCAGCCGAAACAGACTCCAACCGACCGTTGACGGCTTCGATATGACGCCAAGCTCGGTCATGATCAGGGTGCTGCTGCCGCCAATCATTCAGGCCTCTGCGGGTCGCATTGGTGGCGCTCCCTGACTGCAAGTCCACCAGCCATTCCACAGCTTGGCGAGCGACTTGCGGCGAAATTCCTTCGGGCCGGAATGGCAGGCGCACGGCCGCATCGACTGCCGTACTCGGCAGCTCGATATCTCGTTCCTGGTGTGCGTCCAGACCCATCGCTGGAACAGATCGCTCAGTCTGTACCCAGCGCGAAGTAGCACTGGGTTGCCGCGCGTACGAGATGGCGCTTGACGGTAGTGACAGAGATACCCAGTTCGGCCGCGATCTCGGCATGGGCCATGCCATCGAGCTGGGAGTGCAGAAAGGCTCTCTTGGCAAGGGTTGGCAAACCGTCCAGCCGGCGGTCGATTTCCACCAGGGTTTCGAGCAAGATGGCACGCTCTTCAGGGGAAGGCACCAGCGCCTGAGGAGCTTGGGCCAGCGCATCAAGGTACGCACGCTCGATCTGCTCACGCCGCCAGTGGTTGGCCAGCACCCGCTGGGCCACGGTGGTCAGAAAGGCACGCGGCTCACGCAGTGCGGCCAGTGGCTCATCGCGCGCCAGCAGACGCACAAAGGTGTCCTGTGCGAGATCGGCCGCCCGGTGCGAGCAACTGAGCTTGCGGCACAGCCACGCGTACAGCCAACCATGGTGGCCGGCGTAGAGCGCGCGCACATCCTCCAGTAGAACCGTCTGAGCGGCCGTCATGGCATTGTTCCTTTGAAGCAAAACGCCAGAAACCCCGGCGGCTAAATGCAAATGCGAAGTATTCTTATTGTAGTGCTACTCATTCAAAATGGTGTTGTGACCCCTTGGTCGTCGAACCACGATGGGTTAGCTAAAGCTGGGCGCTAGTGGTGTGAACCGGAAGTTCGTATGCAGAACTCTGCAACGGACTGAAGGATTTGATCGGCCGTCTTGGTCCAGACGAAGGGCTTGGGATTGACGTTGTTGGTAGCCACGTAGGCGCGGATGGCGTTCTCCAGGGCGCGGGTCGAGGGGAATCTCCCGCGCTTGAGCCGACGCGCCGTGAGGATCGAGAACCAGCATTCCACCAGGTTGATCCAAGAGGCCGAGGTGGGCGTAAAGTGCAGGTGCACACGCGTATGCCTGAGCAGCCAGCGCTGGATGATCGGGCTCTTGTGGGTGCTGGCATTGTCGAGCACGAGATGCAGTTCGAACTCCGCGGGCGTGGCACGTTCGACGGTCTGCAGGAAGTGACGGAACTCCACGCTGCGATGACGTCGGTGGACCTCGGCGATGACCGTGCCGGCCTTGACATCGAGGGCGGCAAAGAGGTCTGTCGTGCCGTGTCTCAGGTAGTCATGCGTGTGGCGCTCCGGCTGGCCCGGTTGCATGGGTATGGCCGGAGCGGTATCACTGTGGGCCTGGATGGAGGGCTTCTCGTCCACGCACAGCACCAGAGCGCGCTCGGGTGGATGCAAGTACAACCCCACGATGTCACGCACCTTGTCGACGAAGTACGGGTCGGTGGAGAGCTTGAAGCCTTCGGTGCGATGCGGCGCCAATGCAAAGGCACGCCAGATGCGCGAGATGGTGGTCTGGCTCAGTCCCAGATGAGCGGCGAGCGTACGGGTGGACCAATGGGTGGCATTCTCTGGCACGGTCTCCAGCGTCGTGGTGATCACGGCCTCGACCTGCTCGTCCAGGATCGTGCGCGGAGCGCCTGAGCGGGGTGCATCGTCGAGGCCGGCAATGCCATGCTGGGCAAAGCGCCGACGCCACTTCGACACCGTCATCAGGCTCAAACCCATGGCTTCGGCAATCGCCGTGTTGGTCGCTGCTGAATCGGCACAGGCCAGCACGATGCGTGCTCGCAGCGCCAAGGCCTGGGCGGTCTTGCGACGGCGTGACCAACCGAGCAACACAGCTCGGTCGGCTTCGCTCAACTCGATAGCAACGGCATGCGGTCGGGCCATGATGTGCTCCCGGGCTGCAAAAAACAGCCGCCAGAAACACATCATAGAAGTTCATGCGAATCTCTGGTGCACACCACTAGAACACTCGCTCTGCCGCAGTGAGGAATGCTTGCACATGCTTAGCGGCGGCTTTGTTGCACAAAGCGATGCAGCTCGCTGGTAGTCTGACCAGATGAGTGAAGGCAAGAAGATGCGGACCCGCTACCGCACGACAAACTGGGCACAGTACAACGCGGCATTGAAGGCCCGTGGATCGCTGACGATGTGGCTGGATAGGGGGATGCAGTGGCTGGCTGAGCCCAAAGGCAAACGCGGTCGCAACCAAACGTTCTCGGATGCCGCGATCCAGTTCTGTCTGAGCATCAAGTGCCTGTTTGGTCAGCCCCTTCGCCAAGCGCTTGGCATGGTCCAAAGCCTGCTCAAGCTGGCTGGGGTGAACTGGCCGGTCCCTGACTTCAGCACGGTCTGTCGGCGCCAAAAGGATCTGCAAGTCCAACTGAACTACCAGCCGAGGAGCTCACCGCTGCACCTGCTGGTGGACAGCACAGGCATTAAGTTCCTGGGAGAAGGTGAATGCAAGCGCAAAAGGCACGGGGCCGAATACCGGCGCGAATGGCGTAAGGTTCATTTGGGCATCGATGCTCAGACACTGGAGATCCGGGCCATCGAGGTCACCAGCAACGCCATTGGAGATGCGCCCATGCTGCCGCAGTTGCTGGCGCAAATGACCAAGATGCACTGCTTCAAGCGCTTGGGCGAGCGGGTCATGGCACGAACGTTTGAGCGTCAGGTGGTTGAGCTGCATGTCCGAGTTGCGCTGCTGAACCGGTTCAGCCAGCTTGGACGGCCTGAAACCGTCGCGGTGGCGGCTGTGGCATGAGTGCGCCTGGGGCTGGGGTCATAACGCGCTCGATTCGGTTTGTGCAACAAAGCCATCCCAAACACGAAGCCAAAACGGCGACATCGACGCAGTGCTGCGTTGGCGTATCACTTCGCTCTTGCGGGGGTCAATTCCGAGACTTGTTCGCATTCGCGTAATCGCCTGTTGAATCAGCAACATCTGATCGCTTTCAGGCAAATCCAGCCGTACACGAACATACATCTCCTGCGCCGCTTGGTAACGTCGGATAACCTTGGGCGCATTCATGCCGACGGATGATAGGTCTTCCAGGCTATCAACGACCGCCGACGCGTGAGCCTGGCTCGGTTGAAATAACAGCGTCAAGCTGAGATCATGTGCGCGCGTATCAGGGTCAGGCAGTGATGCAAGGCCCCAGGCCTTTGTGGCAAACCATGTGCCGTGTACGACCTTCCAGCATCCATCAGCTTGTCTGTCCACGTAGTCGCCCAGCAGTTCGCCGTCGAGCTGCCGCGGCTCACAATAGTGCTGATGGACGGGAAACGTTCGCCATGCCGGAATTTGGAAATCTTCATCTGTGAGTACCGGACGGCCTCCAACGAATCCGCGCTGGTCAAGTAAGCCGTAGTGGGCGAGGCGGGTTTGATAAAGCCGGTATCTCGGTGAGCGGCGAATGATCTCCCATGCCAAACGGAGGTAATCCTGACCGCTCCAAAGGGACTCAGGCTTAAGTGCGGGATATTCATTGGCGCTCTGCCAATTCGCACCCGGGCCACTCTTCCCGTCGAATTCGAGGGCATCGATAGCGGGGGTGGACGTTGCCAACATTAAAGGAGTGGTAGGCCGTGTTGGACTTGAACCAACGACCAAAGGATTCAGGTTTGCGCGAGTTTCCCCGCTCCCTGGACTATCTCACCGCCCCCAGCCGAACTGGTGGGGCGCCGGGCGCTATTGGGTGGTTATTGGACGACTTCCTCACACCCTAGTCTCTGCACCTTCCCGCCTACCGATCTTTCGACCTGTCTTCGGCGGGCTTGGCTCAAGGTTGCCACGGCCTACGCCGACAGGTTTCCTTGAATTCACCCAGTTTTTCCAACGAGGATTACTCCCCATGGTCACCATTTGATGAGTCCTCTGCTCTAACCAACTGAGCTAACGGCCCACTTCCTTTCACAACTTGCGCCACCGCGCCGGTAGCAACGCGGTAGCAAATCGCCGAACTCTATGAACGGCAATCTTGGGCGCTCACTCGGCAGCATGTGTCATTAATGCCACAGACCACTTGATTATGAGTCCTCTGCTCTAACCAACTGAGCTAACGCCCCCCGCGTCAATTGTATGTGCTTACTTGCGGTAACTCAGCGCGTTGGAAACCAGCTTGGATGTGATGTCCACGATCTGGATCATCCTGTCGTACGGCATCCGGGTTGGCCCGATGACACCCAGGGTGCCGACGACTTGACCGTCCACTTCATAGGGAGCAGTGACCACCGAAAGCTCCTTGAACGGGACAATCTGGCTCTCCCCGCCAATGAAGATGCGCACACCATCTGCACGGTTGGAAACATCGAGCAAACGTAGGATTTGCGTCTTCTGCTCGAACAGGTCGAACGCGCGGCGCAGGTTGCCCATGTCGTTGGAAAAGTCACTGACTGCCAGCAGGTTGCGCTCGCCGGAAATCACCACATTGTCCTGAGACTCCGCCATCGCTTCGGACCCGACGTTGACAGCCGCCTGCATCAGCGAGCCGATTTCTTCCCGCAGCTGATCCACCTCCGTCTTCAAGCGCTCGCGCACCTGGTCCATGTCCATTCCGGAATAGTGGCTGTTCAGGAAATTGGCCGCCTCCACGAGATGCGATTGCGAGTAGTCCACATCGGTGAAGATCACGCGGTTCTGCACGTCTCCTTCAGGGGAGACGATGATGACCAGAAGCCGCTTTTCGGACAATCTCAAGAATTCGATGTGCCTGAACACCGAGGCACGTCGGGGCGCCATGACAACGCCCACGAACTGGGACAGGCTGGACAGCAAATGCGCCGCGTTGGCAATCACCTTTTGCGGCTGCTCTGCAGCCAGTTGCGGCGAATACAGCTGTTCGCGCTGCACTGTCAACATGGTGTCAACGAACAGGCGATACCCTTTGGCCGTCGGAATTCGGCCAGCAGACGTGTGCGGGCTTGCAATCAGTCCGATCTCTTCGAGATCGGCCATCACGTTACGGATGGTGGCGGGAGAAAGGTCGAGACCGGACGCGCGCGACAGCGTACGCGAACCCACGGGTTGGCCATCGGCTATGTAGCGCTCTACGAGCGCCTTCAGCAACAACTTGGCACGGTCATCAAGCATTGAATCATTTTACTTATGTAAGGGCCAAGGACCGTTCTGGCCACGTCCTTCATATCGGTGGATGTGGTACCGCAAAGTACCGACAGGCACACCCAACATCGACGCCAGCACATCTTGCGTATACCACCCACTGCGCCACGCTTGAACAGCCTGAGCAACATCATCTCGAGATAACTTAGGCAGACGCCCCCAGGTCCTGCCAGCAGCACGCGCAGCACGCTGCCCAGCCACGCACCTTTCACGAATCAGCTCGCGCTCAAACTCAGCGAACACGGCAAGCAAATTGAGATACATACGACCCTGAGGGGTCACAGTTTCAATAGCCTCAGTGAGCGACCTAAAACCCACGCCGCGAGCCCTCAGGACGTCAAAGACATTGACGAAATGTGAAATGGATCTAGCCAACCGGCTTTGTTGCACAAATCGCGATGCTGATGCCCGTAGACTGACTGCGTGACAGAGACGAAGAACAGGCAGCGGAGCAAGTACCGCACGACGAACTGGAAGGCGTACAACGCGGCGCTGAAAGCGCGAGGCTCGTTGACGATGTGGCTAGTGTCCTGTCCCGTTAATTCGCAGGCACGATAGCTGCATGGTTTCGGGCCATCCTTGAGGTGCCGCCATGCCCAATGCAACGACCCGAACAGAAATTGCGCTTAGTGAAGTGGAGCGCGCGGAACTGACGTCCATGGCGCGATCACGTTCGCTGCCAGCGGCGTTGTCGCTCAGGGCGCGCATCGTGCTGACTTGCGAAGGCACAGATAAAGCCAGCACCGCGGTTGCGCAGGCTCTGGGGATCAGTCGTAGCACTGTCACCAAGTGGCGCGGGCGCTATGCGCGCCATCGCATTGCAGGGCTTTACGACGAGTTGCGCCCGGGTCGCCCCCGCACGGTAGATGACGAGCGTGTTGCTGAGTTGATTACCAAGACGTTGCACACCAAGCCTGCTGATGGGGGTACCCACTGGAGCACCCGCACGCTGGCCGCCGATACGGGCATCAGCAAGAGCACGGTGGCGCGCTATCTGCAGACCTTCAACCTCAAGCCGCACCGGGCCGACAGCTTCAAGCTGTCGACCGATCCGCTGTTCATCGAGAAGCTGCGCGACGTTGTGGGGCTGTACCTGAACCCACCTGACAACGCGCTGGTGCTGTGCGTGGACGAGAAGAGCCAATGCCAAGCTTTGGAGCGTACGCAGCCGATGCTGCCAATGGGGTTTGGCTATGTCGAAGGTGTCACGCACGACTACGTGCGCCACGGCACCACCACCTTGTTCGCGGCCCTGAACGTGATGAATGGCCAAGTGATCGCGCAGTGCCGGCCCCGGCATCGTCATCAAGAGTTCCTTGCCTTCCTGCGCGCCATCGACAAGGCAGTGCCCGACGAACTGGATGTGCACTGCATAGCTGATAACTACGCCAGCCACAAGCATCCAAAGGTGCGCGCTTGGTTGGCCGAGCGGCCTCGCTGGCACATGCACTTCGTTCCGACCTATTCAAGCTGGCTCAATCAGGTCGAGCGCTTCTTCTCGATCATCACCACGCGGGCAATCCGCCGTGGCTCGTTCACCAGCGTGAAGGATCTGATCAACAAGATCGACACATTCATCGCGAATTACAACCAGTCCTGCCAGCCGTTTACTTGGACAGCTACAGCAGACTCCATCCTCGAAAAACTCGCCAGACTATGCGGGCGAATTAACGGGACAGGACACTAGATGAGGGCATGCAGTGGTTTGGCACGCCGACCGGCAGGCGTGGACGCAGCCGAACCTTCTCGGACGCAGCAATCCAGTTCTGCCTGAGCATCAAGTGCCTGTTCGGCCAGCCCTTGCGACAGGCGCTGGGCATGGTGCAGAGCCTGCTGCGGCTGGCAAAGCTGGACTGGCCGGTACCTGACTTCAGCACTGTTTGCCGGCGCCAAAAGACCTTGCAGGTCGAACTGAGCTACCAGCGAACCAACTCGCCGCTGCAGTTGCTGGTGGACAGCACCGGCATCAAGTTCCTGGGCGAAGGAGAGTGGAAACGCAAGAAGCATGGTGCTGAATACCGGCGCGAATGGCGCAAGGTCCATCTGGGCATCGACGCGCAGACGCTGGAAATACGCGCCATCGAGGTGACCAGCAACGCCATTGGGGATGCGCCGATGTTGCCCGGGTTGCTGGCTCAGATTCCCACTGACGAATCCATCGAAAGCGTCAGTGCCGATGGCGCCTACGACACGCGCGCCTGCCTGGACGCCATTGCCGAGCGGCACGCGATGGCGGTGATCCCGCCCCGCAAGAACGCCAGCCATTGGAAGAAGTCGAGTCCGGGCTCGGCGCATCGTAATGAGGCCATTCGGGCGTGCCAGCGCCTGGGTCGCGGCATTTGGAAGAAGTGGAGCGGCTACCACCGGCGCAGCCTTGTGGAGACGAAGATGCACTGCTTCAAGCGACTGGGCGAACGGGTGATCGCGCGCACGTTCGACCGCCAGGTTGTGGAGCTGCATGTCCGCGTGGCCTTGCTCAATCGGTTCAGTCAGATCGGCCGTCCTCACACCGTGTCGGTGACTGCTGTGGCATAGGTCCGTCTGGGGTTGGGGTCATGCCGTCTGCAATTCGATTTGTGCAACAGCGCCTAGCCAACCGATCCAGCTTGTACACCACAAGCACATCACCGCTAGCGAGAGACTGCAAACACCTGTCCCACACAGGCCGCACTTTCACAGCACTCGCCTGTTCTTCAAAGAGCACCTGAACACCAGCAGCGGCGAGCGCATCAAGCTGCAGCCTAGTCTCCTGATCCTTTGTTGACACGCGCGCATACCCAACCAACCTACCCCGCTGCTGCTGCATCAATCCTCCTTTTTTGCGTATCCGGGAACGAAACGATTTATCTTTGCGGCAATAGCTGGGATGCGGTCCAAAGAAAAACGGCCCCAAAAGGGCCGCCACAAACTCTTCGACTCAGCGACCAATCCACCATCGCAAGCCATAACCGACCACGACGGCCACAGCCGCCACAAGAGGGACAAAATGCCGACGCCACCAAGGCACAGACACGACGCGCCTAGCCAAGCGATTAGCCTCCTTATGAGACTCAATACGCTTGAGGTGATCGCGGTAATAGTCCCTGTCCTGAAAACCCATAGATACCTCCCTTTTGAAAGCCAAAAGGATATCAAGACGGCGACGCCGGCTGCACCTCTTTGGGGTCACGGTCCTGACGCGGCTTGTCGACGCCATCAGCCAACACGTATGGGTTGAACGGCCTGTCTATACGCCACTGGTTACACGCGTCACTACTAACATCAAGCAATCGAGCAGCGCCCGAATAGCACTTGCACACGCCATCGATGCACATGGCGCCAGTTATGACCGGCATCACCACGACCTTTCGCAAGTGGTCATATGCAGGGGCAGTCCAAGGCCTGTCAGACAGGCGCGGCATAAAGTCGACGCGCTCATCAGGTACCGGCTGCACCTGAGCAACAGCCACACCAACTGACTGCGCCTGAGGCACCACTGCAGCCGGACCAGCAGCGGCGACCACAGGAGCAAGCGCAGGCGGATTTACCTTGGCCGAAATGGAGCCATATACGCGCCAAGTCATGACGACTACGCCGACAAGCGCAAGCACCGCCACAGCCAGCATCCAAGGGACAGAACGAATCGGCTTGATGTGCACGGACGCGCTTTTGTACTGCCCGAAAACATGCTTGGGCAATCGGTAGCGCTTTTTGATTGGGGCGTTTTTCCAAGCGGTACGGCAATTGTCCGCACACTCAGGCCATTCATACCACCAGCGGCCAAGGATGCCCAACTCACGGAGGTGGACATGACGCCCTACCAGGGCACGCACGTTGGCATCAATTAGATTCGGGCCTTGCGTGATGATGTAGAAATCGAGCCCACGGTGCCGATGGGTTTCCAGCTTGGCAACGTGTTCGGGCACCTTGACACCAGGACCCCGAGGACGCCACACCCGCTGGACCTCATCAATGACGATGACAGCGCCATCAGGCACCAGCTCATGCCACCGCTCAGGCTCAGCAAGCTCCTCATGCTCAATCTTGAGGTCAGGGATGCCGTTCACAAAAAGCTGCCGCCCCTTGGCAACGTCAGCGAGCATGGAAACCAGAGCAGCGGACTTTCCAGTCCCAGGGGCACCAGTGATAAGAGTGAGCATCAGCCACCCCCGGCGTTGCCGCCAGTCGTCTGCAGAGCAAAGCGCTTCATCGCCATCCAGGCGAGGCCAGACACAATGCCACCACTGGTGATAGCCATGGCATCGAAAAAGCCGCACATGGCAATGAGCTGAAGCACCTCTCCGCCGAATCCAGCCATGGCCGCTTTGGCGGCATTCATGGCCGTCGAGACCGCCGTGCTGGCACCCTCATAGGTGGTATAGCCAAAACCGAGCGCGACCATGACGCGCGAGACGATGGGCCAGGATATTTTCGCAAGCCATTCAGCAATGCCTTCCATGGTCAATCCTTCCGGGACAAGCCCAAAAACGACAGCACTGCCGCCAAGTAAGCAAAGCCGACAATGAGCGGGCGCACCCCGCTAGCGAAATCGCAGAACAAGTCCCATCGGAATTCAAGGTCCATCCCCATCGCGGACAGATGCCGAGGCGCTGGACACGACCCATTGGACGGGCCAAAACCCTCCTCCCTTTCCAACTTGAGCGGGACGACATTGGCCGGCAGAGGCTTGGCCTCAATCTCTCCGAGCTTTTGGCAAGCCACAATGTCCGGATGCTTTTCACACAGGCTCTGCTGATCCTCTGGCTTGGGCTGATCGCCGGGATTGGGCTCAGCATTTGGATCGTCGTCAGGAGACGCCAAAGGCCGGTCTACAGGTTGTATATCCACCCTCCATGGATCGTCAGGAGTGGGCGCAGGGACAACCCGAAAACCCGGCTGAATCCAAGGCTGGTTACCAGGACCAGGAGCGGCCGACGGGTCATACTTTGGGTTTGGAATAGGGCTACCGGTAGGGATAAACAACGGGCTTGGCTTGCCGTCCTGGCCAGGATTAATGACCGGCTTTTCAACGGGCAACGGGGTATTGGCTGGCAACTCGCCAGGGACGCTAGAAGGCAAGGGCCAATCAGCGGGGACGTTCGGCCATCCAACTTGATTGGCGGGATTGAGCACCCTGCGAGCGAACTCCTCAGAGGTCTCAACCGTCTCAGTGCGAGACCCCTTCACGACACAGCCTTCGTCAGTAGCCTCAGACCCTGCAGGGCATGGCTTCTGGACACGCTCAATGATGTTGTATACCGAGGCGCCACCAAACACATAACCAGGCGGATTGCCTAGATACTCATACGGGAACGAAAAGCCGCCACGACACGCTGGCACGCTGGCCCCATAAAACACGACAGTGGCGCCACGAGGCGCCTGCCCATTGAGGAACCAAGTGCACGCAGCCTCAGGACTATCAAAACTTTTCTCAACACCGGCCAACCGATATTCCCAGCGCACAATGACCTGATCCTCATCGACGCGCTGCTTCCACTTCTGGTCAGAGTCATCCCAAAACATCTTGGCCGTGTACAGCAAAGAGGCGATACCGACCCCGAGCCGCACATATGGGTTGAAAAAAATCGCAGCAGCGATGACACGAGGCGCAGAGGCAGACAGCCTCAATGCAGTCGGCACGGATGCAGTCCTACCTGCAGTAGTCAAGGTAGCAGCAGGACGAGCGGTGAGCCGCTCAAAATCCGTCATTGTCTTGGCCGAGTACGTAGCACCAGCACCAGTGCCTGCAGTCCACCCAGGGGGAGGAGTCAACTGTGAATAAGCGGCATTAGCACCAGCACCGCAGCACAGAAAGACAGCGGCTACCAGCGCACGCATACGATCCAAGCCATGCCGAGCACTGCGGCAAAAGCAGCCCAAAAATCAGGCGTTGTCATTTGTTTCCTCCCCCCTTAGAGCCCGCGCCAAGAACATGACCGAATAGGTTGCGATCCAGGCAGCAGCGACCATCCAGCCCATGACCAAACCATCCTGCAACTGCAAGAAGCCGCAAGGCTGAGCGGTGTACGTTGAGACAATTTGGATAGGCGTGCCACCCGCCACGGGCTGCAGCCGATAAGTGATCGACGCATCAGCGACACCACCTATGTCCATGACATAGGCAGTGCCACCGTGCGAGACCACAGCGCCAACCTGCGCAGACGCAGAGGCTTCCGCCGCCTGCTTGGAGGTCGGATAGCAAGCAGTGCCGACTTGAAAAGCCATCACAGCCCCCTGCGCATGAACCGATGGCAAAAAAGCCAAACGCGCGCCGACAACACCAGCGCTGACACGGCCATCGCGTTGTAGCCCATGCCCGCCAGCACTGGCGTAATCAGCGCGAGCATTACAGCCCCTTGCGCAGGAACTTGACGGCGAAGACGGCGATGATTGCGACCAGCACAATGCCGGCGATTTCGATGCCGTCCAGCTTCATGCCGGTCAACGCCGTTTTGCTGTCGGCGGGGATTTCCGCCAGGGCAGAACCAGCAGACAGGACCAGGGCCGCACCAGCAGCAGCAGCCTTCGCGCCAACCTTGGCGCCGAACTTGCGGGCAACGCCCAGAGTGTTTTCGTACATGTGATTTCCTTGATTTCCAACGCTGCGAAATTGCAGCCGGATACGCAGCACGCTGCGCATCGAGCTATCAATTTCTGACCCTTGTGTTTAGTTTTACTAAACAGTCGGGACAAAAAAAGAGACCGGGAACGAATCGAGATTTACATTCGGCGGTACTCCCGCCACTGCAACAGGATCAAGCCGCCCACAATGCCGGCCATGCATCCAGACACCGCGAGCAAGCACACCATGAACAAGTAGTCATACACGGCTATGCCCGGTCAATCTCATAGGTTCGAAACACCACCGCCTCACCTGCACAGTGGTCCTGCACCGCATCGACCGCAGCCTCAGGGGTCGAAAACGGCGTGGCGTTGACAATGAGCGGAGTGCTATCGACACCACCCTCACCGTCAGCACGCAAAAAGGTGTAGTCATCCGTTGACTGCACGTAGTACCGTGGGACTATTTGCATACGTCACCGGGAACGAAATGGGGTTTTACTGGCCCTTGCCGGTGGCAACAGCCTTCGGCGTGAGCTTGTGCATGACAGTTTTCATGGTCTTGCCATTGGTGACCATTTCCATATCGGCTTCGGCCGAAAAAGGAAACGGCAGATGCTTGAACGCATCGAATTCAGCAGCAGTGCCGAGGGTGAATTCAGCAGCGCTCATGCCCTTGGCAGTGCCCTTGCTGGCATCCAGATCGATCAAGGCATAGACCTTCGTGGAGTCGTAGCCGTTGCCGTTTTCCAGCGTGCCTTTGCTGGCCTTCATGCCGACGACGTGCAGGTTTTGGGTGAACTTCATTTTGTGTTTCCTTGGATACTTCCGGCGTTGTCAAAGACCCGCTGCGGCCGGTTCGCAGGGATTCGTATTGAATGCATTCGTGAACTTTTTGAGGGCTTGCTCGATACCGTGAGCCATCGTGGTGGAATCCAAGCCACGCAGGCCACGAGGCACCCGGCGGTGCTGCTGATCGACCACCATGGCCACCAGCCAATCTTCGTTTGGCATGACCTTGGAAATCTGCACGAGCGTGGGAGCAACGACGCGTTGCACCCAGTTCACGACGCGCTGCGCACTGGCCTCAGCCACCTTCGTAGCCGTTGAAATCTTCGTGGCGGTCTCGCGGTTGCAGAGCATTTGCATCGCGGGGTAGGCACCGGCGAAATACTCAGCAGCGTTGACCAGGGTCTCCCAGGGGATGACACGATTGACGTTCCGCAACTCGGCTTCGGCACGCAGCCAACGGCTTTCCATCATTGCGTACTGGTGGCCCTTTTCGTAGAACCGAGCGAGCTTGCCGCTTTCGCGTTTGCCCACCTGGAAGGTGCGCGAATGCCCATGCATGGGCATGCCGTCAGCATCGACACCGAGACTCCAGCACCCGTGGGTGGTGTACTTCGGCTTGCGATTGCGGTAGCTGAATTCATGGTGCTTATAGAGGTGCACGACCTCATCAATCACCAGCTCGCCTTCGAAGAAATCCTTGGCCAAATCCACCCGCGTGATCGTGGGATGAATCTCTGCGAAGTAGTCATGCACCCGCTTTTCCCAGCCAGGACGAGCCATGGTGCAACCCTCACCCTTGAGGGTGAAGCAGATAGTTCCACGCTGGCTTTCGCCGCCTGCACTGACGCTTGCCACTTCGTGGCCATTCTCATTGTCGATAGTCGTCGTGAATTCGTAGTAGTCCCGGCCAGGGCGATCCAGGCCAACGGTGTAGCCGAGCAACTGAGCAAAAACGTGGGCGTACCAACGGGCCAAATTCTGGTCATCGGAATCCTTCGGAATCCGTTTCGTGTCCGGGATCAATTCGCGTTTGAGCGTGAACCGCAGGTAGTCCAACACGATGCCGCTTTGAGCCTTGGCATCCAGCTGGCGACGCTGGCAAAGCACCTTCAAACGACCACCTTCCAAAACCAACTTTTCATCAGATACCGTCATGCCCACTCTCCCGAAACTTTGTTTACTCCCGTGTTACTCGGGGGGGTATCAATGCGTGCGGCGCCCTTGCCCGCGCTGCGCCTGCGTGCTGCGGGCGCCGCAACGCCGGAAACGCCATGAAGACCACAGCAGGACACCGCAGCTTCAGAAGCAGGGCGAATCCCTGCGAGACCGGGCTCTATGGCTGCGCCACCAAGCCCCTGCGGGTCTTGGCCCATTCGGGTAACGATCCCCTTCGCGGGAGCGCGCAGGTCCGGGACGATGGCATCGGGCACGGGTGGCACGCAGGTTGACATGGGGTTTGGCACCCCATACCCCACCCCCACCGAGCCCCCTTCGGGGGACGCGCTATCCGCGCTTCGGCGGGGCCCCGGTTTGTCTCCAGCAAGGGGGGCGGCCAGGGCGGAGGGGGACTCAAGGTACTCGGCGTACCGATCGAGCGCCCACAGCACACCGGACAGGCCCAGGACGATGCCCAGGCCACACGATGCAGCGATATCCAGCAGGTACTGGGGCCAGTCGCGGCGGAACGCCTCACGCCGCTCCAGGCGGTCAGCAGCCCACGCTGCGCGGATTTCCGCGATGCGCTGAGGATCAATACCGGGCCTCATGGCAGCAGCCCCTGCATGGCTTCCAACCGCAGGACATGCAAGCGGGCTTTTTCAGCCTGCGCACCACTGCGCAAGTACGCGCCGACCACGGCCGCACATTGCTTGTAGTCAGCAGCCCTTCGGGGACTGCCCTCGCAGATGGATTTCGGGACCGGGGCCGTAATGGCACGCCGGCAACGGTATTCAAGGTCGCGCTTGGCTTCGGGACTCATGGCAAGACCCGCCCACATGGAAGCCGCACCAAAACATCCCGACCATCGGCAAACTCGACTCGCTGATACTCCCCAGCCCCTTCCCAAAGCAAAGGACGCAACCAAAAATCATCACGCTGATGACCATCGCTCAAAATGCACCACAACGGATGGGCCTCAGCCCGACCTTGCGCAATAGCCTCACAAGCCTCATCAAATGCCACGGTAGTCATTGCAGCGCTCCGTTTTTGCGTGAGCCGTACAGACCGACCTGCTTCCAATTGCGATTCGTTTCTGCGAAACGCACCATGGACTGCAGCAACTCATTGACAGAGCAATCGAGGTATTCAGCGGTTTCGCGGAGCTTGGAGACAATTTCGGGCTTGTCCGTGAAATCGATACGGGCCTTTTCGGCGCGATATGCGGCCTTACGGGCCGCTGCGTCAGCGTGCTTTGCTGGGCGACCCTTGCGCTTTTCGTTCCCGGTGGAACATTGGGTGCCACCCTCGCGGCCAACCTGAGCTACCAGGGCTGCGGATGCATCCGCACAGACCAGAGGGTGGCAATCGTTCGCCGCATCGCACACGGCCAATTCCGGGAAATTCAACTGCAAGGCTGGCATGGGTAGCTCCATGGGTGTTAAATTACAGATACCGGAAACAGTATCCGAATACGCATTCCGTATCTGTAATGTAACACAAATAACCAATTCCGTATTGGTAATTTTGTATCAAGGAGTAACCATGTATGCCGACTTAATCAGCAATCTCACGACTGCCGACAGAAAGGCGCTAGCCGACAGAGGGGTACCCAACGCGAGAGTGTCTGAATGGAGGACAGGATTACGCCTGCCGACAAGACCTCAAGCGCTAGCCCTCGCAGAGGTTACAAATATTGACCCAATGGAACTGGAAAAAGAGCTAGTGCTCATCGAAGCAGAAAAAGAAGCAGCAACGAAGCCCACGATGCGAGAGCTAATAGACAGGCTTCGAAAGCACACATTGCTTTAATGATCTAATTTCCCAATGAAGCTCAGGTTCACACGGGTCGCACTCTTCGGCAAGTACCAGCCGCTCACTTCCAGCGTTATTTCTGACAGTTCGCGCAATGCCGTACAAGAGGTTGCCCAGTTCCTCAGAAATGAAGGCTGTGAACCCATTCTGGATCAGGAAACGGCGAACAACACCGGCATTTCTGACTACCCTGCGATGCAGGTGGAACAGATCGGCAAGGAGTGCGATCTGGGGATGGTGATTGGTGGAGACGGCACGATGCTGGGCATCGGCAGGCAATTGGCCCCCTACAAAATCCCGCTGATCGGCATCAATCAGGGACGACTGGGCTTCATTACCGATATCCCTTTGGGCGAGCATGCTTCAGCACTGAGGCCGATGCTCCATGGCGAGTACGAAGAAGACGCCAGACCCCTCATGCATGCCTGCGTGATGCGTCAGGACGAATGCGTATTTGAAGCACTGGCACTCAACGACGTCGTCGTCAATCGTGGCTCCACTTCCGGCATGGTCGAATTGCGGGTGGAAGTGGGCGGGCATTTCGTCTCGAACCAAAGGGCAGACGGGCTGATCATCGCTTCGCCCACTGGGTCCACAGCCTATGCGCTCTCCGCGGGAGGCCCGATGCTGCACCCTGCAATTCCTGGTTGGGTGATGGTCCCCATCGCACCCCATACGCTGTCCAATCGACCCATCGTGCTGCCGGATTCGACGGACATTGCAGTGGAAGTCGTAGGGGGCCGAGACGTCAGCGCCAATTTCGACATGCAGTCGCTGGCATCGCTACAGCATGGCGATCGGATCGTGGTTCGGCGGTCGGAGCACTGCGTGCGCTTCTTGCACCCTCGAGGCTGGAACTACTTTGCTACTTTGCGCAAAAAATTGCGCTGGAATGAAGGGGGCTCATAGATGGCGCTCAAACGGATCGCATTGCGCGATTTCGTCATCGTGGATGTCCTGGACCTGGATCTTCACAAAGGATTTACGGTTCTGACCGGAGAAACGGGTGCAGGCAAATCCATCCTGATCGATGCCTTGCAAATGCTGCTCGGCGGCCGCGCCGACGCCGGGGTGATTCGCGAGGGAACCGAGCGCACGGACATCTGCGCTGAATTCGATTGCCCACCCAGTTTGTCTGCATGGCTTGATGAAGCAGGCATCCCGCAGGAGGAAAGCCTGCTGCTTCGCCGAACCATTGATCGGCAAGGAAAAAGCCGTGCGTGGATGAACGGCGTTCCAGCAACCGCCACCCAAATGCGGACCCTGGGGGCGCATCTCCTCGATATCCATGGCCAGCACGCATGGCAGAGCTTGACGCGCCAGGAGGCCGTTCGCAGTCTGTTGGATGCCTATGGCGGCATCAGCACCGCGGCGCTGGAACCGCTTTGGACTCGCTGGCGTGACGACCGCAAAGCGGTAGCACAAGCAGAAGCGGCCAGACATACCCTGCAACAGGAGCGGGAACGACTGCAGTGGCAGATCAGTGAAGTCGAAAAGCTGGGCCCGGCATCCAGCGAGTGGGAAGAACTCAACACCCAGCACAGCCGCCTTTCTCACGCCCAAGCCTTGCTGGACAGCGCGCAAACGGCCTTGTCCGCGCTGGAGGATGAAGAATCCGGTGCACAGACTCAATTGAGCCGCGCCTGCCATCTGCTGCAGGAGCAGCAAACCCTCGATACCGAATTCAAGGCGATGGGAGAGGTTCTTCAATCGTGCATGGACCAGGCGGCCGATGTGGCCCACTCCTTGCAAAGCTATCTCCGGCACACGGAACTCGATCCCGAGCGCCTTGAACAGTTGGATTCACGCCTGTCGCTGTGGATTTCGCTGTCACGCAAATACAAGCGGACGCCATCGGAACTGCCGACACTGCTGGAGGGATGGAAAGCGGAGCTCTCCAAACTGAAGACGGCAGCAGACCTGGAAGCACTCAATGCGGCCGAACAGGCCAGTGGCAAAGCCTATCGCAAGGCGGCGCAGGCTGTGTCCCGGCAGCGGACGACCGCAGCGCCACGGCTTGCCCAATCGATCACTCAAGCCATGCAGGGCCTGGGCATGGTGGGCGGGCGGTTTGAGGTGCTTTTGGAACTGACACCGGAACCGGGCATTCAAGGCCTCGACAGTGTTTCTTTTCTGGTCGCAGGGCATCCCGGTGCCACGCCCCGACCCGTTGGCAAAGTCGCTTCGGGAGGAGAGCTGTCTCGCATCTCGTTAGCCATTTCCGTGACTACAAGCCAGTTGGGCGAGGCCCCTACCCTGATTTTTGACGAGGTGGACTCAGGCGTTGGAGGCTCCGTCGCCGAGACGGTGGGACGGCTGATGCAGCAGTTGGGCCGCGATCGCCAGGTGCTGGCCGTTACCCATCTTCCGCAGGTGGCGGCCTGTGCGGATCACCATCTGATCGTGGCAAAAACCAGTCAGGATCAGCATACCACCAGCCAGGTGGCCGTGGCGAAGGGAGAAAAACGCGTGATCGAAATGGCTCGGATGTTAGGAGGGGAACGCCAGTCGAAGGCGACCATGGCGCACGCACGCGAAATGCTCAGCAGCAACCAACCCGCACAGATCAAGGCATGACGAAATGACGCTAGAGGTCGTATTGATCACAGGCATGGCGGGTTCCGGCAAATCCGTTGCCTTGCATGCCTTGGAAGACGCAGGCTACTACTGCGTAGACAACCTGCCACCCGAGCTGTTGGCCGCCTTCGTCGCGCTGGAGCATCAGCACCATGGCAACCGGATTGCCATCGCAATGGATGTTCGCAGCGCCACCGCATTACCGCTGGTTCCGCAGGAATTGAAACGCCTGCGCGGCGAGGGCGTGGTTGTCCATTCGCTGTTTCTGGATGCCACCACCGACACATTGATCCGGCGATTTTCGGAAACGCGCCGGCGCCATCCCCTCTCCAGAGACGAATGGACGGAAGGCCAACGCGCGTTGCTGCAAACCATCGAACTGGAACGTGAACTGCTGGCCGAGCTGCGTGAGCAGTCTCATGTCATCGATACAAGCGCCATTCGAGCAGCGCAATTGCAGGGCTACGTCAAAAGCCTGATGCCCGCCTTGCCCGGGCAACTGACGCTGGTCTTCCAATCGTTTGCGTTCAAACGCGGTGTGCCTGTCGATGCGGATTACGTCTTCGACGTGCGCATGCTGCCCAATCCCCACTATGAGCCCGCGTTAAAGGCATTGACAGGCAAAGACCAGCCTGTCATCGACTATTTGCAGCACCAAGCTGATGTGAAACTGATGCAGGAGCACATCGCGCAGTTCCTTTCGCACTGGCTGGAGCCTTTGGCGCAGAATCACCGAAGCTACGTGACGGTGGCCATTGGCTGCACGGGCGGACAACACCGCTCGGTTTATTTGGTAGAGCGCCTGGCGGCGCACTTCAGCCAGCGTTGGACCACCCTGCGGCGGCATCGTGAGCTGGACGGCCTGTGACTTTCACGTCTCGCCACAAAGTGGCGAGACGTGGAAAAATCAGGACAGATCCAGCAGCAATTTCCGGATGGGCGTTGGCATACCCAAGCGGTCCCAATCGGAAGCACCGAACCAGGCACCGTCCACTGGAAGGCCCCATTCCGCTTGCCACGGGATTCGCACGGGATGCAGGTGCAGATCCCGATGGGTCAGGACATGAACAAAGCCCTCCAAATCCTGAAGCGGCGCAGGCCGTGATGCCAATGCTGCTTGCAGTGCTGCGCGTTCCTCAAACACCGGCAGGCAGTGCAGACCCGCCCAAATGCCGCTGGAGGGACGCTGCTGGAGCAAGACACGCCCATTTCCGTCCTGCAGAAGCATCAGCCACCACGACTCCGCACGACGCGACAATTTGCGGGTCCGCACGGGATAGCGTTCGGGGTCTCCGTCGCGGCGGGCTTTGCACTGCCGGTTCAAAGGGCAGACCATGCAGGTCGGTTTCTTTGGCGTGCACACCGTCGCCCCGAGATCCATCAGACCCTGGGTATAGCGCGGCATCGCATGCTGCAGATCACTGACTGGCAGCAAGGCACAGGCCTGATCCCAAAGAAGACGTTCATTCTTGGCGATTGCCAAATCGGCCGTGAAGCCAAGCACTCGCGTCAGCACCCGGCGAACATTTGCATCCAATATGGGAACACGCTCGGAAAAACAGAAGGCCGTGACCGCACCAGCCGTCGATCGGCCGATTCCCGGCAACTGTGCCAATACCTCGGCGGTCCGGGGAAACTCGCCTCCGTGCAAATCCACGACTTGCTGAGCACAACGGTGCAGATTGCGGGCGCGACTGTAGTAGCCCAAACCGCTCCACAAGGCGAGCACCTCGCCCTCCGTTGCCGCAGCCAGCGACTGCACATCTGGAAATCGCGCCAGAAAGCGTTCGTAATAGCCCAAGACGGTGACGACCTGGGTTTGCTGCAGCATGATTTCAGACAGCCACACCCGATAAGGATCGCGTGTTTGTTGCCAAGGCAAATGGTTGCGGCCATGCACCGCCTGCCACCGAACCACATCGGTGGCGATTTCCGGGGTGTCGCTCATGCCAGAGCAGTTTGCGGGCTGACCTGGGGCGGCTCGGCGCGTGGGACGGCTGCGAGTTGCTCCGTCATCTCATTCAAGCGCGTTTCCATTTGCCCCAACTCCTGCTCGGCCATTTCAATCTCTGCAATGCGCTCCACCAAACCGCTTGCTGCGTGCTGAATGCGGTCTACCGCTTCGATGCGACGTGCAAAGCTCCGTTTGCGCTCTCTCAATTGGGCATCCAGTTGCGCTGTTGCGGATTTGCTCCAGAGCTCCAGATCGTTGGCGACCGACTCAAACACCGTACGAAGCCGCATGCCGAGCGCACGGACCAATCGCTGCGCGAACTCAGGCTGCGCCAGTTTGAGGGCATTGCCCACGCCCAGGTACTGCAAATGCCGCTGCTCAATTTGCGCGATTTCCTGCAGGAAGGGCTCCAGTTGCGGAGTCGGAGGCACTTGGAGTGAAAAGCCGAAGTCCGTGTTGAGCTGTCGGAATGTACCGCCCAACATGGCATGGATTTCAGTGCCCGAAGATTGCGCCTTGTCCACGATGGCCTGCAGCCGCTGGAAGGTCTCTGCGTAGATTTTGCGCACGCCCAGCTTCAGTCCCTTTTGCTGCAATGCGTCTGTGAGCAGCGCCAGTTCGGCCTTCAGCGAGCGGGCTCCGAGCTCATGGAAGATATCGCGCAGCAATTTGAGATGGACCGCGCGCACCGCCTGAATCTTCGCGGTGCTCATCTCGAACTCCCGCTGCTCCTGCTCGATCCGAGTGCGCATGGAATCGATGACGGAAGCATTCTTTCCGCGCAAACTCCGCAATTCCAGCATCTGGTCATCGAGATCGCGCCGGCGGATGTTGATCACGCGGGAGGTTTCCGAACGCAGGCCGGCAATGCCCGCTGCCACGGCAGAGCGGAGAATGGACTGGCGCTTGCCCATCACCCCTTGTGCCAGCGCTTCTTCCAAAAGAGGCAAGCCGCTGCGCTCCAGCAACAGGTCATCGCACTGGATTTTGGCGATCAACCCTTTCTGGGCTGACACCAGCATGACGTGCTCTTGCGAGATACCCAGCATCTCGGCAGAGGTCAGGCGCTGGCGCTCCAGTTGTTCTTGAACCTGCTCAGGCGAGTTCAGGGTGTCCCACAGTGTGTCGATCTTGTTGAGGACCACCAAGCGGGCATCCGCATTTTCAGATGGGGCTGCCAGATGTTCCCGCCAGATCGACAGGTCGGACCGCGTGACCCCGGTGTCCGCGCCCAGGATGAAGACCACCGCATGTGCCTGCGGAATGAGATTGATGGTGAGCTCGGGCTCCGCACCCACCGCATTCAGCCCGGGCGTATCCAGAATGACCAGGCCCTGCTTGAGCAGCGGATGGGGAATATTGATGAGGGCATGGCGCCACATCGGAACTTCCACCAAGCCGCTGGCGTCCGGCACCGGGTTTTCTTCCGGCAGGTCGTCGTGCCAGAAGCCCAGCGCTCGCGCCTCATCCAAGGTGACGCGCCGGACCTCGGCCACCTTTTCGAGCGAGCGGGCCATCTGTCCCGCATCATTGACATCCAAGGGAATCTGCACCCAGCGTTCGAGTTTCAGGCGCCACTCGGCCAGTCCCTGCACCTGCAGCCGGGTGTCGATGGGAAGCAGGCGCAGGCTCACAGGCACGCCGGGGTCGTAGCCCAATTCCGTCGGGCACATCGTCGTTCGTCCCGCGCTGGCGGGCATGATCCGGCGGCCATAGTCGGCAAAGAAGATGGCGTTGATCAGTTCGGACTTGCCCCGGGAAAACTCCGCGACGAAAGCCACCATGACTTTGTCGCTGCGCACTTGACCCTCCAGTCGCTGGAGCTTCTCGCCAACGGCCGCATCCATGAGGGAATGCGACGCCATCCAGTCGGCCAACTGCTTCAGTTGAAGTGCGAATGCCCGACGCCACGCGCCGTGCTGGTCGAACTGTTCGTTAAAAGAGGGTCCCACTTTGCTCCCGAGTGTCGCTGCGCCCGCACGTGCAGGAGCCTTCGCAAAATATAGCACCCCACGAACTTCTTGAAAGCTCGAAACGGCGTGGTGCCACCCCTCTTAACCCTATGCCTTCTGGCAACGGATGCAATAGTAGGTGCTGCGCTGGCCTTGCCGGATCATTCGCACCGGAGACCCACAGGCCCGGCACGCCTCGTTGTGCCGTCCATAGACATGCGCCTCCAGCTGGAAATGGCCCTCACTGCCGTCCGCGCTGGCAAAGTCCCGCAGCGTGCTGCCGCCGCGCTCCACCGCGCGCGCCAGCACCTCGCGAATGGCTGCGTGCAGGCGGCGAACCCGCTCCAAGCCGATGGTCGATGACTTCACGGTCGGGCGGATACCCGCCAGGAACAGCACTTCCGATGCGTAGATGTTTCCGACACCCACCACCACTTTGCCACTGAGCAAGACCTGCTTCACAGGCGCCCGGCTCGCACGCAAACCAGCAAAGAGACCGTCGACGGTGAACAGCTCGGAAAGGGGTTCCACCCCCAGTGAGCCCAACAGCTTCTTCGCTTCTTCGGCGCCCTCGTCTTGCGCCCAAACCACTGCGCCGAATCTTCGAGGATCCCGCAGGCGCAGGGTCCCCAAAGTCGTTTCCATTTCAAAATGGTCGTGTGGACCACGCGCTTCCAGCGATTGCCCCAGACGAAGGCTCCCTGACATGCCGAGATGGATCAGGAGAAGCCCTCCGTCCAGGTCCAGGAGCAAATACTTGCCCCGGCGCCGCACTGCCGTGATGGTGCGGCCAATCAACCCCTCGGGCGGGCAACCGAGTGGCCATCTCAATGGTTTGCCCACCGTGACCGACTGGATTACCGCGCCGAAAATCCCCTTCGCGATGCTGAGTCGCGTTACTTCCACTTCCGGCAACTCAGGCATGCCTGCACGCTCCACAAAGACGTTGAACCATGGATTATTATGGGTTGATGGCGCAATCACATCGACTCTGGACCATCACCCTGGCATGCGCCATGGTGACGGGAACTCTTTCTGCACAGGCGCAAAATTCGCCGGCACCGACATCGCAAGCCGGGCTTCGAGCGTCTCAGGAGTCTTCCAGCGATGCAGCCGCAGCGCTCGATGCAGAATTGTTCTATGAAATCCTGCTCGGGGAGATCAGCACCACGGGGGGGGATCCCGGCACCGGTTATTCGCTCATGCTCGAAGCGGCCCGCCGCAGTGGCGATGGCCAGCTTTATCGACGGGCCGTCGAGATTGCCCTGCAATCGCGCTCGGCCGAATATGCGCTGGCGGCAGCGAAGGCGTGGAAAAGCGCACAGCCTCATTCGCGCGAGGCCAACCGGTACGTGTTGCAGATCCTCATTGCGCTCAATCGCATCGAGGAGACGTCCGACCTGCTCAAACAGGAATTGGATCAATCGCGTGCGAATGACAGGGCGATGACGCTCCAGGCCATTCCTCAGTTGTACGGACGGGCCAGCGACAAGGCCATGGCCGCCAAGGTCGTCGAGCAGGCGCTGGCAGATCAGCTCAGCAACCCGGCATCCGGCCCGTCCGCATGGATCACCATCGGCCGAATGCGCCTGGCCGCGGGCGACAAGAAGGGTGGGCTGGAAGCCGCACGCCAGGCCCAGACCATGGATGCGCCCGCCGAAGGCGTCGCCTTGCTGGCGCTGCAACTGCTGGAAGCCGGCGAGACAGAGGCCGAGCCATTGGTTGCCCGCTATCTGGCCGGGACACCCAAGCCGGAAATCCGCATGGTGTACGTTCGCACCCTGCTGGACTCACAACGCTATGCGGAAGCCTCCAAGCAGGCGGATCTGCTGACCCAGAGCACGCCGGACATGGCAGAAGCCTGGCTGGTCAAAGCCAGCCTGCATTTGCAGGCCAACCGCCTCGATGAGGCGTATGCGTCCCTGACGCAGTTTCAGAAACTCCTCGAGGCACTGCCTGCGAGCGATCCGCGCCGCAGCGCGATGACGCAGGCATTCCTGCTGCAAGCCCAGATCGCAGAAAAGCGGGGCAACCTGGCGGAAGCGGAGGCTTGGCTGGGCCGGGTCGAGAACTCCGCAGAACTGCTGACGGTGCAAAGCCGCAGGGCATCCCTATTGGCTCGCCAGGGCAAGTTGCCCGAAGCCCTTGCGCTCATTCGCGCGCTGCCCGCGAAGACGCCCCAGGAAGAGCGAATGAAATTGCTCGCCGAGGTCCAGCTGCTGCGCGATGCACAGAAATACCGGGAAGCCTATGAAGCCCAAGCCAAGGCCGTTGCCTTGGCTCCGCAAGACAACGAACTCGTCTATGACCAAGCCATGCTGGCCGAAAAAGCGGGCTTGCTGGACGAGATGGAAAAGCTGCTGCGGCAGATCATTGCCCGCCAGCCCGACTACCACCATGCCCACAACGCGCTGGGATACTCATTCGCAGAGCGCGACATCCGGCTGCCGGAAGCCAAACAGCTGATTGCCAAGGCGCTGGAATACGCGCCCGGCGACCCGTTCATCATGGACAGTCTCGGCTGGGTCGAGTTTCGGCTCGGCAATCGAAAAGAAGCCGCGCGCTTGCTCGGCGATGCATTCAAGGCGCAGCCCGATCCGGAAATCGCAGCCCATCTCGGAGAGGTATTGTGGTCGCTCGGAGAGCGCGATCGCGCGACATCTGTCTGGAAAGAAGGCCTGCGGCTGAACAAGGACAACGATACCCTGCGCCAGACTTTGAAGCGCCTGGGGGCCAACCCTTGATGCGGCATGCCGCAATCGGTGTTCGCCGCGCAGATGCCAAAAGCGCCTGGCCTGCCTGGAGCACCTGGCTGGCAACGGTGGCCTTCTTGCTCCTCACGGGTTGTGCGCAGCACGCTCGTTTGGCCACGCAGGATGCAGCGCCCAGCGATGCATGGAGCGGCCGGCTCTCGCTGCAAGTGGACGATCCCGCCGCACAACCGTTGAACGCTGCATTCGAATTGCGAGGCGCCCCCGAACAAGGGGAACTGACGCTTCTCAACCCCTTCGGCAATGTGATTGCCAAGCTGGCTTGGTCGCCCGGACTGGCCACACTGACCAACGGATCGGAAACGCGACGATCCGACTCGCTGGACGCGCTGGTCCTGCAACTGACAGGCAGCACGGTGCCAGTTTCCGCCTTGTTCGGCTGGCTCAAACGCGAACCCATCGCGGTCGATGGCTGGGAGGCAGAACTCGACGGCATGGACCGTGGCAGGCTCGTCGCTCACCGTCGCAGCCCCTTGCCCCACGCCACACTGCGCATTGCCCTGGACCGCTGACACCCATGCGGTCTTTGCACGATGTGCCGGCGCCGGCCAAGCTCAATCTCTTTCTGCACATTAACGGGCGACGCGCCGACGGCTACCACCTGCTGCAATCGGTGTTCATGCTGATCGATTGGTGCGACACGCTCCATTTCGAACTGCGCGAGGACGGCGGGATCACCAGGGAGGACCTGTCGGAGGCGCTGCCCCCACAAGACCTTTGCGTGCGCGCAGCCTCGGCCTTGCAGCTTGCCACCGGATGCACGCTGGGAGCACACATCGGCATTGAAAAGCGAGTTCCAGCGCAGGCGGGGATGGGGGGTGGTTCGTCCGATGCGGCCTCGACCCTGCTGGCCCTCAACCGATTGTGGAACCTGCAACTGACGCGTGGGGAACTGGAGCGCATCGGGCTGTCGCTGGGCGCCGACGTGCCATTTTTTTTACGCGGCCATAACGCTTGGGTGGAAGGAATTGGTGAGACAATACGCCCGCTTGAGAAAGCGCATGCACTGCCAAGAACACAATTCCTGGTGGTCAAACCAGAAGCGGGATTGGATACGAAATCGATTTTTTCGCACCCTTCCTTAAAACGCGATTCTGGCTGTGCTACAATCTTAGGCTTTGCTGCAGCACACTACCAATTTGGAAGTAATGATCTGCAGCCGGTTGCTCAGGCACTGTGCCCCGAGATCGGTCAAGCCCTTCAGTGGCTGGAGTCGAAAGGGTTGCAAGGCCGAATGACTGGCTCGGGAAGTGCAGTGTTTGCGCAAATGCCACAGGCAGTGAACTTGCAAGACGCGCCCGGCGCGTGGCAAGTGAAGGCATGTGAAAATCTGATGATTCATCCTCTGGCAGGATGGGCCTCGGATCAGGATTTCGGTTGATTACTTTCAGTGATCGACCTGTGTAGGGGAGTCGCCAAGCTGGTTAAGGCACCGGATTTTGATTCCGGCATGCGAAGGTTCGAATCCTTCTTCCCCTGCCAAATACTTTCGCACACGGGCTTTTTTTTAGACTGCTGGGTCGCTCATGCAAGCCAATCACCCCGACTTCATGGTTTTCACCGGCAACGCCAATCCTGGGATGGCGGCGGACATTGCCCGGCACCTCGGCACCACGCTGGGTGCAGTGGACGTGGGCCGTTTCTCCGACGGCGAAGTCACTGTCGAAATCAAGCAGAACGTCCGTGCTCGCGATGTGTTCGTCGTGCAGTCGACCTGCGCGCCGACCAACGAAAACCTCATGGAACTGCTGATCATGGTCGATGCGCTCAAGCGCGCTTCGGCCGAACGCATCAGCGCGGTGATTCCCTACTTCGGCTATGCCCGCCAGGACCGCCGTCCGCGCTCCAGCCGCGTGCCGATCTCCGCCAAGGTGGTGGCCAACATGCTGCAGGCCGTGGGCGTGGCCCGCGTGCTGACGATGGACCTGCATGCAGACCAGATCCAGGGCTTCTTCGACATCCCCGTGGACAACATCTACGCATCGCCCGTGCTGCTGGGCGACCTGCGCCAGAAACAATACGACGACCTGATCGTCGTGTCGCCCGATGTGGGCGGCGTGGTGCGCGCACGGGCCCTGGCCAAGCAGTTGAACTGCGATCTGGCCATCATCGACAAGCGCCGCCCGAAGGCCAACGTATCGGAAGTGATGCATGTGATCGGCGAGATCGACGGCCGCAACTGCGTGATCATGGACGACATGATCGACACCGCCGGCACACTCGTGAAGGCCGCCGAAGTGCTCAAGGAGCGTGGCGCCAAGAAGGTGTACGCCTACTGCACGCACCCCATTTTCTCGGGCCCGGCCATCGAGCGCATCGCCAAGGGCTCCGCACTCGACGAAGTGGTCGTGACCAACACCATCCCCTTGAGCGAAGCCGCCAAGGGATGCACCAAGATTCGCCAACTCTCCGTGGCACCGCTGATCGCAGAAACGATCCAGCGCATCGCCAAGGGAGAGTCGGTGATGAGTCTGTTCTCGGACCAGGACAACCTCTTCTGATGACGTCCGCCCTCGGGGCGGAAGGGATGGCAAACCTCCTGCGGGAGGTTTGTTCGTTCGGGAACACAAGCAGGTCCGCTGCCAGGTGGCACGGGTCTTTTTCAACAGGGCCGAGCTGGTCGCGGCCGGCCCTCACAGGAGCTAACCATGAACTTCGTCGCTTTTGAGCGCGCCAAGCAAGGTACGGGTGCGAGCCGCCGTCTGCGCAACACGGGCAAGACGCCCGGCATCGTCTACGGCGGTGCCGCCGAGCCCCAACTGATCGAGATCGACCACAACGCGCTGTGGCACGCCCTCAAGAAGGAAGCCTTCCACTCCAGCGTGCTGGACATGGAAGTGGCCGGCACCACCTCCAAGGTGCTGCTGCGTGACGTGCAATACCACCCCTACAAGCAACTCGTGCTGCACATCGACTTCCAGCGCGTGGATGCCAAGACCAAGCTGCACATGAAGGTGCCACTGCACTACAGCGGCGCTGAAGAATCCGACGCCGTGAAGGTGGACAAGTGCCTGGTCAACCCCGTCGTGAACGAACTCGACGTGTCGTGCATGCCTTCGGACCTGCCCGAATTCATCGCCGTGGACCTGACCAAGCTGAAGAAGGGTGCATCGCTGCACCTGAAGGACATCAAGCTGCCCCGCGGCGTGAGCGCCGTGATCCGTGGCGGCCAGAACAACCCCGTTCTGGTGTCCGTGACCAACCCCGTGGTCGAAGTGGAAGCACCTGCTGCCGACGCAGCACCTGCCGCCGACGCCAAGGGCGGCAAGGGCAAGAAGAAGTAATCTTCTCCCCAACTGTCGCCGTCCCGGCGGCAGGCGGAGGGCAACCTCCTGGCGGGCCGCTCCGGCGGCACCGCTCCGAACGGCCCACCTGCGTGGGCCGTTTTTCTTGGGCACACACGGATAATCGCGGACACCATGATCAAACTGTTTGTGGGCCTGGGCAACCCAGGGCCCGACTACGACGCCACCCGCCACAACGCCGGATTCTGGTGGATCGATGCACTGGCCCGCGAACTGAAAACCACGCTGGTGCCGGACCGCAACTACTACGGCCTTGTCGCCCGCACGAATGTGCATGGGCAAAGCGTCTGGCTGCTGGAGCCCCAGACCTTCATGAATCTCTCGGGCAAGTCGGTGGCGGCGCTGGCGCGGTTCTTCAAGATCCAGCCCGACGAAATCCTGGTGGCGCACGATGAACTCGACATCGCCCCGGGCCATGTGAAGCTCAAGCGCGGCGGCAGCCATGCCGGCCACAACGGACTGCGCGACATCCATGCGCAATTGGGATCGGCGGATTACTGGCGCCTGCGCATCGGGATCGGGCACCCGGGCATCAAGGCGGAAGTGGCGAACTGGGTGCTCAAGAAGCCATCGCCCGACCAGCACACCCTGATCGAAGACAGCATTGCCCATTCGTTGAAGGCGCACCCGGCGATGCTGGCGGGAGATATGGAAAAGGCCACGCTGCTGGTGCACACGACCAAGCCCCCGCGCCCCAAGCCGCCGCGGCCGGACGGCGTTTAACTGCTATTTTGAGAGCTGCCCGCGCAATACCTTCTTGCGTGGGAGACGGAACCGCTTGGATCAGGACGCCGCGCCCTGGGCCGCCGCGGCTTGCAGGCGCTCGTACTTCTGGAACAGGGTTTCGCGGCTTTCCACATGCTGCGGGCTGACCGGAATGCAGGCCACAGGGCAGATCTGCACGCACTGCGGCTCATCGAAATGGCCCACGCACTCGGTGCATTTGGCCGGGTCGATTTCATAGATGGCTTCGCCCAGGTAGATGGCCTGGTTGGGGCACTCGGGCTCGCACACGTCGCAGTTGATGCACTCGTCGGTGATCATCAAAGCCATGGCGATCTCCTGGCACAGGCCTGGGGCGCGCGAAAGGCCGGAAGGGCACGGAGGGCGGACGTCATGCCGGGATTATCCCCGCCCCGGCAAGTCCCTGGCGCAGGCGGGGCGGTCTGCCCCCCATGCCCCATCCCTGCCCCGTCCCCGCGCGCACTGCGCCGGCCCACCCGGACCCGCGCCGCAACGGGCACCGGTGCACCGCACGCGCCCCGCCTCCGACCGCCGTGCGGTGTTTGCCGCTATGCTGCACCCACACCGCCCTGCCCCCTTTCGGCAGCCCGGACGACTCGCGGCGCCCTTCCGATCCATCCCATGGGACCCTTCCTCCTCAAACGGTTGCTCACGCTCATCGCCACGCTGGCCGGGGCGTCGGTGGTCGTGTTCGTGGTGCTGGAGATCATGCCCGGCAATGCGGCGCAGATGCTGATGGGGCCGGATGCCTCGCCCGAGGCCGTGGCCGCCCTGGCGACGAAGCTGGGGCTGGACCAGCCCGCGCTGCAGCGCTACGGCCACTGGGTGGGCGGGCTGCTCACGGGCCAGCTGGGCGACAGCTACGCCTACGGCACTCCGGTGCGGGATCTGGTGCTGGAGCGGCTGGCGCTCACCGTGCCGCTGGCGCTGATGGCCATGGCGATCACCACCGTGCTGGCGCTGCTGGCGGGCGTGTACGCGGCATCGCGCCACAACCGCTGGGGCGACGTGGGCGTGATGGGGCTGGCGCAGATCGGCATCGCCATTCCGAATTTCTGGTTCGCCATCCTGCTGATCCTGCTGTTCTCGGTGAAGCTGCAGTGGTTCTCGGCGGGCGGCTTTCCGGGCTGGACCGAGGACAGCGGCGGTAGCCCGCTTGAGGCGCTGAAGGCACTGCTGCTGCCCGCGATCTCGCTGGCCGTGGTGCAGGCGGCGATCCTGGCGCGCATCACCCGCTCGTCGGTGCTGGAGGTGCTGCACGAGGACTTCGTGCGCACGGCCCGTGCCAAGGGCCTGTCACGCCGCGCGGCGCTCTGGGGCCACGTGCTGCGCAACGCGATGATTCCCGTGGTGACGGTGATGGGCCTGCAGTTCGCCAACCTGCTGGCCGGCACCATCGTGGTGGAGAACGTGTTCTACCTGCCGGGCCTGGGGCGGCTGATCTTCCAGTCGATCGCCAACCGCGACCTGATCGTGGTGCGCAACTGCGTGATGCTGCTGGCGGCCATGGTGATCGTGGTGAACTTCGTGGTGGACCTTCTCTATGCCGCCATCGACCCGCGCGTGAAAGCGAGCGACCTGTGATGCCCCCGTCCCCCGCCACGCCCTCCCAGCCCGTCCCGGCAGCGGGGGCCGCGCCGTCCGGCCTGCGCCGCGCGCTGCGCCACCGCAGCTTCGCCATCGGCGCGGTGCTGTCGCTGCTGCTGGTGCTGGCGGCGCTGGTGTCCTTCGTGTGGATGCCCGGCTCGCCCTACGACATGGACATGGAGGCCAAGCTGTTGCCCCCCTCGGCCGCGCACTGGCTGGGCACCGATGCGTTCGGGCGCGACGTGGCCTCGCTGCTGCTGGTGGGGGCGCGCAATTCCATCCTGGTGGGGGTGATCGCGGTGGGCATCGGCCTGTCCATCGGCACAGCGCTCGGGCTGCTGGCGGCGGCGCGGCGCGGCTGGGTGGAAGAACTCATCATGCGGATGGCGGACTTCACCTTCGCGTTCCCGGCGATTCTCTCGGCCATCATGCTCACCGCCGTGTTCGGGGCGGGCGTGGTCAATTCGATCATCGCCATCGGCATCTTCAACATCCCCACTTTCGCCCGGGTCACGCGCGCCTCCGCCAATGCCGTGTGGTCACGCGAATTCATCCTGGCGGCGCGCGCCTGCGGCAAGGGCCCGTGGCGCATCACGCGGGAGCACGTGCTGCCCAACATCGCGGCGGCGCTGATCGTGCAGGCCACGATCCAGTTCGCGCTGGCCATCCTGGCCGAGGCCGCGCTGTCGTACCTGGGCCTGGGCACGCAGCCGCCGCAACCGTCCTGGGGCCGCATGCTGAGCGAGGCGCAGACGCTGATGTTCCAGGCGCCGCTGCTGGCCGTGTGGCCCGGCGTGGCGATCGCGCTGGCGGTGCTGGGGCTGAACCTGCTGGGCGACGGCCTGCGCGACCTGCTCGACCCACGGCTGTCGCGCCAGCGCTGACGCCATCAACGCCCACGCCCCACCCACCATGCCCCTGCTCGAAGTCTCCGACCTGCACGTGCGGCTGCAAACCCACCGCGGCCCGGCCGATGCCGTGCGGGGCGTGGGCTTCACGCTCGAACGTGGCGAGACGCTGGGCCTGATCGGCGAGTCGGGCTGCGGCAAGTCGCTCACCGCCATGGCGCTGATGGGCCTGCTGCCGGACCGCGCCACCACGCGGGGCAGCCTCCGCTTCGACGGCACCGAGCTGCTGGGCCAGGACGAGGCGGCGCTGTGCCGCATCCGCGGGCGCCGCATCGGCATGGTCTTCCAGGAGCCCATGACGGCGCTCAACCCGGTGCACACCATCGGCCGGCAGGTCGCCGAGCCGCTTCGGCGGCACCTGGGACTGCCCGCCGCCGCCGCGCGCGCACAGGCCGTGGCGCTGCTGGACCGCGTGGGCATTGCCCGGGCGGCGCAGCGCTTCGATGCGTTCCCGCACCAGTTCTCGGGCGGGCAGCGCCAGCGCATCACCATCGCGATGGCGCTGGCCTGCGGGCCGGACCTGCTGATCGCCGACGAACCCACCACCGCGCTGGACGTGACGGTGCAGCAGCAGATCCTGGGGCTGATCGGTGAACTGGTGGCCGAGCGCGGCATGGCGCTGATCCTCATCTCGCACGACCTGGGCGTGATCGCGCAGAACGTGGACCGCATGCTGGTGATGTACGGCGGCACGGTGGTCGAGCGCGGCCCCACGGCGGCAGTGTTCTCGGCCATGGCCCACCCCTACACGCGGGGGCTGTTCGCGGCCCGCCCGCGGCTCGACGCGGCTGCGTCGGGAAGGGACGCCCACGGTGCGCGCGTGCGCCTGCCCACCATCGCCGGCACGGTGCCGGAACTGGTGGACCTGCCGCCCGGCTGCCCGTTCGCAGGCCGCTGCGGCTTCACGGTGCCCGCGTGCTACCCGGCCCTGCCGGCGCCCGTGCCGCTAGGCGACGGCCATTCGGCCCGCTGCATTCGCCTGGACGCGGTGGCGGCAGCGGCGGCGCAGGAGGGCCGGGCATGACCTTGGATGACACTATCAAAAACATAGCAACCACGACAATCAGTACTAGGGCACAGGGCCGATTCGACCCCGAAGAGCCCCCGCTGCTGCAGGCCACCGGCCTGGTGCGCGAATACGCCCTGCCGCGCGAGCGCCTGTGGTCGCCACCACCCACGGTGCGGGCGCTAGACGGGGTGAGCCTGTCCATCGCCCCCGGCCGCAGCCTGGGCGTGGTGGGCGAATCCGGCTCGGGCAAATCGACGCTGGCGCGGCTGGTGATGGCGCTCGATGCGCCCACCGCCGGCAGCGTGCACCTGCTGGGCCGCGACCTGCACGCGCTGCCGGCGGCCGAACTGCGGGCCGCGCGGCGCGATTTCCAGATGGTGTTCCAGGACCCCTACGGCTCGCTCGACCCGCGCCAGACGGTGGCGCGCATCGTGGCCGAGCCGCTGCAGGCACTGCCCGCCACGCCGGGCACGGCGAAGGTGTCGCGTGCCGAGCAGCGCGAGCGGGCCGGCGAGGCGCTCGCCCAGGTGGGCCTGCGCACGAGCGACCTGGACAAGTACCCGCATGAGTTCTCGGGCGGGCAGCGCCAGCGCATCGCCATCGCGCGCGCGATCGTCACGCGGCCGCGGCTGGTGGTGGCCGACGAGCCGGTGAGCGCGCTCGATGTCTCGGTGCAGGCCCAGGTGCTGAACCTGCTGCAGGACCTGAAGGAGCGCTTCGGCATCACCTACCTGCTCATCAGCCACGACCTGGCCGTGGTCCACCACCTGTGCGACGAGGTGGTGGTGCTCTACCAGGGCCGCATCGTGGAGCGCGGCACGCCCCAGGCGCTGTTCACCCAGGCCGAGCACCCTTACACCCGCGCGCTGGTGGCCGCCGTGCCATCCATCGAACCCGGGCGGGCGCGTGCGGCGGCGGCGCGGCGCGCCCCGGCCGGGCCCGGGGTGTAGTAAAAAGCCTGTTGGCCGCCGAGGGCGCGTGCCGCCGGCCGATCCACCCCGCCGATCCGATGCCGCCGCCCGCCCCCTCGCCTTCCGTCCCGCCCCTGGTCTGTTCCTATCCGGAGAATCCGCCCATGCTGAACCGTCGCACCGTCCTCGCCACCGGCGCCCTGGCCACCGTGCCGCTCGCCGCGCCCCTGCAGGCGCTGGCCCAGGGCAAGAAGGACGCCGTCACCCTCGCCATGACGCTGGAGCCCCCGGGGCTGGACCCGACGGCCGGCGCGGCCTCGTCCATCGGCGAGATCACGCTGTACAACGTGTTCGAGCCGCTCACCAAGATCAACGCGGACGGCAGCGTCTCGCCACTGCTGGCCGAAAGCTGGGAGGTCTCGCCCGACCTCAAGACCTACACCTTCAAGCTGTGCGGGAACGTCAAGTTCCACAACGGCGCGCCGTTCAACGCGGCAGCCGTCAAGTTCTCGTTCGAGCGCGCGGCGGGCGACAAGAGCACCAACAAGGACAAGCGCACCTTCGCCAACCTGACCACGCAGGTGGTGGACGACCTCACGGTGGTGGTGATCAACAAGGACATCGACCCCGACCTGCTCTTCCTGCTGGGCCAGGCCACCGCCGTCATCGTGGAGCCGGGCAGCGCCGACACCAACGCCACCAAGCCCGTCGGCACGGGGCCGTACCGGCTCGAATCGTGGAGCAAGGGCGCCTCGGTCACGCTGGCGCGCTGGGACGGCTACCGCACGGCGAACGCGATGCACATCCGCCGCGCGACCTTCCGCTTCATCTCGGACCCGGCCGCGCAGGTGGCGGCGCTGATGGCGGGCGACGTGGACGCGTTCCCGCGCGTCACGCCGCGCAGCGTGGCGCAGTTCAAGGCCAACCCGCGTTTTCAGGTGATCGTGAGCGGCTCGCGCGCCAAGACCATCCTGGCCATCAACCAGCAGAAGAAGCCGCTGGACGACGTGCGGGTGCGCCGCGCCATCGCGGCCGCCATCGACCGCAAGGCCGTGATCCAGGGCGCCGGGGACGGCCTGGGCGTGCCGATCGGCAGCCACTACGTGCCGGGCGCCTTCGGCTACCTGGACACCACCGGCATCAACCCCTTCGACCCCGAAAAGGCGAAGAAGCTGCTGGCCGAGGCCGGCGTGAAGACCCCGCTGGAGCTGACCATGACGCTGCCGCCCACGCCCTACGCGCGCCAGGGCGGCGAGGTCATCGCGGCGCAGCTGGCCAAGGTGGGCATCGTCGCCAAGCTGCAGAACGTGGAGTGGGCGCAGTGGCTGAGCGGCACCTACGGCAACAAGAACTACGACCTCACCCTCATCTCGCACGTGGAGCCGTTCGACCTGGGCAACTTCGCCAAGCCCGACTACTACTGGGGCTACAACTCACCCAAATTCAACGCGCTGTACGAGCAGATCAAGAACGCCGCCCGCCCCGCCGACCGGGCGCGCCTGCTGGGCGATGCGCAGCGCCTGCTGGCCGAGGATGCCGTGCATGCCTTCCTCTACCAGCCGCAATGGGTCACGGTGGCCAACAAGAACCTGCGCGGGCTGTGGAAGGACATGCCGATCTTCGTGAACGACCTGTCGGCGATGTCCTGGGCCTGAGCGTGAACGAGCCCGCCATGCCCCAGGCCGCCTCCACAGTGCCCGCATCGTCCGCCTCATCCGCACTGCACGACCTGCCCGCCCACGCCCTGCACGACGCCTACCGCAGCCGCCGACTGTCCCCGGTGGAGGTCACGCAGTCGGTGCTGGACCACATCGCCCGGTGGGAGCCCCACCTGTGCGCCACCTACCTGCTGCGCCCCGAAGCGGCCCTGGAGCAGGCCCGCGCGAGCGAGGCGCGCTGGCTGCGCGGCGCCCCGCAGGGCCTGCTGGACGGCGTGCCTGCCACCATCAAGGAAAACATCGCCACCGCGGGCGACCCCACGCCGCTGGGCACGGCCGCCACGGTGCTGGTGCCGGCCCCGGCCGATGCCCCGCCGGCGGCGCGGATGCGCGAGGCCGGCGCGGTGATCGTGGCCAAGACCACCATGCCCGACTACGGCATGCTGTCGTCCGGGCTGTCGAGCTTCCATGCGCTGGCGCGCAACCCCTGGGACCGCTCCAAGGGCCCGGGCGGCTCCAGCGCCGGCGGGGGCGCGGCCGCGGCGGCGGGCTACGGGCCGCTGCACATCGGCACCGACATCGGCGGCTCGCTGCGCCTGCCGGCCAGCTGGTGCGGCATCTTCAGTTTGAAGCCCAGTCTGGGCCGAATCCCTATCGATCCGCCCTACACCGGCCGCGCCGCCGGCCCGATGACGCGCACCGTGGCCGACGCCGCGCTGATGATGCAGGTGCTGAGCCAGCCGGACGCGCGCGACAGCATGGGACTGCCGTTCCAGCCCATCGCCTGGGGCGATGCTGCGCGCGGGCCCGAGCGGCTGCGCGGGCTGCGCCTGGGGCTGCTGCTGGATGCCGGCTGCGGCCTGCCGGTGGACCCCGAGGTGCGCGCCGCCATCGAGCAGGCCGCGCGCTGGTTCGAGGCGGCGGGCGCCCGCGTGCAGCCCATGGCGCCCTTTATGACGCCAGACATGCTCGACGGCATGGACCATTTCTGGCGCATGCGCTCCTACACCGACCTGCAGACCCTGCCCGAGGAGCGGCGCGCCCGCGTGCTGCCCTACATCCGTGCCTGGGCCGACAGCGCCGCGGGCCTGTCGGGCACCGCAGTGTTCCACGCCAGCCAGCAGTTCCACGCGACGCGCGTGGCCACGGTGCAGGCCTGCAGCGCGTTCGACTACGTGCTCTCGCCCGTCGCGCCCCTGCCCGCCTTTGCGGCCGAGCTGCCCTCGCCCACCGACGACCCGCTGCGCCCGCTGGAGCACATCGGCTTCACCGTGCCGTTCAACATGTCCGAGCAGCCCGCCGCCTCGGTGAACTGCGGGTACACGGCGGCGGGCCTGCCGATCGGGCTGCAGATCGCCGGGCCGCGCTTCGACGACCTGGGCGTGCTGCAGGTCGCCCATGCCTTCGAGAAGATCCGCGGGCCGCAACGCCCCTGGCCCCAGCCCCCCGGGGCCTGACGGGTGCGCCCGCGAGCGCGCCTTTCAGACCCAGATTCCTCTCAACCCTGCCCCGCTTTCCTTCACTCGTTTTCCCGACACCACGGCCCGACCCCGCACATGGACACCTTTCTTCTGGCGATCCTGATCGCCACCGGCACCTACGCCCTCAACGCCCGCCAGCAGCGCCGGCGCATCGCGCTGCTGGCGCGCCACCTGGCCAACTACCAGATCGAGAAGCTGATGGAAAACCTCACCGAGGGCTACCTGCGCGCCCTGGGCGAGAGCGAGCCACAGCGGCGCGACCAGATCTGGAGCCTGCTGACCACCACCGAATCGCAGCTGACCGACCAGTTCAACCGCTTCACGGCCGAGTTCTCGCGCCTGGACCCGTCGCTGACCCGTGTGAGCCGCATCGCGGTCGGCCTGCCGTTCGCCCACCAGCTGTTTCCATCGGCCGCGTTCGACATGCGCAAGGCCTTGCTGGTACACGCCCAGGGCATCGACCGCGCGGTGCGCAACGAAGCCGGCCGCGATGCGCGCGACAAGGCCTTCACCCTGTCGGCCGAGCTGTTCCTGATGCAGCACACCTGCCACTGGTTCTGCAAATCGAAGACCGTCGCCTCGGCCCGCATGATGGCGCTGCACCAGACGCCTTACGACCAGCTCGTGGCCTCCGTTTCGCCGGAGACGCGCAAGGCCTATCTGGCGCTGGTCAACGGCTGACCACCCTCATCGTCCCCACCCCGCCATCGCCCATGCCGACCGCGCCCGCCGCACCGCCACCCGCCGCCCTGGCGCCGCGCGCAGCCTGGGGCATGCTGCTGGCGCTGGTGTCGGGCTTCGCGCTGAGCCAGGCGTTCCGCACCATCACGGCGATCATCGCCACGGGCCTGCGGGCGGAGTTCGGGCTGTCGGCCGCGGCGCTGGGTGCCTTCGCCAGGGCGTTTGCGTTCGCCTTCGGCACCATGCAGCTGTTCATGGGCATCGGGATCGACCTGTACGGCGTGCGGCGCACGCTGCTGGCGGCGTTTCCGCTGGCCATCGCGGGCGCGCTGCTCTCGGCGCTGGCGCCGGGCTACGGACTGGTGCTGCTCGGGCAGGCGCTGATCGGCGTGGGCTGCGCCCCGGCCTTTTTGGTGTGCACCGTGTTCATCGCTCGGCATTTTCCGGCCCAGCGGTTCGCGGTGGTGTCGGGCGTGGCCATGGGCGTCGGTGGCCTGGGCATGCTGTTCACGGGCACGCCGCTGGCCTGGCTGGTGCAGCACGCGTCGTGGCGCTGGGGGTTCGGCGTACTGGCGGGCCTGGCCGCGCTGGCGTGGCTGCTGATCTTCTGGAAGGTGCACGAGCCCGCGCGGCCGCACGCTGACGGCGCCCCACGCGAATCGGTGGGCGCCGCCGTGCGCAGCTTCGCGGCGCTGTTCCTGCTGCCGCACACGGCAGGCATCGTGCTGCTGGCGCTCAACACCTATGCATCGTTCCTCGCACTGCGCGGGCTGTGGCTGGGGCCGCTGCTGATCGAGCGGCACGGCTTTTCGCTGGTGCAAAGCGGCAACGTGGCCGTGGTGGTGTCGCTCGTGTCGCTCTTCAGCCCCGCGCTGTTCGGGCGGCTAGACCCGGGCCCCGCGCGGCGCCGGCGCTGGATCGCCGGGTTCACCGGCGTGCTGGCCATGGTGTTCCTCGCCATCGGCCTCGTGCACCAGGCCTGGCTGGACGTGGGCGGCGCCATCGGCGTGGGGCTGCTGTCGGGCTACATGGTGCTGCAGTACGCCGACGTGCGCTCGGCCTATCCCGCCGCGATGACGGGCCGAGCCATGGCCGTGTTCACCATGGCGATGTTCCTCGGCGTGGCGCTGATGCAGTGGCTGACCGGCGTGGCGGCCGCGCTGGCCCTGGCGCAAGGGGCCGATCCCTACACGGCGGTGATGCTCACGATCGCAGCGCTGTTGATGGCCGGCGTGCTGGCCTTCCTGCGGCTCCCCGCGCCGGCCCGCGTCTGAGCCCCTGCCGCGGAGCGGCGGCGATGGGACATACAAACAGAATCGGCCTCCAGCGCAATAAACACTAGGGAGGATTGCTATCGATTAAATAGCAAATCACAAAAGTGGGCACTGGAACCATCGCATCTGCAAAGTCACGGCATGCGGTCTCTCTAACGGATATCCCACTCCTTGAGGAGCTCCTCGGCCCTCGCCTTGATGTAGCTGTCTGCACTTTCTCGCGCCAGGCGGGACTCCTCCAGGGCTTCAGCCTCTGGCATTCCATCTTCCAGACCCGCTTCGTATAACTGGGCAGAGACCCAGGTGGCGGCCGCATCCTGCGCGGCCTTGCCCAGCTCATCGTGCATGGTGACATAAGCTCGCAGAGGTGGCCAGATGCGCGGATGGTCAGGATCGGGCGCGAGCGGGTCGAGGTCATTGAGGAGTTCATGGCGCGACATGCGCAGGCCGGGATCGCGAAGAGCGGCCCGCATCAGGTCAAGCGCCACGCCTGGGTGCTGCACATGCATGATCTTGTGCTCCAGCATTATTGAAAATCCCGTAATGACGTCGCCTGCCAACGCCGGGCCGCCATGCACTTGCGTCATGCCATCGGCATCCACTGCCTTGAGGGTGTGTTCGCCCAAAAACTGGCTGAAGCTGCTTCGGAACTCGGGAGACGCGATGGCCTCCGTCACGATTTGATCCAGAAGGCCCGTGTCCGCCGGTGTCAGCGGCTGTCCGAACATCATCGCGTCGTGGGACAACCCTTGCCTCCACTTGTCAAAGCGTGCGCTCAGATCGGGGTCGAGGCGCCGCAGCGCACGCCTGAGTTCAGACCCGCGGCTCCTTGACGGCCCAGCCTGCCCGGCCACGGGCGTCGTCGGTGGCCGCGTCCTGCTTGCGGAGGCCTGCGCCGCTTGCTGCGCGGCCTGCGGGTTGCGGATTTGCTGCAGTTGGCGGCGCAAATGATCTGGCACCTTGATTTCGCAGTGGGCGGGCAACCGGGCAAGGGACTGGGGCAGGGTCTGCAGCTTCGTGCCTTCCAAGTCCAGGGACTGCAGGTTGGCAAGGTCTCCCACGCTGTCGGGCAAGCGCTCCAGCTTGGTGTTCCCTTTCAAGACCAGTGTCTGGAGCCCCTGCATGTCTCCGATGTTTTCGGGCAACTCCCGGATGTGCGATGAGTGCGACACGCTCAAATGCGTCAGGTGGCGCAGGTCGGTGATGCTGGCTGGCAGGCTCGCATATTTCCCGTTGCCCAATTCGAGCGTGCGCAGGCTTTGCATTCGGCCCAAGTCGGCGGGCAGTTCCTTCAACGAATTCGCGGGCAGTTGCAGGGTGTGCAGGTTGGGGAGAGACGTCAGCGACGCTGGCAGCCTCTTCATCTCCTGGTTGGTGGCCAGTTTCAGATGGCGCAACTGGCCGAGTTGTCCCAGGCTTTCAGGCAGCGAGGTCAGCCCGGTATTGGTCAACGACAGCTCTTGCAGGCCTTGCAACTGGCCGATCGCATCGGGCAACGTCTTGGCAGGAAGGCCCCATTCCACCACGAGCCTGGCGCTTTCTCCGGTGGCCACACGGCGGATCGCGTCGGCCACCCGGCGCAAGACATCCTGCGACGTGTCTCGATCTTCGACGTCGTCGTAGAAGTTGACGTACCTGTTCGATTGCCCTGCCAACGGCAGGCTGCGCTCGAGCCACTCGTCGATGTCGCGCGCAACGCTCCTGTCCAGCGGAACCGACGAGGCACCCGCCGCCGGGGCCGGGTGCGGCGGCGAACGCAGCGGTGAGTTGGAAGCGCGCCCGACCACGGAGCTTCTGGGCGCCATGGTGTTTGCCGTCGGGGCGTTTTCGCGACGCCGCCCAGCCAGTGGACTGCTGGCGCTTTCCGCTGCACGCGGAGAACTGCGTGGCGGTGTGTTCTCGGCAGGTGCACTCTCCGTTGGAGCGGTTCGGGGACGAGAATGGAAAAGGCGATGGATATGGTTGCGCATGGAGGTACGCCGAAGGCGTCACGGCTTTGGAGTTCGCAGGAACCCCAGGCTACTTCCCGTTGACGGCAACCGCTTAACGGAACCGAAAAGGTTGCCATGCCGCGCGAACCAACTTCCCGGCTCGCGCTCCACAGGGGCGTTCATGGGTCGCCGAAGTCCTGTCGCCAGGATCGGCACCCCGGAGAAAGCCAGCCGCTCTTCGCATACCGAAAGCGCCTGCTCTCCTCACCCAGCATCCGCTTGCTTCAAGCCCAACCGGCCTCCACCGCAATCAGCACTAGTGGTGTGCACCAGAGATTCGCATGAACTTCTATGATGTGTTTCTGGCGGCTGTTTTTTGCAGCCCGGGAGCACATCATGGCCCGACCGCATGCCGTTGCTATCGAGTTGAGCGAAGCCGACCGAGCTGTGTTGCTCGGTTGGTCACGCCGTCGCAAGACCGCCCAGGCCTTGGCGCTGCGAGCACGCATCGTGCTGGCCTGTGCCGATTCAGCAGCGACCAACACGGCGATTGCCGAAGCCATGGGTTTGAGCCTGATGACGGTGTCGAAGTGGCGTCGGCGCTTTGCCCAGCATGGCATTGCCGGCCTCGACGATGCACCCCGCTCAGGCGCTCCGCGCACGATCCTGGACGAGCAGGTCGAGGCCGTGATCACCACGACGCTGGAGACCGTGCCAGAGAATGCCACCCATTGGTCCACCCGTACGCTCGCCGCTCATCTGGGACTGAGCCAGACCACCATCTCGCGCATCTGGCGTGCCTTTGCATTGGCGCCGCATCGCACCGAAGGCTTCAAGCTCTCCACCGACCCGTACTTCGTCGACAAGGTGCGTGACATCGTGGGGTTGTACTTGCATCCACCCGAGCGCGCTCTGGTGCTGTGCGTGGACGAGAAGCCCTCCATCCAGGCCCACAGTGATACCGCTCCGGCCATACCCATGCAACCGGGCCAGCCGGAGCGCCACACGCATGACTACCTGAGACACGGCACGACAGACCTCTTTGCCGCCCTCGATGTCAAGGCCGGCACGGTCATCGCCGAGGTCCACCGACGTCATCGCAGCGTGGAGTTCCGTCACTTCCTGCAGACCGTCGAACGTGCCACGCCCGCGGAGTTCGAACTGCATCTCGTGCTCGACAATGCCAGCACCCACAAGAGCCCGATCATCCAGCGCTGGCTGCTCAGGCATACGCGTGTGCACCTGCACTTTACGCCCACCTCGGCCTCTTGGATCAACCTGGTGGAATGCTGGTTCTCGATCCTCACGGCGCGTCGGCTCAAGCGCGGGAGATTCCCCTCGACCCGCGCCCTGGAGAACGCCATCCGCGCCTACGTGGCTACCAACAACGTCAATCCCAAGCCCTTCGTCTGGACCAAGACGGCCGATCAAATCCTTCAGTCCGTTGCAGAGTTCTGCATACGAACTTCCGGTTCACACCACTAGGGCGTATAGCTATCAATTTAATTGCAAACTAAAGTGAACTGGCGCTGGAGCCATCGCCCCGGTAAAGCCAGGGCACGTCCAGCAGACGCTCGCCCAGCAGCCGCAGCGCGGCGTCGCGTGCCCAGCGCACCGGGCCGGTGGCGTGGAATATCCGCCCGTTGCGCGTGGAGCGTGCCTGCACCCGGGCGTTGCGCTGCCAGCGGTTCAGGGCGTAGCGGCGCAGGCGCAGCGGCACGTCCAGGTCGTGCATGGACAGGGCGCGCTGCAGTTCGGCGGCATCTTCGATGGCCATGCCGGCGCCCTGCGCGAGGTAAGGCCGCATGGGGTGCGCGGCATCGCCCAGCAGGGCGACCCGACCGCGCGCCATGCCGTCGGCGCCGCGCACGGGCGGGCGATCGCACAGCGGCCACAGGCGCCAGCCGCCGCCGGCGTCGGCCACGCCGCTCACCGCCTGCTGCAGCGCGGGGCAGGCACCGCGCAGCGCCGACGCCAGCCCGGCGGCGTTGGCGGCGTGGTCCCAGCCCTCCAGGTCGTCCGGCGCCGGCCCTTGCACGATCACCACCAGGTTCTGCAGCTCGCCCCGGCGCACCGGGTACTGCACGGCATGTAGGCGCGGCCCCAGCCACGCGGTGACCTGGCGGGTGCGCAGCACGTCGGGCAGGGCGTGCTGCGGCACCAGCGCGCGGTAGGCCAGGTGCCCCGTCACGCGCGGGCGCGCGTCCCCCAGCAGCGCGGCGCGCGTGCGGCTCCACAGGCCATCGGCACCCACCAGCGCATCGCCCTCCACCTCCTTGCCGCGGCTGGTGCGCACGGTGACGACGCCCTCGGCATCGGAGAAATGGTCGATGGCGTGGGCCAGCGAGATCTGAGTGTCGGTGTACTTGGTGACGGCGGCGAGCAGCAGCCCGTGCAGGTCGGCGCGGTGGATGGTGGCGTAGGCCGCGCCGTAGCGCGCCACGGCCGTGGGCCCGAGGGGCAAGACGGCCAGTTCGGCACCGCTCAGCGCGCTGCGCACCTGCAGACGCTCCGGGAACGCGGCCACCGACTGCAGCCGGTGCTGCAGGCCCCAGGCCTGCAGCCGGCGCACGACGTTGGGGCCGAGCTGCACGCCCGCGCCCACTTCGCTGAAGGCCTCGGCGCGCTCGTACAGCCGCACGTCCCATCCCGCCCGGGAGGCGCCCAGCGCCGCCGCAAGCCCGCCGATGCCGCCGCCGGCGACCAACACCTGTTGTTTCTGCATGCGGACGATTGTGCCCGCGGCAGGGCTGGCACCCGCAGAGCACAGATCAAGGAAGAAGCGATCCCGCCCTTCGCAAGGGCCGGGTGCCGGCTCCGCCGGAGCTCAGAGCGCGGGCCGCACCGCCCGCTCCAGCACCGTGGCCGGCGCCGGGCGCCCGAACAGGTAGCCCTGGAACGCATGGCAGCCGTGGCGCTGCAGGAACTGCAGCTGGCCCGTGGTTTCGACGCCCTCGGCCACCACGTCCAGGTCCAGGCTGTGCGCCAGGGCGAGGATGGTGCGCACGATGGCAGCGTCGTTGGGATCGGTGAGCACGTCGCGCACGAAGCCCTGGTCGATCTTGAGCTGGTCGATCGGCAGGCGCTTCAAGTAGCTGAGCGACGAGTAGCCGGTGCCGAAGTCGTCCAGCGAAAAGCCCACGCCGTGCGAGCGCAGCTTTTCCATGCGGGCGATCACGTCCTCCACGTCGGTGAGCAGCAGGCTTTCCGTCAGTTCGATCTTGAACAGCCGCGGCTGCGCCCCGCTCTCGCGCAGCGCCTGCAGCACCTGGTCGACGAAGTCGGGCTGGCGGAACTGGCGCACGCTCACGTTCACCGACAGCACCAGATGCGCCGTGGCCGCGCTGCGGGACCAGGCCACGAGCTGCCGGCAGCCGTGCTCCAGCACCCACTGCCCCAGCGGCACGATGAGGCCGCTCTGCTCGGCCACCGGGATGAACTCGCCCGGCGACACCATGCCGCGCTGCGGATGCTGCCAGCGCACCAGCGCCTCGGCGCCGAGCATCTGGCCGCGCCGGTCCACGATGGGCTGGTAGTGCAGCATCAGCTCGCCCACCTGCAGCGCGCGGCGCAGCTCGGCTTCCAGCGCGGCCCGCGCGCTGACGGCGGCCTGCATGCCGGGGTCGAAGAAGCGCACGGCGTTGCGGCCGGCCGCCTTGGCCTGGTACATGGCCATGTCGGCGTGCTTGAGCAGGTCGTCAACGCTGCCGGCGGATTCGCCGAAGAGCGTGAGCCCGATGCTCGGCGTGCTGTGGTGGCTGATGCCGTCCAGCAGGTACGGCAGGCTCAGGGCGTTGCCGATCTTGCGCGCCAGCAGCGAGGCATCGGCGCTGGCGGCCCAGGCCTCGGCGGGCAGGCCTTCGGCCAGCACCACGAACTCGTCGCCGCCGAAACGGGCCACGGTGTCGCTCTGGCGCACGCAGCCTTGCAGGCGCTGGGCGACCTGCACCAGCAGGCGGTCGCCCATGTCGTGGCCGAGCGTGTCGTTCAGGTCCTTGAAGTTGTCCAGGTCGATGAACAGCAGCACGCCGTGCCGCCCCGTGCGGCCGACGGACAGCGTGGCGCGGTAGAGCCGGTCGATCAGCAGCCGCCGGTTGGGCAGGCCGGTGAGCACGTCGAAGAACGCCAGCCGCTCGATCTCGGCCTCGACCTGCTTGCGGTCGGTGATGCTGCGGCCGACGCCCCGGTAGCCCTGGAACGCACCGGCCTCGTCGAACACGGGCACGCCGCTGATCGACACCCAGTAGGCCGTGCCGTCCGATGCCAGCCGCTGCAGTTCGAGCTCCCGGAAGGGCTCGCGCGCATCGAGCAGCCGGCGGTGGGCCGCCCAGTCCTCCTCGGTCATGTTGAGGGCGCCCAGCTCCCAGCGGGTGCGCCCCACGACTTCGCCGGGCTCCATGCCCACGGGGTTGCGCCCGCCCACGAAGTGGATGAACCGGAAGGATGCGTCCTGCTCCCAGTACCAGTCGGAGGAAAGGTCGCTCAGGCTGCGAAAGCGCGCCTCGCTCACCCGCAGTTCGGCCTGAGTACGCACGTGGTCGGTCACGTCGGTGAAGGTGCGCACCATGCCGCCATCGGGCAGTTGCGTGGTGTGCACCTCCAGCGTGCGCCCGTGGCGCGTGCGGCGCCAGTAAACCGCGGGCGACGGAATGCCGCCAGCACTTTGCACATAGGCACGCGCCTGCGCATCGACCAGCTCCGCGCTTTCGCCGAAATCGCCGCGCGCTCGCTGCAGCTGCTTGAGCTCCATCAGCGTGGGCCGGGCATCGAGCAGTGCGCGCGGCAGCTCCAGCAACTCCAGCACCCGGTCGTTGTAGACGGTGATGCGGCCATCGGGTCCCACGGTGTACAGGCCCTGGCTCATGCTGGCCAGCGTGGTCTGCAGCAGCGAGCGCTGCGAAGGGGGTTCGTCCGGCCACGGCAGCGCGGGCGCGGCGGCGGGCATCGGACCGTGCGGCGCATGCGCCTGCAGCAGCGCCGCCAGCCGCTGGGCCAGTTGCGGCAGGTGCGCGCCGCCTTCGGCGCGCAGCACGTAATCCCCGGGGCCCAGGCGCAGGGCACGCGCGGCGAGCGCCTCCTGCGCCGGGTCCAGGCAGAGCACCAGCGGCTGGGTGCGCGCCTGGGCCGCCCAGTCCGGCAAGGCGGTGGCACTGCGTTCCAGGTCCAGCACCAGCGCCTGGCAGGTTCCCGGCACGGCGAACATGGGGGATCGCGACACGCCATCGCGGCCGGCCGCGAAATCCGAGGGGGACACCTCCCAGTCGGGGCGGTGGCTGGACAGCCATCGCATCGCCGCGCGGGCCGGTGCCGCGCCGGCGCCCACCCATCCGATGCGCGGCCGCGCCGCCATGGCGGTGGAGACCGGCGCGCCGCCCGTTCCCAGAGGGCACGGGGCGGCAGCGGCAGGGGAAACGGTGGGCAGCGCGCTCATGCCATGCCGGCTTCTGCGGCCGTGGGCAGGGCGCCCGGCAATTGCTGGTCGCGTTCGAACTGGGCCACCGGGCTCGGCCGGCCGAACAGGTAGCCCTGGAAGCCTTCACAGCCGTGCAGCTTGAGAAACGCCAGCTGCCCGGTGGTTTCCACCCCTTCGGCGACCACCTGCAGGTCCAGGCTCTTGGCCAGGGCGAGGATGGTGCGCACGATGGCGGCGTCGTTGGGATCGGTGAGCACGTCGCGCACGAAGCCCTGGTCGATCTTGACCTGGTCCAGCGGCAGGCGCTTCAGGTAGCTGAGCGACGAATAGCCCGTGCCGAAGTCGTCGAGCGAGAAGCCCACGCCCTGCTTTTTGAGCTGGGCCATGCGCTGGATCGCGTCCTCGATGTCGCCCAGCAGCAGGCTCTCGGTGAGCTCCAGCTTGAGCCGCTGGGGGTTGGCGCCCGTGCGCTGCAGGGTCTCCAGCACCTCGGCCGCGAAGGCCGGCTGCCGGAACTGCCGGGCACTCACGTTGACGGCGATGGTCAGCCGCGCGGTGTCGGGGTGCTCGGCCCAGCGCACCAGTTGCTCGCACGCCGATTCGAGCACGAAGCGCCCCAGCGGCAGGATGAGCCCGGTCTGCTCGGCCAGCGGGATGAAGTCGCCGGGGCTGATCATGCCGCGCCCGGGGTGGTGCCAGCGCACCAGGGCTTCGGCGCCGCACAGCTGCGCGCGGTGGTCCACGATGGGCTGGTAGTGCACCGCGAGTTCCTGGCGGGCCAGCCCCTGGCGCAGGTCGGCTTCCAGGTGCGAACGGGCGTGCACCTGGGCCTGCATCTCCGGGTCGAAAAAGCGCTGCGTGTTGCGGCCTTCGGCCTTGGCCTGGTACATGGCCAGGTCGGCGCGCTTGAGCAGCTCGTCCACGCTGCGCGGCTGGTCGCCGAACAGCGTGATGCCGATGCTCGGCGTGCTGTAGTGCTGCTGCGTGCCCAGCATGAAGGGCTGGTTGAGCTGCAGCAAGAGCTTGTCGGCCACGTGCTCGGCCTGCGTGGCCGCCTCGGTCAGGCCGGCGTCGAGGTTTTCCAGCATCACCACGAACTCGTCGCCACCGAAGCGCGCCACCGTGTCGGTGGCCCGCACGCACGACACCAGGCGCGTGGCCACCTGCGCCAGCAGTTGGTCGCCCATGTCGTGGCCGAGCGTGTCGTTCAGGTCCTTGAAGTTGTCCAGGTCGATGAACAGCAGCGCGCCCAGCTGGCCGTTGCGCTGGCAGACGGCGCTGGCGCGCTGCAGGCGGTCCAGCAACAGGCGGCGGTTGGGCAGGCCGGTGAGCGCATCGAAGAAGGCCAGCAATTCGATCTGCTGCTCGGCCTTCTTGCGGTCGGTGATGTCACGGCACACGCCCAGCAGCCCGGTGACATGGCCGTGCAGGTCCCGGATGGGGGTCTTGATGGTTTCGAAGTAGCCCTCGTAGCCGTCTTCCTGGAACGTGAGGGTCTCTTCGTACACCAGTGGCTGCCAGGCAGCCATGGCGCGCTGGTCGAGCTGGCGCACCCGCTGGGCCTCGACGGCGGGTAGTAGATCGTCGTCCGACAGGCCGATGATGTCGCGCTCGCGCCGCCCGATGAAACGCTCGAAAACGGGGTTGCACGACAGGTAGCAGCCGTTCGCATCCTTGAGGAACACCACGTCGGGAATCGCGCTCACAAGGCTGGCCAGGCGGGTGCGCTGCTGCGTGAGCTCCAGCGCCATGCGCTTTTGCTCGGTCAGGTCGAACGCGAACACCACCACGGCCACCGTGCGGCCATCGGCGGCGACTTCCGGCACCAGCGTGGTGTGCCAGAACTGGGCACCATGGGTTTTGGGAATGCGGTGCTCGAACACCACTGTCTCGCCCTGCAGCGCCCGGTCGAAATGCGGCTGGATCGGGGCCATCAGGTCGGCGGGCAGCACGTCCACGAGGAACTGGCCTTCGAGCTCATCGACCGGGCGGCGCAGCCAGTGCGCCTGCGAGGGGTTCACGTACACGATGCGCAGATCGCGGTCCAGCCGCGAGACGCCGCCCGGCAGGTGGCTGAGCAGGCTCGCCAGTTGCACCTCGTGCGCGCGGCTCAGGTCCTGGGCCTCCCGCTGCTCGGTGACGTCGGTCAGCACGCCGTCCCAGATCACGCGGCCCTTGTCCAGCGGCCGGGGGGTGGAGCTCATCCGCATCCAGCGCAACTGGCCGTTGGCCACGCGCATGCGCACCACCGAGTCGCCGACGCCCATGGTGCGGTAGGACGCCTCGTCCGACGCGGCGCAGGCCAGGCGGTCCTGCGGCTCCATCTGCTCGAAGAACAGGGTGGCATCGTTCACCACCGCCTGGGCCGAAATGCCGTTCAGGCGCTCGATCGCATCGCCCATGTGCACGAAATGCCAGCGGCCGTCCGCCTCGCGCACGCGCTGGTACAGCACGCTGTCGGGCAGGTTGCGGCCCAGCAGCTGCAGGCGGCGTTCGCTTTCCAGCAGCCGGGCCTCGGCCTCGCGCGCCCGGGCGAAGGGCATGCGGATGCCGGCGATGAACACCGCCTGGAACATCAGCGCATACCCCAGCACGCGCAAGGCGTGCGCGAACGTGTCGACGAAAACCGGATGCAGCGGGTACAGCAGCATGGCGAATTCCGCCAGCGCCAGGGCGGCCGCCGCGCAGGCCATGATGCGCCGGCGCCCCCGGCCGCGCTCCCTGCCGGCGGTGTCGTGCACCCGGTACATCACCCAGGCTGCAACGGCCATGACGCCTCCGAGCAGCGCGTCCGCCCCCATGGCGAAGCGCTCGCCGTGCGCCAGCCCGAACTGCTCGGGCAATCCGCTGGAGGCGGACCACACGAGCACCAGCGACACACCGGCCGAGGCCACGGCCCAGGCCCGACCGGGCCCGTGGAACGACACCCGCAAAGCGAACAGCAGCAGGGTCAGCGCCTCGACCCCATGGGCCAGCAATCCGAAGTAGGAAGAGACATTCGCCCGCGTGACGGACGCCATGCTTTCCATCTGGTGCAGCAGGACGGCGTGAAGGAAATTGCAGACCGCAGCGGTCGCCAGCCCAGCCACGAGCACGTTGGCGCGGCCTTGCTGCGTATCGTCGAGCATGTGCAGGGACACCGCCACGGCCAGCAGGCCGATGAGCACCACCACCATGTCGAGGAAAGGCTCGAGGCCGTGCAGCCCCTGCAGGCCCGAGCCCAGCAGTTGCACCACCGGCACCAGCAGCAGCGCCAGCACCGCCACCACCAGCATCAGCGTGACCGCGGGCGCCTCCGACAGAAGCGTCCGCGCGATGGCTGCAGTGACCGGACGGTGGGGAGGGGGGGTCATGGCGGCGGCGGGTTACCTGAACATATCGTCACAAGTGTATCGGGCCGCTCGCCCCCCGGGTGGATGTCCCCCAATCAAGCGGTCAACAACTGCCGGAGCACATAGGGCAGGATGCCGCCGGCGCGGTAGTAGTCCACCTCGATCGGCGTGTCGATGCGCAGCGTGACCGTGACCTCCTGGCGCGACCCGTCGGCCCGGCGAATCGTCAGCAGCGCGTCGCTTTGCGGGGTGAGTTCCGAATCCGGAGCCACGTCGATCGTCTCGTTGCCGGTCAGGCCCAGCGACTCCCAGGAATCGCCCGCCTTGAACTGCAGGGGCAGCACGCCCATGCCCACGAGGTTGGAACGGTGGATGCGCTCGAAGCTCTTGGCCACCACCGCCTTGATGCCCAACAGCTGCGTACCCTTGGCCGCCCAGTCGCGGCTGGAGCCGGTGCCGTATTCCTCGCCCGCGAAGATCACGGTGGGGGTGTCTTGGGCGATGTACTTCATGGCCGCATCGAAGATGAACATCTTCGTGCCCTGCAGCTCCCCCTCGTTCTGGAACAGCGTGACGCCGCCTTCCTCGCGCGAGCCGTCGGCGGTGGGGGGAATCATCAGGTTCTTGATGCGCACGTTGGCGAAGGTGCCGCGCATCATCACATCGTGGTTGCCGCGGCGCGCGCCGTAGCTGTTGAAGTCCTGCTTCATCACGCCGTTATGCAGCAGCCACTGCCCGGCGGGCGAGGTCTCCTTGATGGAGCCCGCCGGCGAAATGTGGTCGGTGGTGATCGAGTCGCCGAACAGCGCCATGATGCGTGCGCCCACGACCGACTCCGATGCCTTGGAGCCGTCCGCGCCCACCGCCCGCTCCTTGGCCTCCAGCGTGAACCGCGCGAAGAAGGGTGGCTCCGCGATGTAGGTGCTGGCGGGCCAGTCGTAGGTGTCGCCCTTCACGCCCTTGATGTTGTTCCAGAGCGCGCCCGGATCGGTCTTGACCTTGCCGTAGTTGTCGCGGAAAGCCTTGCCGTTCATGGCGTAGCGCATCAGCGCGTGGATTTCATCGCTGGTGGGCCAGATGTCGCCCAGGTACACGTCGCGCCCGCCCTTGCCCTTGCCCACCGGCTCCGTCATGAGGTCGCGCAGCACCGTGCCGGCGATCGCGTACGCCACCACCAGAGGCGGGCTGGCCAGGAAGTTGGCCTTGATGTTGGGGTGGATGCGGGCCTCGAAATTGCGGTTGCCCGACAGCACCGCCGCGCAGACCAGATCGTTGCCGGTGATGGCCTCGTTCAGCTCGGGCGCCAGGTCGCCGGCGTTGCCGATGCAGGTCGTGCAGCCATACCCCGCCAGCGCGAACCCGAGCTTTTCCAGGTAGGGCATCAGACCGGTTTCGGTGAGGTATTCCGTGACGATGCGGGAGCCGGGCGCGAGCGAGGTCTTGATGTGCGGCCGCACTTTCAGGCCGGCCTCCACGGCCTTCTTGGCCAGCAGGCCGGCGGCCAGCAGCACGCTCGGATTGGAGGTGTTGGTGCAGCTCGTGATGGCGGCGATCAGCACGTCGCCGTTGCCGATGGTGGGGTCCACCCCCTTGGTCGGCAGGCGCACGGCGGCATCGGCATGCGTGACCGCCAGCGGCGGCTTGTTGTGCTCCATCTCGACCAGGAAACGCGGGCCACCCGCAGGGGCCGGCTTCTCGGCGGGAACCGCCTCGCTCACGCCCTCGTCGCCCCGGTGGATGTGGTGCCGCGTGTGCAGCAGTTCGGCCGGGCGGTTGAAGCCGTTTTCCGCCGCGGGCTTGCTGAACAGCGACACGAAGTCGCTGCTCACGTTGCCCAGCTCGATGCGGTCCTGGGGTCGTTTCGGTCCGGCGAGGCTGGGAGTCACATCGCCCAGGTGCAGGCGCACGATCTTGGAGTAGTCGATTTCGCCGGCGAGCGGCACGCCGAACAGGCCCTGGGCGCGGAAATACGCCTCGAACGCTTCGATCTCGCTGTCGGTGCGGCCAGTGCCCTTGAAGTAATCGATGGTCTTTTCATCCACCGGGAAAAAACCCATCGTCGCGCCGTACTCGGGTGCCATGTTGCCGATGGTGGCGCGGTCGGGCAGCGACAGCGTGCGCGTGCCCTCGCCGAAGAATTCCACGAACTTGCCCACCACCTTGTGCTGGCGCAGGATCTCGGTCACCGTCAGCACCAGGTCGGTGGCGGTCACGCCTTCGCGCAACTGGCCGGTCAGCTCGAAGCCCACCACGTCCGGGGTCAGGAAATACACCGGCTGGCCCAGCATCGCCGCCTCGGCTTCGATGCCCCCCACGCCCCAGCCCACCACGCCGATGCCGTTGATCATGGTCGTGTGGCTGTCCGTGCCCACCAGCGTGTCGGGGTAGTACACGCCATCGGCCCTCTTGTGCACCCCCCGCGCCAGATACTCCAGATTGACCTGGTGGACGATGCCGAACCCGGGCGGCACCACGCCGAAGGTATCGAATGCTTGCATGCCCCACTTCATGAATTCGTAGCGCTCGCGGTTGCGCTGGAATTCCAGCTTCATGTTCAAGTCCAGCGCCTTTTTCGTTCCGTAGTGGTCCACCATGATGGAGTGGTCCACCACCAGGTCCACGGGCACCAGCGGCTCGATCTTCTTGGGCTTCTTGCCCAGGCGCTGGGCCACGCTGCGCATGGCGGCCAGATCGGCCAGCAAGGGCACGCCGGTGAAATCCTGCAGCACCACGCGCGACACGACGAAGGGAATCTCGTCCTTGCGGTCGGCGACCGGCTGCCAGCGCGACAACTGCTCCACGTGTTCCGCCGTGACCTTGCGGCCATCGCAGTTGCGCAGCACCGATTCCAGAACGATCCGAATCGAAACCGGGAGCCGTTTGATCGACGGGTATTGCTTGGCCAGTGCCGGAAGCGAATAGAACTTGCCGCTTTTGCCGGACCCCGTCGTGAAATTCTTCAGGGTGGATGCGAACGCGTGGCGGGAAACCGGGGGTGACATCGAGGCCATGTAGTGCTACTCCTGTGGGGACGAGAGCACCTATTCTGGCAGTCCTACATATCGATGCAATCGTGGGGGGCGCTGTTGCACAAATCGAATTGCAGACGGCATGACCCCAACCCCAGACGGACCTATGCCACAGCAGTCACCGACACGGTGTGAGGACGGCCGATCTGACTGAACCGATTGAGCAAGGCCACGCGGACATGCAGCTCCACAACCTGGCGGTCGAACGTGCGCGCGATCACCCGTTCGCCCAGTCGCTTGAAGCAGTGCATCTTCGTCTCCACAAGGCTGCGCCGGTGGTAGCCGCTCCACTTCTTCCAAATGCCGCGACCCAGGCGCTGGCACGCCCGAATGGCCTCATTACGATGCGCCGAGCCCGGACTCGACTTCTTCCAATGGCTGGCGTTCTTGCGGGGCGGGATCACCGCCATCGCGTGCCGCTCGGCAATGGCGTCCAGGCAGGCGCGCGTGTCGTAGGCGCCATCGGCACTGACGCTTTCGATGGATTCGTCAGTGGGAATCTGAGCCAGCAACCCGGGCAACATCGGCGCATCCCCAATGGCGTTGCTGGTCACCTCGATGGCGCGTATTTCCAGCGTCTGCGCGTCGATGCCCAGATGGACCTTGCGCCATTCGCGCCGGTATTCAGCACCATGCTTCTTGCGTTTCCACTCTCCTTCGCCCAGGAACTTGATGCCGGTGCTGTCCACCAGCAACTGCAGCGGCGAGTTGGTTCGCTGGTAGCTCAGTTCGACCTGCAAGGTCTTTTGGCGCCGGCAAACAGTGCTGAAGTCAGGTACCGGCCAGTCCAGCTTTGCCAGCCGCAGCAGGCTCTGCACCATGCCCAGCGCCTGTCGCAAGGGCTGGCCGAACAGGCACTTGATGCTCAGGCAGAACTGGATTGCTGCGTCCGAGAAGGTTCGGCTGCGTCCACGCCTGCCGGTCGGCGTGCCAAACCACTGCATGCCCTCATCTAGTGTCCTGTCCCGTTAATTCGCCCGCATAGTCTGGCGAGTTTTTCGAGGATGGAGTCTGCTGTAGCTGTCCAAGTAAACGGCTGGCAGGACTGGTTGTAATTCGCGATGAATGTGTCGATCTTGTTGATCAGATCCTTCACGCTGGTGAACGAGCCACGGCGGATTGCCCGCGTGGTGATGATCGAGAAGAAGCGCTCGACCTGATTGAGCCAGCTTGAATAGGTCGGAACGAAGTGCATGTGCCAGCGAGGCCGCTCGGCCAACCAAGCGCGCACCTTTGGATGCTTGTGGCTGGCGTAGTTATCAGCTATGCAGTGCACATCCAGTTCGTCGGGCACTGCCTTGTCGATGGCGCGCAGGAAGGCAAGGAACTCTTGATGACGATGCCGGGGCCGGCACTGCGCGATCACTTGGCCATTCATCACGTTCAGGGCCGCGAACAAGGTGGTGGTGCCGTGGCGCACGTAGTCGTGCGTGACACCTTCGACATAGCCAAACCCCATTGGCAGCATCGGCTGCGTACGCTCCAAAGCTTGGCATTGGCTCTTCTCGTCCACGCACAGCACCAGCGCGTTGTCAGGTGGGTTCAGGTACAGCCCCACAACGTCGCGCAGCTTCTCGATGAACAGCGGATCGGTCGACAGCTTGAAGCTGTCGGCCCGGTGCGGCTTGAGGTTGAAGGTCTGCAGATAGCGCGCCACCGTGCTCTTGCTGATGCCCGTATCGGCGGCCAGCGTGCGGGTGCTCCAGTGGGTACCCCCATCAGCAGGCTTGGTGTGCAACGTCTTGGTAATCAACTCAGCAACACGCTCGTCATCTACCGTGCGGGGGCGACCCGGGCGCAACTCGTCGTAAAGCCCTGCAATGCGATGGCGCGCATAGCGCCCGCGCCACTTGGTGACAGTGCTACGACTGATCCCCAGAGCCTGCGCAACCGCGGTGCTGGCTTTATCTGTGCCTTCGCAAGTCAGCACGATGCGCGCCCTGAGCGACAACGCCGCTGGCAGCGAACGTGATCGCGCCATGGACGTCAGTTCCGCGCGCTCCACTTCACTAAGCGCAATTTCTGTTCGGGTCGTTGCATTGGGCATGGCGGCACCTCAAGGATGGCCCGAAACCATGCAGCTATCGTGCCTGCGAATTAACGGGACAGGACACTAGCCACATCGTCAACGAGCCTCGCGCTTTCAGCGCCGCGTTGTACGCCTTCCAGTTCGTCGTGCGGTACTTGCTCCGCTGCCTGTTCTTCGTCTCTGTCACGCAGTCAGTCTACGGGCATCAGCATCGCGATTTGTGCAACAAAGCCATCGTGGGGTAATCGCATGCAGGACATTTCAGAGAGTGCACCGCCAAACTCCAGAAGAAACGCCCGATCGCAAGGCCTGCCGTCCTACGCCATGGGAACAGCAGCACGGGTAGGTGCAGCGCGATATATCGCGTGCCATTCGATTAATAAAATACCGCCCTGCGGAATCTCCATTTTTATCCGATGGCTTCCCTTGAAATTAATCGGCTGGGCAGCATTGCCGCTCAAGAAGGTTAAGCCAACTCCCAATGGCTGGGATTTGAGACAGAGCGCAGCGCCCGAAAGCGGCCAGCGCACCGATGAAAGGGTAGCCAGGAAACCCGCCAGGGCTGTCCATGCAGTCAAACCGAACGGCACGGTATTCGCAGCCATGAAAAAAGCCCGCCAAGGCGGGCTTTTTATTGCGTGGGTTGCTCTTGCCATTCCGCAGCGCGGGCAGTGCCTGCGCGCGATCTGGAATTCCAGGCTTGCACTCAAATGGCGAATTGCTCGCGGTCTTGGTTCTGGATCCACTTGGGCGCCTTGCCACGGCCCGTCCACGTCTGGCCCGTTGCGGGATCGCGGTATTTGGGAGCGACTTTGACGCCGGCGCTGGCACTGCGGGCACGGCCCGTGGGAAATACGTCCTGAGCAGTCAAACCATACTCCGCCACCAGATTGCGAACCTGATTGATGGCATCGGAAAGTTCGCGGCGACGTGCTTCGCCGATTTGCTGCTCAAGTTCTTCGCGCTGTTTCAGCAGGTCTTTGTAGCTAGTGCTCATGGTGATGTACGGAGATTAATAACGAAGGCCGCATTATAAGTATCTTTCAATATCGTGCAGAGAAAGCGGGCGCAATCCACCCCTTTGAATAACCCGCTGATTTCTGGAATTTCGGGGAACTCTGCCAGCTCAGCCATATCGAAGCGCGCGCACTGATTTGCACCGGCCGGGCTATCGTGACCTGGGCGATTACCTGGCACGGCCTCATCCAGCCGCGACAATGCGGGTTTACCACCTTCGGAAACGCCATGGCGCTCTACTGCATCGGGGATATTCAAGGCTGCGACACGGCATTGCAGCGCCTGCTGGACCACATCGGGTTCTCCCCCAGCCGCGACACGGTTTATTTGCTGGGCGACCTGGTGAATCGGGGCCCTGATTCCGCTGCCGTGCTCCGCCGCTCCATGCAGCAGGGCGACAGCCTGCGCAGCCTGCTGGGCAACCATGATCTGCACCTTCTGGCGGCCGCCCACGGGGCCCGCAAGCCTTCCCGCCGCGACACGCTGGACCAGGTGCTGCAGGCACCCGACCGCGAGGCCCTGCTGGACTGGCTGCGCCATCAGCCGCTGGCACGCCAGCATGTGCATGGTGGAGAGCCCCTGTTGATGGTCCACGCGGGCGTATTGCCCTCGTGGTCGGCCCAGGACGTGCTGGCGCATGCCGACGAGGTGCATGCCGTGCTGCGCGGGGCCGACATGCCCGCATTCCTTCACGCCATGTACGGCAACACGCCAGACCGCTGGGACCCCACGCTGACCGGGACGGACCGCTTGCGCGTGATCGTCAACGCCCTCACCCGATTGCGCTTCTGCACACCCGAGGGCGCCATGGATTTCGAGAGCAGCGAGGGTGCCAGCGCTGCCCCAGCCGGCCTGGTGCCGTGGTTCGAAGCACCGGGCCGCAAAACGCAGAACGGGCTGGTGGCGTTCGGGCACTGGTCCACCCTGGGCTGGATGAACCGAGCCAACCTGCTGGCGCTGGACACCGGTTGCGTGTGGGGAGGCTGCCTCAGCGCGGTCCGGTTCGGCCGAACGCTGGCAGACCGTGAGCACTGCCATGTCGATTGCGAGGAGGCGCAAAAGCCTGGGGCCTGAACACGAACGAGCCACCCGCCGCCCCACGGCGATAAGGACGCACCCAAGGCCTCAGCGAATCAGGCCCCGGCCGACGGATCGGCCCTGGGGGCTCACTGAGAAGAGGTTTCGGTCTCGGGCTGCACGGCCTTGAACAGGGCCGCCACCTTGCGTTTGGGCTTGATGTTGGCCGAGATGCCGCTGCGCGCCGGCTGGGCCTTGGCCGCAGACTCCCAATGGGGCGCCGCCTCGGTGGCCGGTGCCTCATAGGGCTTGTCGAAGAACGGATCGCGGGGTGCCGAAGGGGCGCGGTAGCTGCTGCGCGGCGCGCTGCCACGCGGGTCGTGCGCCTCGCCGCCCCGCTCACGCCGGCCACCTTCACGCTGGCCATCCTCGCGCCACGCGCGCTGGCCGTCGTTGATGCGGCCGCGCGGGCGGTCTTCCTCGTACTCGAGGGCCTCGAGATCGATCTTCTTCTTGATGAGCTTTTCGATGTCCGCCACCAGGCGCGTGTCGCTGCTGGACACCAGCGTGACCGCCAGGCCCGAGGCGCCTGCACGGCCCGTGCGGCCGATGCGGTGCACGTAATCCTCGGCATTGAACGGCACATCGAAGTTGAACACGGCCGGCACATCCTTGATGTCCAGTCCGCGTGCCGCCACGTCGGTACACACCAGCAGATCGACTTCGCCCTGCTTGAAGGCATCGAGCGCCTTCAAACGTTCGTCCTGGCTCTTGTCGCCGTGCAACGCCGCGGTCTTGAGGCCTTCGCGCTCCAGGCTCCGGGCCAGCCGGGCACAGCCGAGCTTGCTGTTCACGAAGATGAACGCCTGCTTCAGGCCCCGCGTCTTCAGTACCTGGTGGATGGCGCGGCGCTTGTCGTCGTCGTTGGCGCTGTAGAAACGCTGCTCCACCGTGGAAGCCGTTTCGTTGGGGCGCGCCACTTCGATCGTGATCGGGTCTTGCAGGTAGCTGCCCGCCAGGCGCTTGATCTCGGGGGAGAACGTGGCGCTGAACAGCAGCGTGGTGCGCTGCTTGGGCAGGTACGAGAGGATGCGCTGCAGATCGGGCAGGAAGCCGATGTCCAGCATGCGGTCGGCTTCGTCGAGGACCACGTATTCGACCTGGTTCAGCACCGCATTCTTGGCTTCGATGTGGTCCAGCAGCCGGCCGGGCGTGGCCACGAGCACTTCCACGCCTTTTTTCAGCTCCAGCGTCTGCGGCTTCATGTCCATGCCGCCGAACACCACGGTGCTGCGCAGCTTGGTGTACTTGGCGTACAGGGCGACCTGCTGGGCGACCTGGTCGGCCAGCTCCCGCGTCGGCAGCAGCACCAGGGCGCGCACCGGATGGCGGGCGGGGGAGGTGGAGCTGTTTTCGTGCTTGAGCAGGCGCTGCAGCAAGGGCAGCGAGAAGGCGGCCGTCTTGCCGGTGCCCGTCTGGGCCGCACCCATCACGTCCTTGCCAGTCAAGACGACCGGAATGGCCTGTTCCTGAATGGGCGTCATGGACTCGTAGCCCATTTCGGCCACGGCGCGTGCCAGCGGTTCAGCCAGCGATAAATTGGAGAAAGAACTTGTCATTTAGCCCGCTATTGTCGCACCAGGGGCTGAACGGGGTGTTTTTTCGGGTAGGCATTCGTGCCCCAAAGGCACGATGCTATTTAATTCATAGCACCATACGATGACTGGACCAGTGCAAACGCCACCCCAGTCATTGCAGGGTGAACGCCGCCACTGCGGCGTTCGCACTACAGGCTGCGGGCCGAGAAGGTGTCGCAGACCTTCACGCTGCCGTTTTCGAGGCCTGCATGGAACCACCGCTGGCGCTGCGCGCTGGTGCCGTGGGTGAAGCTGTCCGGCACGACGGCGCCGCCGCCCGCGCGCTGCAGGGCGTCGTCCCCGATCTTGGCCGCGGCGTTCATGGCCTCTTCCACATCGCCCTGCTCCAGGATCTGGCGGGCATTCTGGGCATGGTGGGCCCAGACCCCGGCGAAGCAGTCGGCCTGCAGTTCCAGGCGCACGGACAGCTGGTTGTACTGCACCTGGCTGACGCGGCCGCGCATCTGGTCCACTTTGGCGCTGATGCCCAGCAGGTTCTGGACGTGGTGGCCCACCTCGTGGGCGATCACGTAGGCCTGGGCGAAATCCCCCGGCGCGCCCAGCCGGTTCTTCAAGGTTTCATAGAAGCCCAGGTCGATGTACACCTTGCGGTCGCCGGGGCAGTAGAACGGGCCCATCGCCGCCTGGCCGGTGCCGCACGCGGTGGGTGTGGAGCCACGGAACAGCACGAGCTTCGGGTCCTGATAGGCGTTGCCACCCTGGCGGAAGATGTCGGTCCACACGTCTTCGGTGTCGGCAAGCACGGTGGAGACGAAGCGCGCCATCTTGTCGTCGGCCGGCGGGCGGTGTGCGGGCGCCTGCTGGACCTGGGCGGGAGCGCCTCCGCCGCCGCTTAGCAGTCCCAGAATGGTCAAGGGATTGATCCCGAAAATCCAGCCCCCCAGCAACGCCACCACGATGGTGCCGATGCCGATGCTGCGGCCGCCGAACACCGGCATGCCCCCACCGCCGCCGCCGTCACGGCGATCCTCGACGTTGTCCGATTCGCGGTTGCCTTCCCATTTCATACGGTTCTCCTGCTCGCACCTGCGGATGCGGTGCGCCGGATGTTACGCCCGCGCCGCACACCGGGCAGCGGTTCCCATGGGTCGATTCGAGAAGGCATCAAGGCTGCGGCTCGCTGAACGAGGGCGCGTCCACCGCTGCATAGGTGGCCGGTGAACTCTGCAGGCCCCGGGGGGCCCAGTGCGCCTGGCGCTCCGATGCCTGCTGCACCTGCCCCTGCACCACCCAACCCAGCGCGACGAGTTGCACCGCGATCACAACGCTGCCGATCACGATGGGCCACGGGCGCAGCCTCTGGGCGGAGGACACAGGGGGATGAAAATCGTCGTGCATGGCAGTCTCTTGCGGATGGGTCTGAAATGGATGGATGGGATACTAGGCAGCGCGCCAGAGCCGGAAACCCGGTCGATAGCGTGAGGGGGCGTAGGACGCAGCCGGTCCGGAGGCACCCCCTGCAACGCGCCGACCTTCAGGCGCTCCCTGCCTGGATCAACGCGTGCACCAGTGCACGCTGGCGGCGGCGGGCTCGGCGTCTTCGAAATACCCGGACAACTCCTGCACCAGGGCTTGCAGGGCGCATCCCGGAAGGGCACGGGCCCGTTCGATCTGCTGCAGGGCGTAGGTGCGGTCGCCGAGCATCATGGCGGCGCTGATGCAATGGCCACGGGCGGCCATCTGCAGCAGGAAGGCATCGAGCGCTTCGGCGGGCCAATAGCAGCGGTGGGTGCTGCCTCCCGAAGCCTCGTGCAGCACATGCGAAAGGCCCGTGCGCTCGGCCTGGAAAGACGATACGGCGTGGTGGGTGGCAGGCATGGTAGGCTCCTCAGGCAGCGTTCTGCGTAGGATTTACAGCATCCAACCGAATGCAACACAGAACCTGGCTGAATCGTAAAAAACCGTAGCCACCCTCGCTCACGGCAAAAAAGCCGTGGCGGTGTAGGACTCCACCGCCCGAGAAATCAGGCCCGTATCAGGCCTTGGGCAGGGTGACGCCGCTTTGCCCCTGGTATTTGCCGCCTCGGTCTTTGTAACTCACGTCACAAACCTCGTCGCTTTCGAAGAACAGCACCTGGGCGCATCCCTCGCCGGCATAGATGCGGGCCGGCAGCGGGGTGGTGTTGCTGAATTCCAGCGTGACATAGCCCTCCCACTCGGGCTCGAACGGCGTCACGTTCACGATGATCCCGCAGCGGGCATAGGTGCTCTTGCCCAGGCAGATGGTCAGCACGTTGCGGGGAATGCGAAAGTACTCCACCGTGCGTGCCAGCGCGAAGCTGTTGGGCGGGATGATGCAGCTGTCGCCTTCGAAGTCGACGAAGCTCTTTTCATCGAAGTTCTTCGGGTCCACCACGGTGCTGTGGATGTTGGTGAACACCTTGAATTCCGGCGCGCAGCGGATGTCGTAGCCATAGCTGCTGGTGCCGTAGCTGATGATCTTGCGGCCTTCCGCCTCACGGACCTGGCCCGGCTCGAAGGGCTCGATCATTCCGGTCTGCTCCGCCATGCGGCGAATCCACTTGTCGCTTTTGATGCTCATTGATCACTCCTGCTGGGCCGCCATTGTAGAGAGGACGCGCGGGCAGGCACTATATTTTTCATAGCGACATGCGCTAGTGCAACCTGCGCCAGGGGCCTATTCGGCTTGGGAAACCACGGTGCGCTCGATCACCCGGTCGTCACCCAGCACGATCATCGCGAAGAGCAGTTCGTCCAGGTTGGCCGCGTGCGCGGTCTTGCGCGCCAGCAGCGGCGTGGCGCACGGGTCCAGCACCACGAAGTCGGCCTCGCACCCGGGCTGCAGGTTGCCGATGACGCCCGCCAGCCCCAGCGCGCGCGCCGCGCCGGCCGTGTGCTGCCACCACAGCGCCTGCGGCGACAGCGACAGGCCGGGCTTCGTCTGCCCTTCGCGCCCCACGTAGTAGGCGGCGAGCATGGTGTGGAACGGGCTGAAGCTCGTGCCGCCCCCCACATCGCTCGCCAGTCCGTAGCGAAAGCCGACCCGGTCGGCCCCGGCGTAGTCGAAGAAGCCACTGCCCAGAAACAGGTTGCTGGTGGGGCTGACCGCCGCCACCGCGCCGGTGTCGCGCATGAGCGCCCGGTCGGCATCGTCGAAGTGGATGCAGTGGGCGTACACGGCGCGCTCGCGCATCAGCCCGAAATCGTCGTACACCGACAGGTAGCTGCGGGCCGCGGGAAACAGTTCGCGAGCCCATCGGATCTCGTCCAGGTTCTCGGCCACGTGCGACTGAATCCACACGTCGGGGTATTGCGCGGCCAGTTCGCCCGCGCCGCGCAACTGGGCCTCGGTGCAGCTGGGCGCAAAACGCGGCGTGATGGCATAGCCCAGCCGGTCCTGGCCGTGCCAGCGGCGGATCAGCGCCTCGGTGTCGCACAGGGACTGCTCGGTCTGGTCGCGCACGCCATCGGGCGAGTGGCGGTCCTGCAGCACCTTGCCGGCGATCAGGCGCAGTCCGCGCGCCTTCGCCTCGCCCATCAGCGCGTCCACCGACGCCGGGTGCGAGGTGGCGAACGTGAGCGCAGTCGTCACGCCGTTGCGCAGCAGTTCGTCCAGGAACACGGTGGCCACGCCAGCCGCATAGGCCGGATCGGCAAAGCGGGATTCGTGGGGAAAGGTGTAGTTTTCCAGCCAGGGCAGCAGGCCATCGGCGGGCGAGCCGATCACATCGGTCTGCGGAAAATGCACGTGCATGTCGACGAACCCCGGCGCGATGATGCGGCCGGGCCAGTGCACCACCGGCCACTGTGCGTATTGGGCCGCCAGGGTGTTCCAGGCGCCAGCGGCCTGGACGCGCTGGCGCCCCTGGGCATCGGGGCCGATGGCCAGCAGGCCGTCTTCTTCATACAGGGCCGAATGGTCGTCGGCGAAACGCAGCAGGCCGGAGCGGTAGATTTGCATGGCGGCAGCTTAACGCCGGGCACGGAGCCTTTCATGCGCTGCAGCGCATGGGGCCCATACCGGTGGCGCTACACCGCCACCCGCTCCCGGGGCGGCAACGCCTCGCGGTCTCCGACCGCCGTCGATGCGGCTGAGCGGCCCAGTTGCCCCGCGATGCGCTGGGCGTGCAGCAAAAGCCGCTCGATGGCAGACACGTAGAACAGCGCGCCCTGGGTCAGCGCCCCGATGGCGAACAGGCCGGGCTGGCCCAGCACCTGAAGGCTTTGCGCATCGATCGCGATGCCGCCCAGTTCGTGCTGGCGGACCAGGCCACGGTCGATCAGGTTCTCGATGAGCGGCGAATCGATGCGCGCCAGGTTGCCAGCCACGCCGGTCGCATCCAGGATGCCGTCGAGCGCCAGCGTTCCGCCGGCCAGCTCCACCTGGAATCCCGGCCGGCCCTCCGCCAGCCGGGTGGCCCGGTAGCCTGGGTGCACGGTCAGCCGGCCCGCCTGGAGCAGCGCCTGGATCTTGCGCGCGTTGTCCAGCGGCATCGGGTGCCGGTAGCTCATCCAAAGGCCCTGGTATTTGCGAAAGAACCGGCGCTTCTGGTTCGGACGCAGCGCGGTCCAGTAGCGGTCGATGTCCTCCTTGGTGGCGTCCAGCTGCAGCTGCCAGTCCCGCACGGCCTGGGCCGCCTCGATCTCCCGGCCGATGCGGACGAGTGGATCACGGATCGTCATGAGGCCCGGGTATTCGTGCCCGCAAGGATGGCTTTCGCGGAACCAGCGCAGAAAGCCGCGCAGCGTGTCGCCCGCATAGCGGTGCTCCGGGCGCACCAGGGGCGTGGTGGGCAAGGCGCCGCGCACCAGGGGCAGCTGGCCGGAATGGGAAAACATGTGGATGCGCTCCACACCGAGCCGGCCGAGCAGCAGCGCCATGTCGATGGCCGTGAGCTTGGTGCCGAGGATGCCGATGCGCGCGCTTCGCGGCAGCTCGGCCTTGATGGCGCCCAGGTCGTGGTATGGGTTCGCGTGGTAGTGCGCCACGCCCGGAAACGGCGACCGCTTTTTGAGATGACCCAGCGCCAGCACGACCTGGTCCACATGCCAGGCATGCTGGGCCGTGGCCACGTGAAAGCCGCTGGCCCCGCGCTCGATGTCGGTCACCGCCTGCGCCACGCGCACCAGCTTCACCCCGCGCGCGGCGAACGCGCTCTCGGCCTGGTGGGCGACATCCTGCAGGTAGGCCCCCATGAGCGAGCGCCGCACGTATCCGCCCGGCGCTTCGGCCTGCCCCGCGCACAGCTGCTGCAGCCAGCGGTCGAACCCGTCCGGCTCGCCGGCCCGGGCGCTCAGCAACGACGAAGCCATGTTGAGGATGAACTCGCCGTCGTTGGTGTCCCGGCCATAGGGCAGTCCCGGGCCGAACCCGCCGGACTCGTCGAACAGCAGCACCTCGGAAATCCCGGCTTGGCCGCCCATGCGGCTCAGCGCTTGCGTGACGAGGGTGCCGCTGCAGCCGCCCCCGATGATGGCGATCCTGGCCATGGTCATGTCTCCTTCGCGGGTGCGGTGCGCCGCCGCATCAGGCGGTACCACCGGCCAGGGCCAGGTCCGCCGCGCGATCCCGGGCCGCGGGCACGGGGCGTGCCGGGGAGCCATGCCGTGCGAAATGCTGGCGCAGCAACATGTCGGCGCGCAGCGAGGCGGGAGCGGTCTGCAGCAGTGCCACCAGCTCGACCATCGAAGCGGGCGCGCCTTCCAGGTAACGGCGGATGGAGTGCCCGTCGTGCAGGCGCACGGGGTCTTCCCGCAGCACCACGCCCGCCAGGCGGAGCAGCAGCTTCTTTTGCTCGCCCTTGCGCAAGATCCAGTGCGCGCTGCCGTAGCGGAACGCCTCGTCATCGCGGTGCGGCAGGAGCGGCGCCAGGCTCCAGAGCCCGTTGTTGCTGCCGCACAGGTAGTCCGGCGTGGTCGTGCCGGCCACGCTGCGCACATCGTTCAGCGCCGTGACGTCCACGGTGGGGGTGCCGAGCACGGACAGGTTCACATCGCAGGCCGACGCGAACGACAAGGCGACGGAGCGGTTGAAGATTTCCTCCTGCTCCTGCACCGAATAGCCCAGCCGCTGCAGGTCCGCCCGGGCGGCGTTGTCGATCTGCTGGATGGTCGCGATGCCGGAGCTGTGCGCCAGGAAATGCAGCCGCACCAGGTCTTCGATGCCCTGGAAAGAAAGCCGCCCCGCCGGCTGCCCGTCGCGGTTCAGCGGCCGGCCCGCCGCATCGCGCTCCACCAGCCCGGTGGCCCTCCAGGCCAGCGCCCGCGGCAACGCGACCAGCCGGGGCAGCACCACGCGCTCGTAGATGAGGCGGGACGAGTGGCTGACCACCTGCGCATGCGCCGTCGTGTTGAGCGTGAAGCGGTTGTGCAGCATGCTGGATTCGATCAGCACGGTGCCGTCGGCATCGAGGCCGGCGTGCGCGATGCCGAGCACCTCGGCGGCAGCCTGCGTGCGCTCCAGGAACCGGGCGAACGTGGCCGTGAGCCCGGTGGAGAGCTTCAGCCCCTCCGGGTAGTGGGTGGTGGGCGTGCTCGGCAGCACGATCCATGCGCCGCGGGCGATGGCGCCCTGCACGGCCGCCACGTCCATGTCGATGGGCACCGCCAGGCCGCCGCTGCGCGGCGCGTCACGGTACACCCGGATGCCGGCGCTTTTGGGCTCGGCCTCCGAATTGGCCCGCAGGGCCACCGCCCGCTCGTGGATGGCCTCGAACAGCACGGCCATGGCGGCGCTGTAGCCGGGCTCGCTGCGCACGGCGGTGTGGACGATGTCGGTGCGGTCGTCCGTGTAGTGGCAGGAAATGGCGCTGAGGAATTCGAGGAACCGCCCCTCTGGCCCCTTGAACTGCGCAGGCGGCACCTGGTAGGCATGGGGCGGCAGGCCCGCTTCTGCGGCCATGGCCTGCAGCGCCGCGTCCCACCGCCCGCCGGGGCGCTGGCGCTCGGCCAGCAACTCGCGCACGAAGTTCAGGGCCTGCAGTGGATAGACGTGCCGGAACGCCGCCGCACCTTCACGGGGATAGCGGTCCCGCTCCTCCACGAAAAATCGCGCGTAGAGCCCGTGGTCGCGCAGGGCCGCGAGCGCGAGGTCGCCCGCACCCGGTGCCTGCGCATCGGGCGGCAGGTGGTTGGCCGCCGCCTCCAGCGCGTCCAGGAACCGGGATTCCCGGGCCGCGTAGGCGGGCTGCAGCGGTGCCAGCGCCGCCAGCACGGCGCTGGCCATGGCCCGGGGGCGGTCCAGCGGCACGGTCGCTGCGAGCGGCTGGAGCCGCGCGATCGCGGCCTGCAGCAGCGCCACATCGGGGTGGGGCATGTCCAGCGCCACGCGCGTTTCCTCGGCCGTCAGCACCGTGGCCCCCAGGGCCTGCAACTGCTCGCGCACGTAGCGCACCTGCTCCGCCGTGGTGCCACGGCGCCAGCCGCCCGCCACCTCGGGATCTGGCACGTTCAAGGCATCTTCCAGGCCCACCCGCACGCCGTCGAGGCCCAGGGCCACGGCCAGGCGCGGCAGCAGCACGATCATCGGTCCGGGCACGAGGGCGGACACCTTCGCGCCCGGGCACTCCGCGCGGATGCGCGCCACCACCGGCTGCAGCCGCGCCACCGCCTGGGCCAGGGCCTGTTCGAAGGCCTCTGCGGAGCCCTCGGCCAGCAGGCGCAGGATGTCCTTGCGCTCTTGCACCGGCATCAGGGAATCGTCCTGCACTCCGCCATCGGGCAGGCGCCGGTGCTGGTCCACCCCCACCACCAGCATGAACAGCACGGGCCCGCCCACCGAGCGCAGGCCGGCCTGATAAGGCCCCAGCGCACCGTCCAGGATCGCGCCGTTGAACACCTCCACCTCGGGCCGCACGCCCTATTGCCGGCAGTGCGCGATCTGCGCCGCCAGGAAGGCCGGGGGGTTTTCATAGCCGCCGCCCGCCTGGAAGACCACCGGCCCGGGGCTGAAGGAGCCCATCTCCGGCGCGCGCTGCTGCGCGCCGTAGGCCCGCAGATGCACCCGGCGCACGGGGCTTTCAAAGTCGGCCGCGCCGCCCCGCACACTGGTGGACAGGTTCAGGATGGCAGCGGGCGTCGCCTGGTGCAGCCGGGGCACGATCGCCGCGTACTGTGCCTCGTCGATGTGATTGGCCTGCCGCCCCAGGCGCACCGGCACGGCCACCCCGGGCACGTGGACCGGGTGCTGGCCGCTGCAGTCCCGCGTGTGCAGGTGCACGATGGCGGCCCCTTCGCGCACCGCCGCCACGCTCTGAGCGACGATGGCTTCGGGTGCGATGGGCAGGTGCGGCGATGCCGTCCTGCCCGGGTTCCAGTGGCCCGCACCGTGGTCGACCCAGCCGCGCTCGCGCAGGGTGTCCAGCAGCTGCGGCGCCTCGGCCTGCAACGCGGCCACCAATGCGGGCGGCAAGTAGGTCTCGATCGTTTCCGCGCGCCATGCCAGATCGCCGGCGCCCGCCACGTCCCAACCCTGGGAGGTGAGCGTCAGCACCAGCTCGCGCGCCGTCTTCGCCGATGCGATGCGGTGCAGGGCCTCACCCGGCAGATGCCGGCGCGCCTCCACGTCGCCCAGGCGGCGGCCCGGGGCCTGGGGCCCGTCCGCCGCGCTGGCCACCTGCAGGGCGTCCAGGCTGTCGCAGATCCCCAGGCCGCCGGCCGGCACCGCCTCCCAGCCATCGGCGGCCAGCCGATGGGCCAGGCCCATGCCCTGGGCGTCCGCGGCCTCGATCGACCGGGCGGGCAGGAATTTCGGCTCCCGGGCCAGGGCTTGCTGTGGAACGGCGCCCACAGGCGCCGCCGTGATGAACATTCGCATCGACCTTCTCCCCTTGGTTTTTTTCTGGACCCGCCGGGCGCGCCGCGGGCCGCGCGGGCCAGCGCATCGCGTGCCTGGCGGGCATGTCGATGGCATTACAGCAATGCCCGGGGCGCCCGGAAACTATCCCTTCGGGTAGTTGCCAGACCGGCGCAGATGCATTCCAGGTCAGCGCGGAGCCCTGCGAACGACGCGCTTGGCGCTATGCGGCGTCGCCGGCCTGCGCTGCCGCCTGCCGGGCGCAGACCGCGCGCAGCGCCGCCACGAACAACGATTGCTCTTCGTAGCGCGCGCCCTCGGTCCGCTGGAACAGCGTGATCGGCGGCAGGGTCCAGCCGAAGCGGTGGGCGACGATGCCTACGCCCGCGATGCGGGCCAGTTCTTCCGCGATGTCGGCGGGCACGATGGACACCGCTTTTTCGTTGGCCGCGATCAACTCGCCGATGAGCTTGGACGACAGGCTCTCGACGAACGGCGCGGGCGGCGCCACCCCTGCGCGCAGGAAGAAATCGGTGATCTGCTCGCGCATGGGCGTCTGGCGGGCGCCCAGAATCCACTCCAGCCGGGCCAGCTCCTGCCAGGCCAGGGGCTGGCGCCCCAGCCGGGCGGCGAGGCGGCGGTGGGTGATGAGGCGGGGCTCCTGGTGGTAGAGCACCTCATGCTCCAGCCCCTGCATGTCGAGCACGGCCGATGCACGGCCGATCACGCAGTCCAGTTCATACATGGATTCCAGCTCGGCCAGCGCGTGGGTGACGGCCGGCTGGCTGGTCGCCATGCGGTGCGAAACGCGGGTGAGCGAACCGTGTTCCGCAATCATGCGCAGCAGCATCAGGTGGCGCATCTTGAGCCGCGACGCGAGCCGGGTCTCCATCTCGGCAGGGGTCATTGAACGTTCCCAGAGCCATATCGATTGGCTTATGAGGCAATATTAAATGAGAAAGATTGGCTCATGTGGCTCCCCCACAATCGCAGCCCATGCGGCGGCGGCCCTGCGGGGCCAGACGCCTTCCGATCAAAAAAATGGGGGGAGAAGCGCGCAATGGAAACGATCTACTGGGTGGTGGGCATCGGGGCGGTAGTGGCCGGGTTCGTGCAGGGGCTGTCAGGCTTCGCGTTCGGCATGGTGGCCATGTCGTTCTGGGCCTGGACGCTGGAGCCGCGCCTGGCGGCGGCGCTGGCGGTGTTCGGAGCGCTCACCGGGCAGATCGTCGCGGCGGTGTCGGTGCGCCGCGGCTTCGACGTGCGCACGCTGGCGCCGTTCGTGCTGGGCGGGCTGCTGGGCATTCCGCTGGGCGTGGCCTTGCTGCCGCGCCTGGACATGGTGTGGTTCAAGACGCTGCTGGGCGCCCTGCTGGTGCTGTGGTGCCCGACCATGCTGATGGCCAAGCGCCTGCCGCGCATCCGCTCGGGTGGCCGCGTGGCCGATGGCGTCGTGGGGCTGGCCGGCGGCGTGATGGGCGGCATCGGCGGATTCACCGGCACGCTGCCCACGCTGTGGTGCACCCTGCGCGGCTACGAGAAGGACCAGCAGCGTGCCGTGATCCAGAACTTCAACCTGTCGATGCTGCTGGTCACCATGGGCACCTACCTGGGCACCGGCATGGTCACGCGGGACATGCTGCCGTTCTTCGCCATCGTGGCGCCGGCGATGCTGGTGCCCACGCTGCTCGGCACGCGGCTGTACATCGGGCTGAGCGACGTGGCCTTCCGGCAGATCGTGCTGGGCCTGCTCACGGCATCGGGCGTGGCCTTGCTGGCCTCGTCGCTGCCGCAGCTGGTGGCGCGCCACCTGTAGCGGCCGAAAGAGAGAGGACGGGGCCCGCGCGGCCCTCCCCGCCTCCTTCAGCGCTGCACGCCCTCGACCAGCCAGTTCATCTGCAGGATCTGCGCATCGCCGAGGGTCTGGCCCGCGGCGATGACCTCGCGGCCGGTGTTGTCGCGCACAGGGGTCGCGCCCGCGCGGAACGGGTGGAATCGCCCCTTGGCGATGTCTTCCTGGCGGGCCAGCACCTCGGCCTTCACGGCCGGCGGCACCTTGCTGCCGAAGCCCTCGACGCGGATCATGCCCTCGCGCACGCCGCCCCAGAGGTTGCCGCTTTTCCATATGCCCTGCGCCACGGCGCGCACGCGTTCGGTGTAGTAGCCGCCCCACTGGTGCGTGACGGCGAGGATCTGCGCGTCCGGCCCCATGCGGCGCATGTCCGAGTGGTAGCCGATCGCGAGCTTGCCGCGCTCCTGGGCCGCGGCCATCACCGCCGTGGAGCCGGTGTGGAAGGCCACCACGTCCACGTTCTGGTTGAACAGCGCCATGGCCGCATCGCGCTCCTTGGGCGGGTCGAACCACACGTCCAGCCACACCAGCTTGACCGTGGCCTGGGGGTTGACCGAGCGCAGGCCCAGCGTGAACGCATTGATGCCCTGCAGCACCTCGGGGATGGGAAAGCCGGCCACGTAGCCCGCCACGTTGGTGCGCGTCATGCGCCCGGCGGCGACGCCGGCCAAGTAGCGGCCCTCGTAATAACGGGCGTTGGCCGTGGCCACGTTGGGCGCGGTCTGGTAGCCGGTGATGGATTCGAATTTCACACCGGGATAGTCCCGCGCCACCCGCAGCGTGGGCTCCATGTAGCCAAAGCTGGGAGTGAAGATGATCTGGTGCCCCGTGGCGGCCAAGTCGCGGATGACGCGCTCGGCGTCCGCGCCCTCGGCCACGTTCTCCACGAACGTGGTGCGCACGCGGTCGCCCATGGCGGCTTCGACGGCCTTGCGGCCCTCGTCGTGCTGGCGCGTCCAGCCCGCTTCGGTGATGGGCGAGACATAGACGAAGCCGGCCCTCACCACGGCCGAGGGGACGGTCTGGGCGGTCTGGCCGGTTTGGGAAAAGGCGGGGGAAAGCCAACAGCAAGCGACCACGAGCGTGGCTGCGAGGTTTTTGTACATGGTGGTCCTCTACATGGTCCCGGGGGATGGAAACGCGAAAGGCGGCCGGGACAGCCGCCTTTCGGGGAGCGCGATTGTAGTCAGCCGGCCCGGCCCGCGTGCCAGCAGGGCCATGCGGGCGGGCGCCCCTGCGGCCACCCGGCCGAGGGCTAGAAGGGCCGCCATTCACCGACCAGGAGTGAAAAGTGCCTCCAGCGCAATTAGAACTAGGGCATGCCGCTATATTTTCGATAGCACATATTCACCCCAGGGAGCGTCACCTTCCTCACCACACCCCAGCTGTAGGCCGGCTGGGCCACGGCATGGAACAAGCCGTAGGACAGGCCCGGGGTTCAACCATCCCGGCCTGGTTCTGGCTCAGGCGGCTGTGGCTCTCCGCCGCTGCAAACCAGCTCCAGATCACGGCGGTGATCAGGTTTCCACTGATTTGCTCGCCAGTCAGGTTCTGCAGGTGGTTGGCTTGCAGTTGGTTTTTGGTGTTCTCCAGTCTCGTCTTGAGGCTGTCCAATTGTCTGGCGCTGATTCCCTTGCGCCAATAGGGAACCTCTCAAAACCCATCCGGTCCCTTGTTGATCGAGAATGCGTGCTCCATCCTTTGCCATGATCACTCCCCGTAGCGCCCTGAAGTTCGACCTGTTCGCTGAGGCCTCGCGCCAACACAAGAGAGATGAGGTGGGCGATCCGCTGCAGGTGATCGCGCGGCACATCGACTTCGCAGAACTGGCCCGGCTGGTGGATGCCTTGATCGAACGCGGGGGTGGCCGCCGGGGCGGTCGGCCCGCCTACCCCACCGAGGTGATGGTGCGCATCCTGGTGTTGAAGCGGCTGTACAACCTGTCCGATGAGCAGATGGAGTATCAGTTGCTGGACCGGGGGAGCTACCAGCGGTTTTGCCTGTTGCAGGATGCGATGAACGTGCCGGACCGCAACACGATCTGGCGCTTTGGCGAGCGCCTTGGCGTGGGCGGGGCAACGGCCTTGTTCCAGGGGGTGGATGCCCAACTGCAGCGCCACGGCTACATCGCCCGGGGCGGGCAGGCCATTGATGCCACGCTGGTGCCCGCGCCCCGACAGCACATCGGCCAGCAGGAGCGGCGAACGCTGGCACAAGGCGGGCAGCCGGACTGGAGCCAAGCGCGACGCAGGCAAAAGGATGTGGAGGCCACGCACACGAAGAAGCACGGCAAAAGCCACTTCGGCTACAAGCTCAGCGTGAGCGTGGACCTCAAGCACGGCTTCATCCGCCGCCTCGCCACGGGCACGGCCAGCGAGCACGACGGGCACCACTTCGATGAGGTGCTGGACATGCACAACACCGGGCGGGCAGTGCATGCGGACAAAGCCTACCCGAGCCGCCAAAGGTGCCAGATGCTGAAAGTGCTGGGATTCGTGGATGCGATGCAGCGCCGTGCGCAGGCGGGCCGACCACAGAGCGAATGCCAGAAGGGGCGCAACCAGCGCATCGCAAAGAAACGAGCCAAGGTGGAGCACGTGTTCGCCGGTATCCGCCACCTGGGGGGCAAGTTCGTGCGCACCATCGGACAGGCGCGCGCCACGGTGGGGATGACGATGATGGCCGCCTGCTACAACATGAAGCGACTGGCCTGGTTCCTGCATCGGGGCGTGGATGCTTTCTTCAAGCCCGCCACTGGCAAGGCACAAGTGCGCCTGCAAACGGTGAAAGCCTGAGCCACCGGGCCTGCAAGGCCCCTCATGCACCCAGGCGCAGACCGTTGCTGGGCCTCATCACGCTCAAACGGCTACTGGCGCCCACTCCTCCCTATTCGGATTCGTCAAACATGGGGTTGTGAGAGGCTCCCGTAAGTGTAGGAGCCTTCGACCTTGCGCTCGTTGGCCAGCAACTCGTCCACGCTTCCGATTGCCTGCACCACCTGCGCACCTTGCGCCTGCTTGGACAGTTCAGCCGCCTGCCGCACATACTGCGTCCAGCTGTCTTTTGAAGCACTGTCGAGGTCCCATACCACCTCCAGCTTGCGCTTAGCAGAAAGTGCCGCCCAAGTGTTGCGCGCAACGATGCCCACCCCAGCCAAGCACTCTGTGGGCTTACCGGTACCCTCCACGACAAACGCGTGCGTGACGCCTGGAAGTGAACGGATCGTCTCGAGGTTGGCCGACGTCACCTTGCCGTAAACCGAAGGGCACTTCTGAAACACAGCCACGAGCATGTTCGGTACCTGCACATCGATACCCAAAAGGGGTTGACCGGTAGCGATCTTGTGGCTGTCGACGCCCTTGTGGCGTTTGCCAAGAAGCTTGAAGTCCTTGCGGTCCTTCAGCCTGACTTGCGCCAGTTCGGGCACGGGCATTGCGGCGGCGTCGCTGGCGAGGTCACCATAACTCGCCGTCCGCCCGCTGCGCTGGTGTCTCAACTGACTGCCCCCGGTAGTGATCTCCGAGGACGGCACGTCCCACCTCTTTGCTGCCGCTGCCACAAGCATCGAGCGCGCACCGGCACCCGCATGCCGCAGCGTCATCCAGCTTGTCGCAACCGACAAGGAGCCACCTGAGAACTGGTTGCCGTAGACAGCGGGATCAACGGGAACCTGCTCCACCTGCACATCCTCCCATCGCGCATCGAGCTCTTCCGCGATGATCAGTGCGAAGGCCGTCTTGACGCCTTGCCCCATCTCCGGGTTGCGGGCCATCACGGTGATCCTACCGTCGGGCGCAATGCGCACGTACGCCCCCGGAGCGAACGGCGGCCCTGAAGGGGTCGCAGAATTCTGCGCAAAGGACGACTCCGTCGTCCCCGTTCCAATCGCGAGCCCAGCGCCAGTGCCTCCAACCAGCTGCAAGAAACCCCGCCGCGACAGCTCACGGGGCACAGATTCCGGTCCTTCAATGCCATCCGCCAAAAGGTCTGTAGCTTGTGCATCCACTTTCGTCATGATGCGCCCCTGGCGCCAGCGCCGGCCTTGGCTGCCGCGTGGATGGCTTGGCGAATGCGGATGTAGGTACCGCAACGGCAAAGGTTCCGAGACATGAAGTCGTTGATCTCGATGCTGTCGAAGGCCAACGGGTCCCAGGTATCGGCACCGATCCATTCGACCAGGTTGTCGTGCTCGGGATCGTCAGGGTTCGCCATGGCCCGCACGAACTCCGCATAGCCCGGTGCGCCTCCGCAATCCTCCGGCGGCGTTGCACAGGCACCGCCGGCACAGAACGGGAGCACGAACTGCGGCATCGGTGCGATCTTCTTCTCGACCTTGATGCGGTGGTCCCAGTAGTCCCCGAAGTCGTAGACGTAGCTCAGCGTCGACCGGTTCAGGGCAGTGGTCAGTCGCGTGCTTTCGCTGGTGATCGAGCCAGGCTCGTCGTGCATCGGGTCTGGCGTGCCATAGCGCTCGCCGTCGCCAGCGATGAACTCGTGCAGATGCGAGTGGCCCCAGCCGAAGGCAGCCTGGACCACAAGATGCAGCTTGGCCAGGGTGATCGTCTCTGGCACCAGGACGCGGCGCCAGACCTTGGGCTTGGTGCCGCGCAATTCAATGTGCAGTTGCAGGATCGCCGCTGGTGCCTTGATCCGTTGGACCTTGCTCGCCATGCTCAAGCTGCTTGTCGTTGGTCTTCGGCGTGTCGGCCGATGTTCCACGGCAGCAACTCGTCGATGCGATTGATCGGATGGTCCGCAATGCGCCCGAGCACATCGCGCAGGTAAGCCTCGGGGTCGAGCCCGTTCAGCTTGGCCGTCTCCACCAGGCTGTAGATGGCCGCGGCGCGCTCGCCCCCAGCGTCCGAGCCCATGAACATGAAGTTCTTGCGGCCCAGGCTCACGCCGCGCAGCGCGCGCTCGGCGGCGTTGTTGTCGATCTCGATGCGACCGTCGTCACGGTAGCGCGTCAACGACCGGAGCCGTGTGAGCGTGTAGCCGATGGCGCGTGCGAGTTCCGACTTGGCACACACCTGCCCGAGCATCCCTCGCAACCAGGCGAACAGTTCCTCGAGCAACGGCCCGGCTCGCGCCTGCCGCTCCCGGCAGCGCTCATCCGGTGGGCGGCCGCGGATGTCGGATTCGATCGCATACAGCGCACCGATGCGCCGAAGGGCCTGTTCTGCAACCGAGCCCTGCGCCCGCCCCTGGCTCTCGTGCAGATCCCAGAATGGTCTGCGCGCATGCGCCCAGCACGAAGCCTCGATGACGTTGCCGTTTGCATAGAGCTTGGCGAAGCCGGCATACGCATCGGCCTGCAACACGCCCTTGAAGTTCTTCAGGTGCGCCTGAGGATGTTCACCCTTGCGGTCGGGCGAGTAACGCAACCACGCCGCGGGCGCGTCTGCACTCGCAGATGACCGATCGTCACGCACGTAGACCCAGAGCCGCCCGGTCTTGGTCTTGCCCCGCCCGGGCGAGAGCACCGCCACTGGCGTGTCGTCGGCGTGGAGCTTGGAGCCCGCCAGCACGTAGCGCCCGAGCGCTGCGACCAGTGGGTGCAAGAGCTTCTCGCTCTGGCCGACCCAGCCAGCCATCGTGGAGCGCTCGATCAGGACGCCCTCGCGTGCGTAGATCCGGCTCTGGCGGTACAGCGGTTGGTGGTCGCAATACTTGGCGACCAGCACGTGGGCCAGCAGCCCGGGGCCGGCCACGCCGCGTGCGATGGGCCGGCTGGGCGCTGGCGCCTGGAAGATCGATTCGCACGCCATGCAGGCGAGCTTGGGGCGCACGTGGCGGATCACCTTGAAGCGCGAGGGCACGTACTCCAGTTGTTCCGAGACGTCCTGGCCGATCTGCCGCAGCCGACCACCACATGCGCTGCAGCCGCAGGCCTGGCCGGCGGCATCGCGCCGCGCATCCGATGTCTCGGGCCGGTACACATGGTTCTCCCGCGGCAGGTGTGTGGGCAGGCTGCGGTCGAAGCCTTCGCTGTTGGCCGCTTGCGCCTTCGGTGTCTTGCCGACCGGTGCGAGTTCATGAGCAGTTTGAGCAGGGCGACTTCCGCGTCACGGGCCTGCACGACACGCAGCAGCGAGTCGACGGTGTGGGGTGCGTTGGCGGTGTTCGGCACGCCATCTACTATGCCATCGGACCTACCCGGAATCGACCGCGACCAGCGCGTTCAGAAGACGAATTCTTGAGCCCAGTTCAAGCTGCGAGCGCAGGCTGATCTGTGCGCATCGGCATGCGCCAGTCGATGCCTTCGAGCAGCATCGAGAGCTGTGCCGGCGTGAGCGAGACCTTGCCGCCTTGCGCCTGCGGCCAGACGAATCGGCCGCGCTCCAGGCGCTTGGCCAGCAGAAGCAATCCCTGGCCATCGAACCACAGCACCTTGAGCATGTCGCCGCGCCGGCCGCGGAAGACGAAGACGTGACCGCAGAAGGGGTTGGCCGCCAGCGCCGTCTGCACCATCGCAGACAGGCCGTTGAAGCCCTTCCTCATGTCGGTGTGGCCGGCAACGATCCAGACGCGGGTGCTCGTGGGAAGGCCGATCACGCCAGCGCCTTGAGCGTCTGCAGGACATGGCGCACGCTGGCTTCGTCGACTGCACCGCGCAATCGCACCCTCGCCCCGCCGACATCGATCTCGATGGTCCCGCCAGGCTGACGAGGCGCCGCCGCCGTGGGTGAAGGGCATGGCGCAACCGGAGCAGCTTCGATGGTGACGGGCAGCAACATCGGCGAGGGCTGCGGCGGCGCTGGCGTCTGGGGCTGCTCTTGCGTGCTCAGGTGCATCCGGCGCCATGCGAACAGCAGGTTCGAGTTGATGCCGGCCTGCAGCGCGACGGCGGCCACTGACGCGCCGGGCACCAGGCTTCGTGCGACCAGCTCGCGCTTGAACATCGGGCTGTGCTCGCGCCGACGGCGCTTGCTCGGGGTGTCTTGATCGTTCATTGATGTGCATTAGCGGTTCTTCATGCACACCATCGCAGCGTACATGGACCACCGATCCTGCACATCAGCCCTCAGCAAAAACAGAGGGTACTGAGAAGACGCTTACCTACCAACCTGCATGGCTTTGTTATCAAGCTACGGTCGATGCTGGATCAACGCCAAGCGCAATTGCCCAGCTTTGACGTGCCGCATAGACTTACCGGCAAATGGGTTCGCAAACGCCCTCTGCAGAACACCGATCTTGGGGTGGCCTGAAAGGCGCCAGCCCAGGTTCGCTGAACAACCTACCGCTGACGCCACCGGCGGCTCTGAGCAGCAGCTCTGACTTGGCCAGCCTGCTCGCGCTACAAAGCCGCCCCCACGCCAGTCAAGCAGGCGCCAGCTCTCCATACCAGTGTGACGCCGTCACGCCACCGTCCATGAGGAAGTCGCTGCCGGTAATGAAGCTGCCATCTGGGCCCATCAGCAATGCCGCGACATTTGCCACTTCATCGGGCGTTCCAGCGCGTCCCACGGGGCAAAGATCAATCATTCGCTTGTACCCCGCGCCGCGAGGTCCGGACAACTCATCGTTGGCGAGAGGTGTAATGACAATGCCAGGGCTGATCGTGTTGACTCGCGCGCCATGCTTGCCCCACAGGACCGATTGAGCCATTACCCGGAGCGCGTTAGCTCGTTTTGAGATTTGATACGCGAACAACGGGTCTGTCACGCGGTCCGGTTGAAGCATGGGCAGAGAAAGCAGTTCTTCAGTTGGCGTCATGGCGAGAGCCTTGTTCTCCTCCACGGAAAGTCCGGGCAGACGATGACCCGACTGCGATGCGATCACCACGCCTGCGCCACCTGGGGCGATCACACTGCCGAACTCTTCAAGTACAACGGCAGTGCCGTAGAGGTCGACTTTCAAGATGGTGGCTGGGGACGCCTGTGAAGGCGAAACGCCCGCCGCGTGAACCAGTCCAGTCACGGCCCCCAATCCTGTGGCCATTTCCACCAACTCATGCACTGACTCGCGAGAGGCTACGTCCACCACGGTAGCGCTTACCCGGTACCCTGCATCCGTGAGGGTCTGAGCTGCAGCTGCGGCATGCTCTTCGCGCAGGTCTGCAACCAGCACATGCTTACCTACGCCAACACGGCGCGCAATCGCTTGGCCAATGGATCCCGGACCGATGACGACGACAACATCCTTCATTGCAATTCTCCAGAAAAAAATATAGACAAGGGCAGACTCATGCCCTGCGCAATAACCAGAGCACGTGAGAGCGCGCAAGGCGCTCCAGCGTGGACCGGGCGATGTGTCCAATGTAGGTCGCTTGGAGAGCCGGGGCTAGTCGTGCAACAGTTGATGGATCATCAACTGCAGCTTGATGACGACAGCGCGCATACAGGCCCTTCAGGGCCGGGTTCCCGACCTTACGAGCGACTCTGACTACGGATGATTTCCCATTTTTGGGTGCGTCACTTGGCTCGCATCACCTTGCGTCGACCCTTTGCCTCGGCGGCAGCCAACTCTTTGGAGCTCAACTCGTACACCGCGGTGTCAGTCAGTTGCTCGATGGCCAAGTCGATGAACGAACGCACACGGACTGGCTGCGACGTGCGGCTGCCGTAGTAGATATGCACGCCCATGTGGTCCGTGGCGTGAGCGGTCAGCAATGGAACCAGTCGACCGGCGCGGATATGCGCTGCAGCGGATAGGTTTGACAGCGATCCGATCACGCGCCCGGATAGCACGGCTTCGGCTTCCAATTCGGTATCGTTGGTAGAGATCGCGGGTGGAAGATCCAAGCTCACGACCTCCTTGTCGACCTTGAAAAACCAAGGGTAGACACGCCCGGTTACTGGGTGGCGGAACATGCTGCACCGGTGCGACGCCAGTTCATCGAGCGAATCGGGAGCACCGTGTGCCGCGATGTACGACGGCGCTGCGCAAACGATGAGCTGCACGGTGAAGAGTCGCCGTGCGATGAGCCCATCCTCCGGCGGCGACCCGATCCTGAAGCCCACGTCAGCCCGGTCCTGGACCCAGTTGCCGATGCGATCGTCCAGATGAACATCAGGCTGCACGTCAGGGTGCTGCTGGCAGAAATTGTCGATGACTGGCCAGAGGATTGGCAAGAACGACGACTTGGGGGCAATGATGCGCAGCGGACCCGCAACTTCATCCTTCGAGGCGCGAACGCGCTGGGTCGCTCTCTCAAGTGCGGCCAGCGCGGGCTGCGTCGCCTCCAGGAACTGGCGACCCTCGTCAGTAAGAGCGATGTCGCGTGTCGTTCGGTGCAAGAGCCTCACGCCCAGATGCTGCTCCAGCTGAGCCAGCTGCTGACTCGCGGCCTGAGGGCTCACGCCCTGTGCCTTCGCTGCACGCCTCAGGCTGCCGAATTCCACGGCCTTGGCAAACATTTCAATCGCGCGTAGCTCGTTTATGGGCATGGGATAGCGGTCCTTTCTTCACTGATTATCAATTGTTGGTTGCTACTCGTGCAAGGGTTAGGCCACTAGCTGATTGATAGGCAGAGACCTAAAGTTCGCTTGTCCCGCGCCGGCCTGCATTGCACTTGTGGCCAGGCGGTGGTCGCAAATTGCTACCGCAAGTGCGGCAAATCTCACAGAGCCCAGACCATGAACACTTCAGTACGCGCCTTCGCAGCGCATTCCCCTAACGGCCGCCTTGGACTGTTCAACTTTGATCGCCGCAGTCCCCGCTCTGACGACGTCACCATCGAGATCTTGTACTGTGGTGTATGCCACTCCGACGTGCACAACGTCCGAAACGACTGGGGTGGTGCAACCTATCCAATGGTGCCCGGCCATGAGATTGTCGGCCGCGTGGTAGCCCTTGGCTCGGAGGTCACCCGATTCAAGGTCGGTGACCGCGTGGGCGTAGGCTGTCTGGTCGATTCTTGCCGGCACTGCACTGCATGCGGCAAAGGCTGGGAGCAGTATTGCGAGAACGGTCGAGTCGACACTTACAACAGCGTGGACCGGCACGATGGCAAGCCTACACAGGGCGGCTACTCCGAACAGATCGTCGTCTCCGATGCCTTCGTACTCAAGGTGCCAGACAGTCTGGATTTGGCTGCTGCCGCGCCTCTGCTCTGTGCAGGCATCACCACCTATTCACCACTGCGCCATTGGAACGTAGGCTCTGGCAGCAAGGTTGCTGTAGTCGGACTTGGGGGACTAGGCCACATGGCTCTGAAGCTGGCCCAAGCAATGGGCGCAGAGGTGACCTTATTCACGCGTTCTGCCGGCAAGGAGTCCGATGCCCGCCGTCTCGGTGCCAACCAAGTTGTGCTGTCAACTGACGCTGCTCAGATGGCCGCCGTAGCGGGACGTTTCGATCTCATCATCGACACCGTCCCTTACGTGCATGACGTGAACCCATATGTTCCGACGCTGGCCACGGGTGGTACGCTGACCCTGGTGGGCTACCTCGGCCCCCTGGAGCCTGCGTTGAACTCGGCCCCACTGGTGCTCAGCCGCAAGGCGGTCGCAGGTTCGCTGATCGGGGGCATAGCCGAAACCCAGGAAATGCTGGACTTCTGCGGCCAGCATGGCATCGTTTCTGACATCGAAACCATCGCCATCCAAGACATCAACGAGGCATACGAGCGCATGCTCTCAAGCGACGTGAAGTACCGCTTCGTCATCGACATGGCCTCGCTCAAGGCGAAGGTAAGCGAATGAGGCGAACCCCGCTCCACATTCTGGTCATCGGTGCCAACGGCAGCATCGGCCGACTGGTGGTCGCACAGGCTCTGGAGCAGGGGCATGCTGTGCGGGCACTGGTTCGCGACCTAGGGCGAGCCGCCGATCTGCCCGCAGAGGCAGAGCGAGTCGTCGGTGATGTCACGAAGCCTGAAACTCTCGAAGCCGCTGTTGCGGGCACAGATGCGATTGTCTTTACCCATGGCTCCACCAGCGGAAGCAAGGCAGGCTCAAGGCAAGTCGACTACGGAGGGGTGCGCAACGTGATGGCAGCGCTGGGTCGCCGGCAGGCTCGCGTTGCGCTGATGACAGCCATCGGGGTTACCAATAGGCAGGGAAGCTACAACCAGGCGACCGAAGCCCATGACTGGAAACGCCGCAGCGAGCGGCTCGTGCGCGCGAGCGGCCTGCCATATACCGTGGTGCGGCCAGGCTGGTTTGACTACAACGCCGCCGATCAGTTGCGGCTCACCCCGCTACAGGGCGACACCCGCCAAGCGGGCAACTCCAGTGACGGTGTTGTTTCGCGCTACCAGATCGCGCAAGTCCTGGTGTATTGCTTGACATCAGAGAGCGCATTGCACAAGACCTTCGAGCTGGTAGCTGAGCGAGGGTCTGCAACGGTCGACTTTGAGGCGATGTTCCGTTCTCTCAAAGCTGATTTGCCCGGCTCTATGGATGGGGTGCGAGATGCTCCGAACATGCCAATGGCGCAGGAACCACCACATGTTCTTGACGACCTAGTTCACGCCAGCAGCCGATAGCGCGTACGCGAAAGCGGCGTACTGCCAACGACCTCTTCCCCACCTATTCCCAACCTGAAGGATCTTCTATGAAATTCATCGCCGCCGCTGCCGTAGCCCTCTCCCTCCTGGAGCCCATTGCCGCAGCTGAAAACGACTTGCAGATTCGGCGCGTTGGATCGCGTCCAGTGAATGCGGCTCCCGCCGAGAACTTCACGGGCACAGTGAAGGTCGAGATGCTTTACACGCCCGTAGGCGAAGAGCGAACCTCGGCAGGCAGCGTTAGCTTTTCCCCAGGAGCACGCACGGCCTGGCACTCACATCCATTGGGACAGACTCTTGTCGTCACCTCTGGGGTGGGGCGCGTGCAGCGCTGGGGTGGCTCAGTGGAAGAGATCCGGGTCGGCGACGTGGTTCACATTCCCGCCAACGTAAAGCACTGGCATGGCGCAGCCCCCGACAGCGCGATGACTCACACAGCGATCACCGAAGTGCTGAACGGGAAATCGGCCGATTGGATGGAACAGGTTGCGGATGCACAGTACCTGGTTCCACCCGTGCCCGTGGCTGCTGTATTGCCACCTGCGCAGGGCCAGAAACTGTTCGGAGACATTGCACCCAAGTTTGCTCAGTTGACCGACGAAGTGCTGTTCGGCGACGTGTGGGCTCGCCCGGGCCTGTCCCAACGGGACCGCAGCCTGATCACCGTAAGTGCCCTGATAGCGATGAACCGGCCCGACCAGTTGCGCGGGCACATGGCGCGGGCGCGGCAGAACGGCGTCTCCGATGCGGAGCTGATCGAAGCTACTACCCATCTGGCGTTTTATGCCGGCTGGCCCAGTGCAGTGACGGCGATAGGAGTTGCCCGCGAAGTCATGGACATTCCAAAGCCTTGATGCCCGCAGGCAAATCACATATGACCCACGCTCCTGAGGCCACTTCATGCTGATCGGTGCCGTCCGCGTTGCCCTGCGACGTCCTTACACCTTCGTCGTGATGGCGTTGCTGCTGATGATCGTGGGCCCGCTGGTCGCGATGCGCACGCCCACCGACATTTTTCCAGAGATCCGCATCCCGGTGATCGCTGTGGCATGGCAGTACACGGGGCTGCCGCCGGACCAGATGGCAGGCCGCATCTCGTCGCCGTTTCAGCGCATCCTGACGACAGCGGTCAACGATATCGAGCACATGGAAGCCAGCACCTACGCAGGGGTTGGCATCGTCAAGATCTTCTTTCAGCCCGGCGTGAATGTGGCGACTGCGAATGCGCAGGTCACCGCCGCGTCGCAGGTGGCCTTGCGCCAAATGCCGCCTGGGACACAACCCCCCGTGATCCTGAACTACAACGCTGCGACGGTTCCCATCCTGCAGGTGGCGCTTTCCGGTGAAGGGTTGTCTGAGCAACAGTTGTTCGACTTGGGCATGAACACGGTGCGTACACCGCTCGTCACTGTTCCTGGCGCGGCCATCCCTTTGCCATACGGCGGCAAGCAACGCCAAGTGCAGTTGGACCTCGATCCTGCCGCTCTGCAAGCGCGAGGGCTGTCCGCGCAAGACGTGGCTCTCGCACTGGCTGCGCACAATGTGCTGGTGCCCGTTGGCACACAGAAAATCGGGAGCCTCGAATACACGCTTCAGCTCAACAGCGCTCCCTCGGCCATCGAAGAACTGGGGCGCATCCCCGTGAAAATTGTCAACGGCAGCACCATCCTGATGCGCGACGTGGCCCAGGTGCGTGACGGCAGTGCACCCCAGACCAACATCGTGCACGTTGACGGCGGTCGCTCCGTGCTGATGTCAGTGCTCAAAAACGGTTCGGCCTCGACACTGGCCATCGTCGACGGTGTGCGTGCCAAGCTCGACGAGATGAGAGCGTCGCTGCCTGCCGAGCTGAAAGTACTCCCGATCAATGATCAGTCCCTCTTCGTGCGCGCGGCAGTGAAAGGCGTGGCGCTGGAAGGCGTGATCGCAGCAGTACTCACCAGCCTTATGATCTTGCTGTTCCTGGGAAGTTGGCGCCCCACGCTGATCATTGCAGTATCCATCCCCCTGTCCATCCTGGGTGCGCTGATCAGCCTGGCCGTTCTGGGTCAGACCTTGAACCTCATGACCCTGGGTGGCCTCGCACTGGCCATCGGCATTCTGGTGGACGATGCCACCGTCACCATCGAGAACATCAACTGGCACCTGGAGCAGGGCAAAGATGTGGAGACGGCCATCCTCGACGGCGCGCACCAGATCGTCATGCCCGCATTCGTCTCGCTGCTGTGCATCTGTATCGTGCTCGTGCCCATGTTCTTCCTGGACGGCATCTCTCGCTTCCTCTTCGTCCCCATGGCGCTTTCCGTCATGCTGGCGATGGTGTGCTCCTTCATCCTGTCGCGAACGCTGGTGCCAACGATGGCCAAGTACCTTCTGAAGGCACATAGCCATGCGCCTGCCTCCACGACCTCGCGCAATCCGCTGGTGCGATTTCAGCGCCGCTTCGAAGCTGGCTTCGAACGCTTGCGCATGGGCTATCGCGGAGCGCTGCAGGGCGCGCTCGCGAGCAGCGGACGCTTCTTGATTGGCTTCATGCTGGTGGTTCTGGCCTCATTCGCGCTGCTGCCTTTTATCGGAAGCAACTTCTTTCCTTCCGTGGATTCAGGGCAGATCCTGATGCATGCGCGTGTACCGGTGGGAACGCGTGTTGAGGAAACAGCCAGTCGCTTTGCCACCATTGAACGGGCAATACGCCGTGTCATTCCGGCTGAGGAGATCGAAACTCTGGTGGACAACATCGGTCTGCCTCCAAGCAACATCAACCTCACCTACAACAACACGGGCGTTTCGGGATCGCACGATGGTGATTTTCAGATCGCCCTGCGCAAGGGCCACCAGCCGACGGCTGACTATGTGAAGAAGCTGCGTGAAACGCTGCCCCAGGATTTCCCCGACACGGCCTTCTGGTTCCCCCCTGCAGACATCGTCAGCCAAATCCTCAACTTCGGTGCGCCTGCTCCCATCGACATCCAGATACGAGGTCGCGACACCGAGGCCAACTTCGCATATGCGCAGCAACTCACTGGACGCCTGCGTGGAATACCTGGGGTGGTAGATGTCCGCATCCAGCAATCGAACAAGGCTCCGGTGTTCAAGATCGACGTTGACCGCATGCAGGCACAGCAATTGGGCCTGAGCACACGGGACGTGACCAATAGCTTGGTCGTGAATCTTGCGGGCAGCAGCCAGGTGGCGCCCACCTTCTGGCTCAATCCTGCCAATGGTGTCAGCTATCCGATCGTGATGCAGACCCCTCAGCATGAACTCGATTCGCTGGCTTCGCTGGAAAACCTGCCGGTCGGCAATGGCGCGACTACGGGGACGGCAACGCTGGGTGGAATTGCCAGTTTCGAACGCAGCTCCGGCAGTGCGCTTGTCAGCCAATATGACGTGCAGTCCATGGTCCAGATCCATGCGGCCGCCCAGGGCCGCGATCTTGGAGCGGTGGCCGCGGACGTTCGGAAGGTACTGGCGGATGCGGCTGCGGATGTCCCCAAGGGATCTGCGGTGCACCTGATGGGCCAGGTGCAGACCATGGAACGTGCGTTCTCCGGCCTGTTCGTCGGGTTGATTGGGGCTGTGGTGCTCATTTACCTGCTGATCGTCGTCAACTTCCAGTCCTGGCGTGATCCGGCTGTGATCATCTCGGCGCTGCCTGCGGCGCTGGCCGGCATTGTCTGGATGCTGTTCGTGACGCAGACCACGCTCTCGGTCCCCGCGCTTACCGGCGCCATCATGTGCATGGGCGTGGCAACCGCCAACAGCGTGCTCGTCATCAGCTTCGCCCGCGAACGCCTGGCAGAACTAGGCGATGCCCAAGCCGCCGCGCTAGAGGCCGGGTTCGTACGCTTTCGTCCGGTACTGATGACGGCATTGGCCATGGTGATTGGCATGCTGCCGATGGCTCTGGGCGTGGGGGAAGGCGGCGAGCAGAACGCGCCGCTCGGCCGTGCCGTCATTGGGGGACTGATCACTGCGACCATCGCGACCCTGGTCTTCGTCCCTGTTCTGTTCAGCCTGGCCCATCGGCGCGATGGCCGCACAGTTCCCGCCTCAGCCCCCCAATCCAACGCAGTGAGCTCCCATGCCTGATAACTCCTTCTTCACCCGTCGGCGCATTGGCGCTGCTGCTGCTCTCTGCCTGGTGGTGGCTGTTGTGGCTGCTGGACTCGTGAGCCGCCAGACGCAGGCCCGGCAACTCCAGGTGGCGGCTGAAGCGCAAGCCATCCCAGTCGTGAAGCTGGTCGATCCGGTGGCCATTTCAGCAAGCGTTCTGGAATTGCCCGCACGGCTGGAGGCCTGGGCACGTGCCCCTATCCACGCTCGCGCCAACGGATACCTCAGGCGCTGGACCGTCGATATTGGTGGGACGGTCAAGGCCGGACAGCTTCTGGGGGAAATTGAGACACCGGAGCTTGACGAGCAGTTGATGCAGGCACGTGCGGAGCTGGCCACTGCCCAGAGCAACGCGGCGCTGGCCGCCAGCACGGCGCAACGCTGGAAGTCACTGCTGGCCACCGATTCGGTGTCCCGCCAGGAGGCTGACGAGAAGGCCGGCGACCTCTCCGCCAAGCAATCGATCGTGACCGCACTGCAGGCCAATTTCGACCGAGTCCAGGCGATGAAGCAGTACACGCGGTTGACCTCGCCCTTCGATGGCGTGGTGACTGCGCGCAATACCGACGTCGGCGCACTGATAAGCGCAGGAGGTGCGCCTGGTTCCGAGTTGTTTGTGGTATCGGACATCCGGCGCTTGCGTGTCTATGTGAACGTACCTCAGCGTCAGCTGGCATCCGTTCGCGTGGGGGGCAAAGCCGCGCTCGTCGTCCCAGAGCGACCGACCCAGACCTACGAGGCGACAGTGCAGTCTCTGGCGCGGGCCATCCAGTCCGGCGCCGGTGGCATGGTGGTTCAGCTGTCAGTCGACAATGCATCCGGCGAGCTGCTGCCCGGGGCCTTCGCCACCGTACGCCTAGAGTCCGGCGCCAGCAGAAGTCGGATCGGCGTGCCTCCCGGCGCACTGATCATGGGCAAGAGCGGCGTCCAGGTGGCGACCGTTGCTGCAGATGGCCGCGTAGTGCTCAAGGCGGTCACCATCGCGCGCGACCATGGGCAACTGATCGAACTGGCGGGCGGGCTGGAGCCGGGCGAGCGGGTGGTGGATTCGCCACCGGACGGGATCGTGAGTGGTGACGCGGTGCGCATTGCCAGCATGTCCTCGAAGGCGACCCCATGAGCCAGGCAGGACCTCACGCCAAACTCGCGGCGGTCATGATCGCCTTGGTTCTGGCTGGCGCAGGCTGCGCACAGATCGACCTAGTGGTGTGCACCAGAGATTCGCATGAACTTCTATGATGTGTTTCTGGCGGCTGTTTTTTGCAGCCCGGGAGCACATCATGGCCCGACCGCATGCCGTTGCTATCGAGTTGAGCGAAGCCGACCGAGCTGTGTTGCTCGGTTGGTCACGCCGTCGCAAGACCGCCCAGGCCTTGGCGCTGCGAGCACGCATCGTGCTGGCCTGTGCCGATTCAGCAGCGACCAACACGGCGATTGCCGAAGCCATGGGTTTGAGCCTGATGACGGTGTCGAAGTGGCGTCGGCGCTTTGCCCAGCATGGCATTGCCGGCCTCGACGATGCACCCCGCTCAGGCGCTCCGCGCACGATCCTGGACGAGCAGGTCGAGGCCGTGATCACCACGACGCTGGAGACCGTGCCAGAGAATGCCACCCATTGGTCCACCCGTACGCTCGCCGCTCATCTGGGACTGAGCCAGACCACCATCTCGCGCATCTGGCGTGCCTTTGCATTGGCGCCGCATCGCACCGAAGGCTTCAAGCTCTCCACCGACCCGTACTTCGTCGACAAGGTGCGTGACATCGTGGGGTTGTACTTGCATCCACCCGAGCGCGCTCTGGTGCTGTGCGTGGACGAGAAGCCCTCCATCCAGGCCCACAGTGATACCGCTCCGGCCATACCCATGCAACCGGGCCAGCCGGAGCGCCACACGCATGACTACCTGAGACACGGCACGACAGACCTCTTTGCCGCCCTCGATGTCAAGGCCGGCACGGTCATCGCCGAGGTCCACCGACGTCATCGCAGCGTGGAGTTCCGTCACTTCCTGCAGACCGTCGAACGTGCCACGCCCGCGGAGTTCGAACTGCATCTCGTGCTCGACAATGCCAGCACCCACAAGAGCCCGATCATCCAGCGCTGGCTGCTCAGGCATACGCGTGTGCACCTGCACTTTACGCCCACCTCGGCCTCTTGGATCAACCTGGTGGAATGCTGGTTCTCGATCCTCACGGCGCGTCGGCTCAAGCGCGGGAGATTCCCCTCGACCCGCGCCCTGGAGAACGCCATCCGCGCCTACGTGGCTACCAACAACGTCAATCCCAAGCCCTTCGTCTGGACCAAGACGGCCGATCAAATCCTTCAGTCCGTTGCAGAGTTCTGCATACGAACTTCCGGTTCACACCACTAGTCCAATTGCCCGTGGTGCCGACTGCTGCGGCCTTCAAGGAGGCTGGGGGAGGCTGGGTGCCCTCAGAACCGCAGTCGAGTGTGGACAGCCAGTCCTGGTGGACGCTGTACAACGATCCCGATCTGGAGAGGTTGCAGCAGCTCCTGCTGGCCAATAGTCCGGATATCGCCAGTGCTCTGGCGCGCTACCAACAAGCACAAGCGGCCAGCGACGTTCTGCGTGCCGCCCAGTTGCCGACGGTCAACGCGACTGCAGGTGCGCAGCGCAACCGGCAGTCGGAACGGCGGCCTCTGCGGGTTTTGGGGCCAACCTCGCCCGACGAATACAGCAGCGCGACATTGGGCCTTGAGCTTTCTTACGAATTGGATCTATGGGGTCGCGTACGCCAGCGGGTCGAGGCCGGAGTGGCCGAGGCGACTGCGGCCCAGGCTGATCTGGCTGCCGCGCGCTTGGCTCTACAGGCTCAATTGGCGGATACCTTGATTGCGCTGCGTGGGCAGGATGCTGACGCCGTACTGCTGCGCGAAACAGTTGCCAGTTACGAACGAGCTGCACAACTGATCGGCCATCGGCAAGCCGGAGGCGTTGCGTCAGGCTTGGACCTGTCGCGGGCCCAGGCACAGCTTGAGAGCACCCGTTCGCAGTTGCGGCAGACCCTGGCTCGACGCGCCTTGCTGGAGCACTCGATCGCTGCACTGGTTGGTGAGAGCGCGTCCCGCTTTTCCATCGAGCCAGCAGACATCCAGAACACACTGCCATCGATTCCGCCTGGCATGCCGTCCACGCTACTACAGCGCAGGGCTGACATCGCCGCGGCTCAGCAGCGTGTGATCGCAGCTAATGCCAACGTCGGGGTGGCACGTACCGCCTTCTTTCCATTGCTGACCTTGTCTGCGCAGGGAGGAATGCAAACCAGCGACCTGGGTCGCTTCGTCGAGGCGCCCAACCTGTTCTGGGTCATCGGACCTGCTCTGGTCTCCACCGTATTCGATGGCGGTCGGCGCAAAGCTGACGTGGCCCGCGCCCAGGCGCAGCTCGATGAATCTGGTCAGCGCTACCGCTCCGTGGTGCTCGCAGCATTCCAGCAGGTGGAGGACCAACTGGCCTTGCTGGCGCGCTTCGGCGAGGCCGCCCACGATGAACGGTCAGCTACTCAGGCTGCAGCCCGTGCAGTGGAGCTGGCTACCAACCGCTTTCGGGAAGGGGCTGCGAGTTACCTGGAGGTGACGAGTGCACAGACCGTCTACCTTCAGGCCCGACGCAGTGCACTGGATCTGGATACACGCCAACGCCGAGCTACCGTTCAGCTTGTGCGTGCACTAGGGGGCGGCTGGTCTGCGGCTGAAGCAACATGAACGATGGCCTGATGCTGGCCCATAGCAAAATGGACACATCCGTAAACCTGTGCTCATACGCATGCATGGTTGCGATTGCTGGAGCGTTGCTCTCATCGGGCCAGGCATGGGCGGCTCCGCCCGCCACCACGACGAACGACCTAGGTATGGCTTTTGTCCTCATTCCCGCCGGCAGCTTCATGATGGGTGCCGCAGAGGGCGAACGAGACGCGAGAGATAACGAAAAGCCGCGCCACCAGGTGACGATCCGCAAGCCTTTCTACATTGCAACTCACGAGGTAACCCAAGCCCTGTGGCAAGCAGTGACGGGCCGCAGTCCGTACGACCAGGCAAGATCGAACCCATTCCTGGGACTGCCGGGGATGGAAGCGCGCATACGCCAGCCACAGAACCCTGCAACAGTCTCGTGGAATGACGCGCAATCGTTCATCAGCCAACTCAACCGACGCGAGGGCCACACCCGCTACAGGCTGCCAACCGAAGCGGAATGGGAGTACGCGGCGCGTGCCGGGACTACCACTGCGTACTCATTTGGGGACGATGCTGCGCAGTTAGGTCGCTATGCCTGGTACGGCGAAGACTTTCAAACCGGATCCAGCCACTCCGTGGGCCGCAAGCTGCCCAACCCCTGGGGCCTGTTCGACGTGCACGGAAATGTTTGGGAGTGGGTGCAGGACTGGTATGCACCAAACTACGGCTCCAGCGAGGCGGTTGCCGATCCCCGTGGCCCCGCTGGCGGCGCGAATCGCGTCGTGCGGGGCGGGAGCTGGCATGTCACCGCGGATGGCTGGCGATCCGCTTTCAGGAAACCCTACGCGCCGGACTACCGTGGCATCAGTATCGGGTTCAGGGTCGCGCTAGACCCGGCGCCATGACGAAGGTTAGCGCCATCAATCGCCGCGATGGTTTGCGGGCAGCCCTCGCGCTGGCTGTACCTGGTGTTGCTGCGCAACCGGCTTATGCTACTCCGCCGGGGTCGGGATCAGTCATAGTCGTCTTCATGTCGCGTTCGGGGAATACGCGCGTGATTGCCCAGCAGATCAGACGAGCGCAAAGTGCGTAGCTGTTTGAAAACAGCCACGAAGAGGTGCTCCCGAAGACACTCGAGCTATTGCAAATGGTTGCGGCATCACGTTTGCCCGTGCGAAGGGAGTCAGCGAACAGCCGGTTGTAGTGGCTATGCGCAGCTGCGCATAGCCGCAAGAATCGGCTGCATGCATGCCTCGCGTTTAGAGTGGTCCAGGCGACGTCAGAGGCCGCTCTCGAAGCGCTCCTGCAGTCCGGCGGTCGGGGCATCAAGGTACCTCAACGCCGACTCCATGTCGCGCCATCCAACGTACGCCATCATCTCCTTGATGTCCCATCCACTGGCGCGGGCCCATCCGGCAAATCCGCGCCTCAGCGAATGGCTCGAGTAGCCCTCGGCAGACTCGACGCCGGCGTCATGGAACATCTTGCGCAGCAAGGGGATCAGGCTGGTGGGGTGCATGGGGCGACTGGACATGTGGCCCCACTGGTCGATGCCGGTGTACACCGCGCCTGCCTGGCGGCCGCTGATGGCGATCCATTCCAGGTAGTCGTCCACCGGACACAGCCGGGACAGAGCTGGGCAATGGAACGTGCGGCCCTCCATCGCGCGATCCGTCTTGCTCCTGTCCAGCCTGCATGTCAGGCCTGTTCCGGCAACGGCCGTCACGTTCTCCACTCGCATGTTGACGATCTCATCGGATCGAAACGCGCGCCAGAACCCCAGCAGCACGATGGACCGGTTGCGCGTCAGTTGCAGCAAGGCCGTTTCATCGCCTCGTTCGCGTGCCGCGCGCTGCTCGGCTTGCAGCGTAAGCGTCTTCTCAGTACCCTCTGTTTTTGCTGAGGGCTGATGTGCAGGATCGGTGGTCCATGTACGCTGCGATGGTGTGCATGAAGAACCGCTAATGCACATCAATGAACGATCAAGACACCCCGAGCAAGCGCCGTCGGCGCGAGCACAGCCCGATGTTCAAGCGCGAGCTGGTCGCACGAAGCCTGGTGCCCGGCGCGTCAGTGGCCGCCGTCGCGCTGCAGGCCGGCATCAACTCGAACCTGCTGTTCGCATGGCGCCGGATGCACCTGAGCACGCAAGAGCAGCCCCAGACGCCAGCGCCGCCGCAGCCCTCGCCGATGTTGCTGCCCGTCACCATCGAAGCTGCTCCGGTTGCGCCATGCCCTTCACCCACGGCGGCGGCGCCTCGTCAGCCTGGCGGGACCATCGAGATCGATGTCGGCGGGGCGAGGGTGCGATTGCGCGGTGCAGTCGACGAAGCCAGCGTGCGCCATGTCCTGCAGACGCTCAAGGCGCTGGCGTGATCGGCCTTCCCACGAGCACCCGCGTCTGGATCGTTGCCGGCCACACCGACATGAGGAAGGGCTTCAACGGCCTGTCTGCGATGGTGCAGACGGCGCTGGCGGCCAACCCCTTCTGCGGTCACGTCTTCGTCTTCCGCGGCCGGCGCGGCGACATGCTCAAGGTGCTGTGGTTCGATGGCCAGGGATTGCTTCTGCTGGCCAAGCGCCTGGAGCGCGGCCGATTCGTCTGGCCGCAGGCGCAAGGCGGCAAGGTCTCGCTCACGCCGGCACAGCTCTCGATGCTGCTCGAAGGCATCGACTGGCGCATGCCGATGCGCACAGATCAGCCTGCGCTCGCAGCTTGAACTGGGCTCAAGAATTCGTCTTCTGAACGCGCTGGTCGCGGTCGATTCCGGGTAGGTCCGATGGCATAGTAGATGGCGTGCCGAACACCGCCAACGCACCCCACACCGTCGACTCGCTGCTGCGTGTCGTGCAGGCCCGTGACGCGGAAGTCGCCCTGCTCAAACTGCTCGTCGACAAGCTCAAGGTGCAGTTGCTGCGCCAGGTCCGCGCCCGCTTCGGCGCCTCCAGCGAGCAGTTGGACGATCCGCAGATCGCATTGATCGAAGGTCTGCCGCTGCATGAACTCGCACCGGTCGGCAAGACACCGAAGGCGCAAGCGGCCAACAGCGAAGGCTTCGACCGCAGCCTGCCCACACACCTGCCGCGGGAGAACCATGTGTACCGGCCCGAGACATCGGATGCGCGGCGCGATGCCGCCGGCCAGGCCTGCGGCTGCAGCGCATGTGGTGGTCGGCTGCGGCAGATCGGCCAGGACGTCTCGGAACAACTGGAGTACGTGCCCTCGCGCTTCAAGGTGATCCGCCACGTGCGCCCCAAGCTCGCCTGCATGGCGTGCGAATCGATCTTCCAGGCGCCAGCGCCCAGCCGGCCCATCGCACGCGGCGTGGCCGGCCCCGGGCTGCTGGCCCACGTGCTGGTCGCCAAGTATTGCGACCACCAACCGCTGTACCGCCAGAGCCGGATCTACGCACGCGAGGGCGTCCTGATCGAGCGCTCCACGATGGCTGGCTGGGTCGGCCAGAGCGAGAAGCTCTTGCACCCACTGGTCGCAGCGCTCGGGCGCTACGTGCTGGCGGGCTCCAAGCTCCACGCCGACGACACGCCAGTGGCGGTGCTCTCGCCCGGGCGGGGCAAGACCAAGACCGGGCGGCTCTGGGTCTACGTGCGTGACGATCGGTCATCTGCGAGTGCAGACGCGCCCGCGGCGTGGTTGCGTTACTCGCCCGACCGCAAGGGTGAACATCCTCAGGCGCACCTGAAGAACTTCAAGGGCGTGTTGCAGGCCGATGCGTATGCCGGCTTCGCCAAGCTCTATGCAAACGGCAACGTCATCGAGGCTTCGTGCTGGGCGCATGCGCGCAGACCATTCTGGGATCTGCACGAGAGCCAGGGGCGGGCGCAGGGCTCGGTTGCAGAACAGGCCCTTCGGCGCATCGGTGCGCTGTATGCGATCGAATCCGACATCCGCGGCCGCCCACCGGATGAGCGCTGCCGGGAGCGGCAGGCGCGAGCCGGGCCGTTGCTCGAGGAACTGTTCGCCTGGTTGCGAGGGATGCTCGGGCAGGTGTGTGCCAAGTCGGAACTCGCACGCGCCATCGGCTACACGCTCACACGGCTCCGGTCGTTGACGCGCTACCGTGACGACGGTCGCATCGAGATCGACAACAACGCCGCCGAGCGCGCGCTGCGCGGCGTGAGCCTGGGCCGCAAGAACTTCATGTTCATGGGCTCGGACGCTGGGGGCGAGCGCGCCGCGGCCATCTACAGCCTGGTGGAGACGGCCAAGCTGAACGGGCTCGACCCCGAGGCTTACCTGCGCGATGTGCTCGGGCGCATTGCGGACCATCCGATCAATCGCATCGACGAGTTGCTGCCGTGGAACATCGGCCGACACGCCGAAGACCAACGACAAGCAGCTTGAGCATGGCGAGCAAGGTCCAACGGATCAAGGCACCAGCGGCGATCCTGCAACTGCACATTGAATTGCGCGGCACCAAGCCCAAGGTCTGGCGCCGCGTCCTGGTGCCAGAGACGATCACCCTGGCCAAGCTGCATCTTGTGGTCCAGGCTGCCTTCGGCTGGGGCCACTCGCATCTGCACGAGTTCATCGCTGGCGACGGCGAGCGCTATGGCACGCCAGACCCGATGCACGACGAGCCTGGCTCGATCACCAGCGAAAGCACGCGACTGACCACTGCCCTGAACCGGTCGACGCTGAGCTACGTCTACGACTTCGGGGACTACTGGGACCACCGCATCAAGGTCGAGAAGAAGATCGCACCGATGCCGCAGTTCGTGCTCCCGTTCTGTGCCGGCGGTGCCTGTGCAACGCCGCCGGAGGATTGCGGAGGCGCACCGGGCTATGCGGAGTTCGTGCGGGCCATGGCGAACCCTGACGATCCCGAGCACGACAACCTGGTCGAATGGATCGGTGCCGATACCTGGGACCCGTTGGCCTTCGACAGCATCGAGATCAACGACCGGCTCGCCGCGATCAAGGTCTGAGCGACGATGTCTCGGACGAACTACATCAAGGCCCTGATCGAGGACGGCGGCGACATCACGATCGGTGCGCTGCCACCGCACGAGTGCGTCGCCACGGCCGCCGATGGCAGCAACTGCCTGGCCATGCTCGTGCGTCGCGACGGTGAGAGCGACCTGCTGTAGTTCTTCCGTCGATCCCGCGTCAAGAGGGGGGCTGAGACGGCGCTTACGGCATACCGGGCCACGCTGAAGCTCATGGTGCCCCGAAAGTTGATGTGCCCGAAGTGCACCGGGCCGATCCGGCGCAGGATGCTGTCGTCAATGCGCTGCCCGCTGGACTTCAGGCGATCCACGGTTTCCTGCAGTTTCATCGTGTTCCAGCCGATCACGACGTTCTTCAAAAGCGCGTGCGATCCCGAAATCGACTTGAGCTCATCACGCCGGCGGCCTCGTTCGGCGGTGATTCGACCGTAGTAGATGGCCCGCTGAAGAAGGTGCACCGACTCACCGCGGTTGAGCAAGGTGTGGATTTCCCGGCGGAAGACGTCGTTGGTGAAGTAGTCGCAAAGGAACACCGATCGCAGCAGTCGGCCGTACTGGTCCAGGCAGCGGCGAACGTCATCCCCAGCAGCTGCGCTCCCGTGGCGAGCCAGCGCCCACGCCACACTCACGCGGCCGGACTTGATCGAGGCAATGAGGCGCATGGTCTGGTCCCAGCCTTCCCGAATGGCTTTCTCGGTAATGGCCGGTATGGCGACTTTTTCGAGGGCCTCCGACACCTTGAGCGAGCGGGGCGTCCAGATCTTGCAGTCGGGCAGCCCCGCCAACTGGGGACACAAGTCGAACTTCAGCAGCTTGGCCACGCTCATGCCGGAATAGGTGTAGCCATGGGTGTCCACCGCCAAGAGGTCGACCTTGATGCGGTCCTCGCTGTTCGAGTTGTAGGCTTCGATTCCATGCACCGCCGGCGCGTCCTGGCGCGTCATCAGCACTATGGGCTGGTCAAAGATGACCGGGTAGCTGCCCAGGACGTGGGTGTATATGCCTGCCGCCGCGGTCTTGCGACGGGGATCAGTGCGGGCAATGGACAGATGGCGCGTGGCATCGAGCGCCATCATGTCGGAGGAGGCTTTCTTCCCATCACTCCACAGCTTGACGATCGGAAACCGCTGCTGGAACGCCACTACGCTGTCGTTGGCTGCGCGCAGCCGGCCGGGCGCCTCGAGCATGCGCATGGCCGCCGTAACCCGGCTGACAGGCACGCCAGGAATCATGGCGGCGGCCGCCTTGGCGTCTATCTCTGTGCCGTGCGCGAGCAAGCCTGCATACAACGCGATGAGTTCTTCATCGTCTTCCGGCTGTCGGCCCAGCAACATGGTGCTGATCTGTGTCCGACTGTCGATCTCCAAAATGACATCCGGCAGCTGCGTTGCGCCAATCATGTCGCTCAGACGCTGGTTGGTGTGCCGAAGCTCCGGATCCTCCTCGGCAGCCCGGATCGCCGGTATTCGAACGCACCCAGCTTAATCGATCTCAAGCAGGCCTTTCTCAAGCCCGACCTCCACATCGGCAAGGCCGGTACGCAGCAGCTCGTACTGGAGGCCAAGCGCCTTTCTTGGATCCAGTTCCAGGCCATAGGCTTCGCAGAGAGCAGCCTTGTCGCGTTCCCATTCGTCCTGCGGTATGAGCAAACTCGCCTTGCTCTGATAGGTTGCGCTGTGGTTCACATACAAACTTCCGCCTCGCAGCCCTTTGCTGATGCGCATCAACGCACAACCTTCGAAGGCCCTGAGGGCGGCCTTTCGATCTGGCACCTCGAGCAGTGGGCGCCATTTCGGCTCGACCAGCGAAATGTCGAAGTCAACCGGCAGCTCCTTGGCGCCTGTAGCGCGAAGTGCTTGCAATGCCGAAACCAGCTTGCCGTCGGCGCGCTCAGGATCTCCCCGCAGGTCCAGGCAGGCTATGCCGTCTAGGACCGTGCGAACGCGTGCGCTCTGCTCGGTCAAGGTTTCCCTGACAACCTCAGCATGGCTGACGGGCGGACGGCCCAGCATGTCATTGGCCAGCGCCTTGATGGCTGCCAGCCGTTCCTGGGCATCGCGCGCGCTGTCCGCAGCTATGTCCCGCATCGACTCGATGGAATGGCGGTACTCGATTGCACGCTGCGCCTGTCTGACCGGCTTTGTTGCACAAATCGCGATGCTGATGCCCGTAGACTGACTGCGTGACAGAGACGAAGAACAGGCAGCGGAGCAAGTACCGCACGACGAACTGGAAGGCGTACAACGCGGCGCTGAAAGCGCGAGGCTCGTTGACGATGTGGCTAGATGAGGGCATGCAGTGGTTTGGCACGCCGACCGGCAGGCGTGGACGCAGCCGAACCTTCTCGGACGCAGCAATCCAGTTCTGCCTGAGCATCAAGTGCCTGTTCGGCCAGCCCTTGCGACAGGCGCTGGGCATGGTGCAGAGCCTGCTGCGGCTGGCAAAGCTGGACTGGCCGGTACCTGACTTCAGCACTGTTTGCCGGCGCCAAAAGACCTTGCAGGTCGAACTGAGCTACCAGCGAACCAACTCGCCGCTGCAGTTGCTGGTGGACAGCACCGGCATCAAGTTCCTGGGCGAAGGAGAGTGGAAACGCAAGAAGCATGGTGCTGAATACCGGCGCGAATGGCGCAAGGTCCATCTGGGCATCGACGCGCAGACGCTGGAAATACGCGCCATCGAGGTGACCAGCAACGCCATTGGGGATGCGCCGATGTTGCCCGGGTTGCTGGCTCAGATTCCCACTGACGAATCCATCGAAAGCGTCAGTGCCGATGGCGCCTACGACACGCGCGCCTGCCTGGACGCCATTGCCGAGCGGCACGCGATGGCGGTGATCCCGCCCCGCAAGAACGCCAGCCATTGGAAGAAGTCGAGTCCGGGCTCGGCGCATCGTAATGAGGCCATTCGGGCGTGCCAGCGCCTGGGTCGCGGCATTTGGAAGAAGTGGAGCGGCTACCACCGGCGCAGCCTTGTGGAGACGAAGATGCACTGCTTCAAGCGACTGGGCGAACGGGTGATCGCGCGCACGTTCGACCGCCAGGTTGTGGAGCTGCATGTCCGCGTGGCCTTGCTCAATCGGTTCAGTCAGATCGGCCGTCCTCACACCGTGTCGGTGACTGCTGTGGCATAGGTCCGTCTGGGGTTAGGGTCATGCCGTCTGCAATTCGATTTGTGCAACAGCGCCCATGGGAACGATAACGACAACGTTTAAGCCGGTCTGCTGAATTTCATTCACGAAATCGAGGCTGATTTCAGCACCAATGCGATGGGCAATCGTCTGGACGATGGACAGCCCCAGGCCCGAGCCGATCTGCTCGCTCCCCAGCGTGCGGTAGAAGGGATCAAACACCCGTTCCCGTTCAGCCAACGGAATGCCAGGCCCACTGTCCTGAATACGTAGTACGGCCATCCCTTCCGAGACACCCACAGAGAGATCAACACGCCCTCCCTCCGGCGTGTAGCGGATGGCGTTATCGACTAGGTTCTTGATCACAGCGATCATGTTCAGCTCGCTTGCCCACACTTCGGCGTCCAGCGTGCCTTCGACACCGATGTCGATGTGCTTGGCCTCGGCCAGCGGCATGAGGTCTTCCAGCACGCGGCGGTAGATGCTCTGGACAGATACCGGCGACTTCGGCAGGTCGGTGGCCGACTGCGCCTTAGCCAAGGTCAAAAGTTGATCGAGCAGGCTGCGGCCGCGCTCGATCCCTTGGCGCAAAACCGTCAGCCGTTCGCGTGCCACGCTGGACATTTCCGCTTCCGCGAGCCGTTCTGCTTGCAGCGACATGGCGGTCAGCGGCGAGCGTAGCTCGTGCGCGGCATCCGCCACAAAGCGGCGCTGAGATTCCATCGACTGGCCGACACGAGCGAGCAGGCGATTGATCGCCACGGCAAACGGACGTACCTCGACCGGAAGGTGGCGGTCTTCGACGGGATGCAGTTCCTGCTCTGCCCGCTGGTCTATTTCTTTGGACAGCGCCGCGATGGGCTGAAACATCTTGCGCACAAGGTCAGCAACGATCAACAGCAGCACCGGCACGAGAATCAGGAAAGGCATCACCGTGCGCAGTGCCCCGTCGCGGGCAATCTCATTGCGGAAGCCGGACTCCTGAGCCACAGCGACGCGTTCGCCGCTCGCCGTGGTCTTGACCAGCACGCGAAACGTCTCGCCACCAACTTCCAGCGTGTGCAATCCATCCGACAAAGTCGCCGGGAGCGGGAGCACGCCGCCTGCATCCACGCCTACCGCATAGGGACTGACCTCACCCAAGCGCTGGACGATCACCCGCGATTCTTCATCGGCATCTTTGAGACGAGTATCAGTGTTCGGCACGGCAGGCGACAGGCGCTGATGATCCATGAGCTGCGCCACCTGGCGCAGTACGTCGTCTTGTAACTCGTGAGCTTCATCGAAGGCGGACAGAAACGAGAAGATGCCCGCCACGATGGCCACCACGAGGATGGCTAGCGAGAGTGTGAAAGACAGTTTGAGCTGAACCGATTCGTTCAAGCGCTTTTTGAGACCATCCATCCGCACCCCCTGACGTTCTTGATGACCTCGCCACCGAGCTTGCGCCGCAGTGCGTGGATCAGATATTCGACGGCATTGCTTTCGACCTCTTCGCCCCAGCCATAGATGCGATCCTCGAGTTCGCTGCGCGAAAGGATGGCACCGGGCCGAACCAGCAAGGCTTGCAGTAGTGAGAACTCGCGGTTGGACAGTTGCACTTGGGGGCCATCATTGGCACAAGCCTCTTTGGTGGCCGGGTCGAGCGTCACCACGCCGTTGCTGAGCACGGGTGCTGCCGTGCCACCTTTGCGGCGCAGAACAGCGCGCATCCGGGCCAGCAGTTCCGCCATCTGAAAGGGCTTAGACACATAGTCGTCGGCCCCGCCATCCAGGCCGCGCAGACGGTCATCCAGGCCGTCACGCGCCGTGATGATGAGCAGGGGAATCGGGTTGTCTCTAGCACGGATGCTGGCCAGGACTTCCAGCCCATCTTGGCCGGGCAGACCGAGGTCGAGTAGCACCAGGTCGTAGTGCTGGCAGCCCAGCGTGGTGAGCGCGGTCTGCCCGTCCTTCACCCAGTCAGCGGCGTAGGACGCATCCTTCAATGCGCCCTGGATCGCGTCACCGATCATGGGATCGTCTTCGACCAGCAATACCCGCATTCCCCCTCCGTTCAATCGTCGTTCAATGTGCCGTTCTGGCGGCCCGTTGCCGGAACAGCAGGATCGCAGTCAGCATGAAGGCCAACAGTGCGGCCGATGCTGAATAGCGGCTCAACGCCAGACCACCCGCGCTCAGCGGCTTGTCCAGAAAGTCCCCGACCACGGCACCTAGCGGGCGAGTCAGGATGAACGCCGCCCAGAACAGCAGCGTGCGGGACACGCCCGTCCAGTAGTAGGCCACCACGACCAGCGCGAGCAGGCCGCCGAACACGACGGCTGCACCCGTGTATCCCAAACCCGCCGTATCAGCCGTCCAGTCGCCCAACGCGGTGCCCAGCGTCTGGGAGAACATGATCGTCAGCCAGTAGAAGGCTTCTGCCTTGGGCGAGCTGACCGTGCTCACCGACACGGAGCCGAGGGTGCGATGCCAGACGAAGAGCGAGCCGAGCAGCAAGACCAGCAGCAAACTCGAACCGCCAGCGTACCCGATACCGAGCGAGCGATCCGCAAAATCGGCCAGCGTCGTGCCGACCGTGGTCGTGGCGATGATGGTGGTCCAGTACAGCAAGGGATGGAAGCCTTTGGCCTTGACCTGCGCGACCACGGCAGCCAGGAAGATCGCCGCGAAGATGGCCGTGCCGACTAGGTAGCCCAGATTCATGGACATCGAGACCGCATCGCCGCCGGTTTCGCCGAGCGTCGTGGCGGCAATCTTGATGAGCCAGAAGCCCAGCGTGACTTCGGGCACCTTGGCCAGTGCGTGTTCAGTGGATGTTTTCATGGCGCGCTCACTTTCCTTCGAGCGTGTTGAAGGTTTTTAGAAGGGCATCCATCGCTGCCTTGCTATCAGCTTGGCTTGGCGTGTCGGCACGAAGCGCCGCAAGCGACTTGTCGATGGCCTTGTCGAGCACATGCCAGTCATCGGCTGCCCGTGGTTTCAAGCCAGCCTCAGCCGAGTCCCATGCGACTTCCAAGTCCTTGATGCGTGCCTTGGCTGCGGGCAGGTCGCCCTTGTCAACGATGGCGGCGACATCGGTGGCGATGCTGCGGAAGGCCGACAGGTCACCCAGTTGGGAGGCAGTTTTGCCTTGTGAGGCCGAGACAGTCTGGGCCGGTGTAGTTGATGCTGTGCTTACGTTGTTCTGGTCGGCAGATTTGGAACAACCAGCCGCGAGAGCCAAGAGCACGGTGGCCGAAATGGCGGCAACAGGGCGAGCGATTGAGGGCTGTATGAACATGTTTTTCTCCTTGTGTAGAGCGAAGAGGGTTATTCGACGATCTGGGCCGAACGGCGTCCATTCATGCCGATCTGCGCGACGGCCACCAGCATGACGATCACCGTGAGGAACAAGACGCTTGTCCACATGGCACCCATGCCAAGGCCGCCATAGGTCTTGGCCTGTGTCAGCAAGTCGCCAAGCGCCGCCCCAAAGGGGCGGGTCAAGATGTAGGCGATCCAGAAGGTCAGAACGGCGTTGCCGCCCATGCGCCAGGCGGCATAGGTGATGCCAATCAGTGCGCCAAATGCCAAGGCACCCCAGGTAAAGCCCAGACCCAATGCCTCGGTCGCCAGGTCGCCAGTAGCCGTGCCCAGCGCAAACGTGCATAGGATGGCAGCCCAATAGAACAGCTCCCGGCTGCGCGTTACGATGTCGTGGATGGACAGGGTGCGCTCGACCCGATACCAGACGAAGAAGATTGTGGCGAGCGCAACTGCGAACGCCGAGGTGCTGATGTACAGGCTGACACCAAGGCCATCGGTCAGCAGATCGGTGATCTGGGTGCCGACCACGCTGACTAGTACCACCGTCAGCCAGTAAATCCAAGGGGTATAGCGGCGGGTACGCAACTGCATGAACAAGGCGGCTGCCAATAGCGCCGCCATGACGGTTCGAGTCACGCCTTGGCCCCAACCTGCGTTGACCGCCAGGAAATCGGCTCCCGTCTCACCCACCGTGGTGGACATGATCTTGATGATCCAGAACGACAGCGCGACTTCCGGGACCTTATTGAGCCAACCTGTGGCGCTGATCGTGGGCAATTTGTTCATGGTGTTCTCCTGCCGAGGTGAAATGGTTTGCAAGCAGTTTGAACGGGCTGACTTAGCCCGCCCATAGGCTCACTCGCGCACCCATCCGAGCGCGATCAACCTGCCGAAGAGCCAGCGATGGATGCCGGTGGCGAGTTGGTAGCTCGGCTTCAGATAGCAGCGCGCTTCACGCAACATCAGCCAGGCACAGAGCGCAGCAACGGCGATGGCTCCGAGCATGTCGAATGGGAAATGCACTCCAAGGTAGATGCGCGCCCAGGCGATGGGGACGCCCAAAAAAGCCAAAGCCAAGCCTGCAATTCGTGGGCCTCGTTGCAGCACGAGGCTGAAGGCAACTGCCCACCACAGCGTCAGGTGATCGCTCGGGAATGACAAGTCGGCAACATGAGGGATGAGAGTGTGGCCCAGGCCAATCATGAATGGCCGGGGATGGAACCAGGCCAAGCCGATGACCTGGTCGATGAACAAGCCCAGCAATGCCGATGCGGTTGCGATGAGCATGGCCTTGCGGGTGCCTCCGCTGCCACGCAGCCAGCCGATGCCGATCAGGATCGGGATGGCCCAGATGAGCCATTCCGCAAAGAAGGTGACCAGCGTCACCATCAGAGCATTCGGGTGTTCAGGCGCGTTGAGCCATAGGAAGAATGTTTGGTTGAGATGTTCCATGAAGTCTCCTGGCCGGATTGCCTCCGATGGAAACGATCCGGCCATACTGTCGGGAGTCAATCCCGCTTGTCGTGGTCGTCATCGTGATCCGCCTTGTCCTCGGCAGACGACATGACCGTGCCCTTGTCGGCATCGACCCGGACATCAAAGACCTTGGCCCCACTGACGACCTCCACGTCATAGACCCAGCCTTGCTTCGAGTTCTCGTACTCGGCACGTGACGCCTTGCCATTGGCGTGCTGCTCGGCGACGGTGACCGCCTGTGTGAGGGGAATCTTTGCCTTGCTGATTGCCAGGGCGTCGTTTTCCATACCGCCATTGGCGGCGTAGGCGACCGCGCCGCTTGCAGCGATGGCAACGGCCAGAAGGGAAAGTTTGGTGTAGCGGTACATGATGCTTCTCCAGACGAGTGCAGGGATTTGCACAGTGGAGAAGGTACGCAGGCAGACTTAGCTCGTACTGAGCCGGGCCATCGCCCCTTGGATGACGGGCAACGGCTTAGCGTGCTTTATTTTCCGAATTCTGAGGCGACCCCAATAAGGGCGTCCTTCTCGATCCTCTTAAAAGGGCAGACAAAGCTCCATGAAAATCACGCGACTTGCGGCGGCGGCCGCCCTGGTGACCTGTGCGGTGGCATCACACGCGGCACACGTTGCCTTCATGTACGAGAACGGACCGAACGTGGAGGTGACCGGCAGCGGCCCGGTGAACACAACAGCGCTAACTGTTGCTGGGCCTGTCTTCGGTTTCTCGTCGCAGATGCGGCCTGCAGTGGGTTCTGTTGCCTACGGTACAACGGTCAATGCTGACAGATTTACAGGCTTTACTGGGCCCGCCTCGTATGGATCAAGGACTCTTGTTTTTGCCTCCAGCTCGTCTGGCCAGCGTGTGGCTCTCAGCGGCACTTCAGGCTTCTTGTTTGTTCCGCAGGGCTACGTTTCGGGCTCTCCCCTTTCCGGTGGTGCTGTTTGGAACGCGACCACCCTGGCAGGTCTTGGCGCGACGCCTGGCACGTATGTGTGGACCTGGGGCACAGGCCTGAACGCTGACTCGTTCACTCTGCGGGTGTCGCTCGCACCAGCGCCCTATGTCACAGCAACCCAGACCGTCGCAGGCGCGTTCATCCCAGGCAGTACAGCCACCTACACACTGGTGCTCACAAACAGCGGGCCTGCCGCGCTGGCTAACAACCCTGGCAATGAGTTCACAAACGTATTGCCCGCCGGGGTGACGCTAGTAAGTGCCACCGCCTCCAGCGGCACTGCCGTGGCTAACCGAAACGCAGCAGCCATGAATCAAGGAAGACGATCGAGGAGTTGACGAGGTCGAGGGTGGGCGCCGGTGGTCACAGAGATGGTGATCGCGGCGGAAGTGCTGGCGAAATCGATGCGGCAGCTGTCGCCGGCGCTGGGGCGATGGCTGAGGGCAGCGCGCAGTCTGAGAGATCGAGATCCAACTCGGTTGTCTGGGGAAAACGGCGGGCCTGATAACGGATCCGACATAGGCGGTGTTACGACGTCAATGCATGAAGGCAAGTTTTTGCTGGATTGCAAGAGGCTATGGCCCCCCTGTGAACGCTCAAGAGCGGTCAAACAGGAGGCATCGAGACATGCGGCGACCCTCCGGTTTGACCAGGAGCCGCGGCTGTCAGGGCCGCAGCAGAGATGTGCTGAACAACACCCTGCGGTTCCGCCACCGCCCCTTGGACCAACAACGACGCCAGGGTCAACGCATGCGTCCAATGCTATCGAGCAGAAAGAGGTTCGAGGGCCGAATCGGGTGACAAAGGTGGCGGAAATGTTGCTCAAAATTCAAGCACCAGAGGGTCATGTGATGGTCAGCCGACGCAAAAGGTCCGGCAAGTTTCTACGTAGAAAATATCGGCGCATCGCGCCTGCTCGCAACCAACAACGATGCTGTAGCGCCCGGCGCTGTCGTCGCGCCAGACGGCCCAGATTTTTCCGGCGTAGACGAAGATTTTGACGAAGTCGAAATTGCTCGCTACGTCGGGATGCAGGTCGATGCGCACCCCAGCGCGCACCTTCGCATTCGTGCGGGGGTTCGTCAGTTGGTAGCCAGTGATCCGGAGGGTAACCACTTGGCCGTTGGCATTCTTGGTGCCGGCTGGGAAGCGTGATCTGACGGCCGCAATGGCCTCGGCTTCGGGCATGCCCAGACGCACGCCGAGCACCTCGTAGGTTGCGATGGCGTTGGTCCTGTCCTGGGGTTGTTGAGGGAGTTGCGTGTGTGAGGCACCGACCCAGGTCAAGGCTGCGGCTGCGACGGAACAAGCCAAGGAGCGACGTTTCTTGAGCTTCATGAGGTCAGAAATCTCGACGTACTGAAACGGATTTGGGCACAGGTGGCCCTCCTCCCTCTGTCGTCACAGTAGTTGCTCGAATGTCATGAACAGAACCGTTTACCTTCGGATCAAGGTCACGTTGAGCAGCTTCAGCGGCCAAATGCAGGACCACTTCTGGGTTCTCCGTCTTTGGCGAAGTTGACGCATCGCGGAGTAAGGAGGCCATGGAACTTGGCTGAGTGACACCTTCAGCCCTCGAACTTCCCCAATTTAGAAGCATGAGCGCCAACAGCGCGATGCGCGGTCCTCCGACTTTGAGATTCATATTTGTCCTCCACGAAATGCTATGAAATCCTTTGAGCCTCGCCAATTTACAAGCGACTATCCAGGCACAAATGATACCCATAGTCCGCGTACTTTTCAACCGCGTTCTCATAGACCGTGGCACTTTTGTCCTCATAAGGGGAGCATTGAGCCATGACAACTCCACCTCATGAGAAGAAGCAGAAGGCCGACGTACTTGTCGCCTTTGGAGAAGCGGTTAGGCAGCAGCGAAAAGCAAAAGGGCTCTCTCAGGAGGCATTCGCCGATCAATGCGGAATTGATCGGAGCTATATGGGCGGGGTCGAACGGGGCGAGCGCAATGTCGCGCTTCTCAATGTCGCCCGAATCGTGGAGTCACTAGAACTAGATTTCTCGGAACTCTTCAAAGCACTTGACCGTCCCCGACATGGAAAGAGGAAGGCTTGACGCGAGCATCCCCAGTGGCTAAGAGCCCTGCCCCAGGGGCTGTGCGAATGTATCTGACATCTCAGAATTCTCACTTCTGATAACTTGCAGTATCAGAAATGAAGACTAGCAACATGCATCAGAGAGCATGCAAACATGCCCGCTGAATCGCCCCGGGTTGAACTGCCCCCCAGAAGTTGGACGTTTGCCTTGCCGCCAATCAGGCGGTGTTTCTCAGTCGGTATTCCACCGGACTGAGCCCCTGCAGCCGGAGCTTGATGCGCTCGTGGTTGTAGTAGTGGACGTAATCATGCACGCCCGCTTCGAGCGCATCAATGCTATCGGGCCTTTCGAGATGGAAATACTCGGCTTTCAGGGTGCCCAAGAAGCTTTCAATCGCCGCGTTGTCGAAGCAGTTGCCCTTGCGGCTCATGCTTTGCTCGACTCCGCGTCGCACGAGCATCGCTCGGTAGGGCTGCATCTTGTAGTGCCAACCTTGGTCGGAATGCACGATCAGGCCTGCGACGCAATTGGTCCGCGATAGCGCGGCCTCAAGCATGCTGGAAACCATCTCGACGACCGGCCGCCTTGCCATGCGGTACGCGACGATCTCGCCGTTGTACAGGTCCATGCAGGCCGACAGGTAGAGCTTTTGGTCGCTTACATTGAACTCGGTGACATCGGTCGCCCATTTCTGGTTCGGCGCGGTCGCGCAGAAGTCGCGATGCAGAACGTTGGGTACGTGCGCATCGTTCGTTTCCGGGACATGCCAGGAGCGCTTCTTCGCCCGGATCAACGCACGTAGCCCCATCTTTTGCATCAGACGCTGCACGCACTTGTGGTTGACCTGTTGTGCCATTGAATTGCACAGCGTGGCGTGATCCGCCGGTATGAGAAGGTGCGCTACCGGGGACTGAGGAAGAATACGCTGCAGATCGTCACGCTGTTCGCGCTGGGCAACCTGTGGATGGCCAGGCACAAGCTGCTGGCAATGGGATAGGTGCATGTGTGACAAGCGTGAGGCCTGCAAATGGCACACCGCAGTGCCCAAAACCCGCACGATAAGAATGCGCTGGGTACCACAGATTGATGGCCGCGCCTCTAGCGACTTCAGATCGACTGAAACACCGGCCTAAACGATTCGTGCAGAACATCCCTAGACCACCCTGAAATACCTGGTCTACTTCAGCCAGTTCTGTCATTGAGGTCCAGCCATATCGCTCTTCTTCCCGAGCAAAATACTCCTGCGCACTCGTCCATGCCAGAAGGCTGTCGCCCCATGGCTGAAGAAAATTGCGTCTGCCATGGGCTGGGATGCTTGACGAGATGGTGTTGATAGTCAATGCGGAAATTCCGCGCCTTCAGGCTCGAGGCCGCTCTGAGCTAGATGGGCCAGCCTTCGCCATTCGCCATTCGCCATTCGCCATTCGCCATTCGCCATTCGCCTTGAGACCCTGCTGCATCCCGAGATTTGCGTCAACCGTCTGTGTCCAGTTCTACGGAATTCAAAAGTGTAAAAGTGATGGGCCTACCGCTTGAGGCTAGTTGCAGCAGTAAAAGGCGGATTCGTCTATTGGCAGCTATCGGCTATGAAGCGATAGTCGGCCGGAATGATGTGGCAGGCCAGAAGCTGCAGCTCATAACGGCAGCGCTACGTCAATCGACACGTTCAAATGCCGCCGAATAACCTCGTAAGGTTGGCCTGTGTCCAGGCCATGACCCTACCGCCCCCCTGCACGCGAGCGTAGCGGCCTACTCGGCTTCCGACCAATTGCACGATAGGCTTCCCTTCCGCCCGAGCCATAGCCACCTCGGCCAGCACACCGGGCGCCCTGTGCGTGTAGCGCCCCAGCAGTACGACGACAACGTCGCATCGACGGATCTCCATTAGCGCCGCTTCTTTCCAGCGCGGCTCAGGAGAAGCCTCTTTCAAGGAACCATCGACCACAGAGAACTGCAGGTTCTTTCGCTTAGTCTGTCCGATCAACAGATGCTTGAGTTGCTGATCGTTGTCAAAGTCGAAACTGACAAAAACGCGTGGTGGCCGCGTTCCGTCCGATTCGGCAAGCCAAGAGAAGAACTTGCTGGCGGCGGCGCCGGCGACCACACCACCGACTCCAGGCACCGCCAAGTGGCCCAAGGCAGCGCCTATGCCGTAGGTCCAGGCGTCCTTTGTGACGCCTTGAGAAGCGTGAGACGCGCAGTAGCTGCTACCAGTTGATGCTGGCCGCAAGCAGCGCTGATCTCTCTGGTTTTTGCCCTTGCAACGCGCCATCAGCGATCAGATCATCGGCCTGCGGCCTTTGCTGCGGCTTCGATCCATGACCCGATGTTGTTTCGGCCATCGTCATTGACCCAGTCGTAGGGGAACCTCTCAAAACCCATCCGGTCCCTTGTTGATCGAGAATGCGTGCTCCATCCTTTGCCATGATCACTCCCCGTAGCGCCCTGAAGTTCGACCTGTTCGCTGAGGCCTCGCGCCAACACAAGAGAGATGAGGTGGGCGATCCGCTGCAGGTGATCGCGCGGCACATCGACTTCGCAGAACTGGCCCGGCTGGTGGATGCCTTGATCGAACGCGGGGGTGGCCGCCGGGGCGGTCGGCCCGCCTACCCCACCGAGGTGATGGTGCGCATCCTGGTGTTGAAGCGGCTGTACAACCTGTCCGATGAGCAGATGGAGTATCAGTTGCTGGACCGGGGGAGCTACCAGCGGTTTTGCCTGTTGCAGGATGCGATGAACGTGCCGGACCGCAACACGATCTGGCGCTTTGGCGAGCGCCTTGGCGTGGGCGGGGCAACGGCCTTGTTCCAGGGGGTGGATGCCCAACTGCAGCGCCACGGCTACATCGCCCGGGGCGGGCAGGCCATTGATGCCACGCTGGTGCCCGCGCCCCGACAGCACATCGGCCAGCAGGAGCGGCGAACGCTGGCACAAGGCGGGCAGCCGGACTGGAGCCAAGCGCGACGCAGGCAAAAGGATGTGGAGGCCACGCACACGAAGAAGCACGGCAAAAGCCACTTCGGCTACAAGCTCAGCGTGAGCGTGGACCTCAAGCACGGCTTCATCCGCCGCCTCGCCACGGGCACGGCCAGCGAGCACGACGGGCACCACTTCGATGAGGTGCTGGACATGCACAACACCGGGCGGGCAGTGCATGCGGACAAAGCCTACCCGAGCCGCCAAAGGTGCCAGATGCTGAAAGTGCTGGGATTCGTGGATGCGATGCAGCGCCGTGCGCAGGCGGGCCGACCACAGAGCGAATGCCAGAAGGGGCGCAACCAGCGCATCGCAAAGAAACGAGCCAAGGTGGAGCACGTGTTCGCCGGTATCCGCCACCTGGGGGGCAAGTTCGTGCGCACCATCGGACAGGCGCGCGCCACGGTGGGGATGACGATGATGGCCGCCTGCTACAACATGAAGCGACTGGCCTGGTTCCTGCATCGGGGCGTGGATGCTTTCTTCAAGCCCGCCACTGGCAAGGCACAAGTGCGCCTGCAAACGGTGAAAGCCTGAGCCACCGGGCCTGCAAGGCCCCTCATGCACCCAGGCGCAGACCGTTGCTGGGCCTCATCACGCTCAAACGGCTACTGGCGCCCACTCCTCCCTATTCGGATTCGTCAAACATGGGGTTGTGAGAGGCTCCCCCTAGTGACTGCCATCGTGAATATCGAGAATCGCGCTCCCACTGTTCGAATCACGCCCGGGGTTTGGGTTGCGCCGTTTTGCGCGGCGTTCTCTCTGTTGGGAATCATCGTGGGATGCCTGCGAGCGGTTCCCGTGAGTGACCACGCGATCAAGCCTTTCGAACGCGCATTCCAGGCAGCAGTTTTAGGTGGATTCGTGGCCATGTTCCTAATCCCGGCCACCTCGGTCATCCAACGCTTTTACATGCCCGGCATCGGTTACTCGATGTGTTCGGAATTAGAGGGCCACCCCACCATGTGGGGTGCGTGACCCTGCTTGGTGCGTCAAAGGCAAGAGCCTGGACTGGGTGAACGAGCAAGCGCGCATAGCCCGTCATCCCGGCACGCCATAGAGGCGATCGCTGCAACATCCCGCCTTTTTGCTATTAATTAAATAGCGTCATGCCAGCATACTGATTGCGCTGGAGAACGATTCATGTCCGGTACACGACCACGCCGAAAGCGTGCGCGCGACGCGCGCACCATCGATCCAACCATGTTCGCCATTCAAAAACTCCGCAAGGGGTTGCTTGGGATCATTCCTCTTTTTTCGGCAGCAATTGCAGGCTGCTTCTGGATGACGACAGAAATCATGGTGCCGACCATCGTAGACATCACACACCGTGCGCCTGCAGTGCAAGTCGCACCGGGCATGATAGTGAGCCCGTTTTTAGCAGCGTTACTGATTCTGGGGATGGTCTTAGGCGGCATGCGCGCCATTCCCTTGAATGAACGCATCGTCAAACCGGTCGAACAAGCCATGATCATCGTGATGCTGGGCGCATTCGTTGGCTTGTGGCTGGTTCCCATCATGGGCATCGCCCAGCATTTCTTCATGCCCAGCCTGGGCTACCACCCCTGCAACATCCTGCGGGGCAACCCCAACAAGTGGTCCAACGACTGGGTACTCGACACGCAGTGGTGCGTCAAAGGCCAGACCATCGAATGGGTCAAGGAGCAGGCCTGCTCGGCCCGTTGACGACGCTCTTGCGCCCCGGTGCCGCCTAGTGGTGTGCACCAGAGATTCGCATGAACTTCTATGATGTGTTTCTGGCGGCTGTTTTTTGCAGCCCGGGAGCACATCATGGCCCGACCGCATGCCGTTGCTATCGAGTTGAGCGAAGCCGACCGAGCTGTGTTGCTCGGTTGGTCACGCCGTCGCAAGACCGCCCAGGCCTTGGCGCTGCGAGCACGCATCGTGCTGGCCTGTGCCGATTCAGCAGCGACCAACACGGCGATTGCCGAAGCCATGGGTTTGAGCCTGATGACGGTGTCGAAGTGGCGTCGGCGCTTTGCCCAGCATGGCATTGCCGGCCTCGACGATGCACCCCGCTCAGGCGCTCCGCGCACGATCCTGGACGAGCAGGTCGAGGCCGTGATCACCACGACGCTGGAGACCGTGCCAGAGAATGCCACCCATTGGTCCACCCGTACGCTCGCCGCTCATCTGGGACTGAGCCAGACCACCATCTCGCGCATCTGGCGTGCCTTTGCATTGGCGCCGCATCGCACCGAAGGCTTCAAGCTCTCCACCGACCCGTACTTCGTCGACAAGGTGCGTGACATCGTGGGGTTGTACTTGCATCCACCCGAGCGCGCTCTGGTGCTGTGCGTGGACGAGAAGCCCTCCA